>JAEXTK010000250.1 GCA_023406985.1 Spirochaetota bacterium | reverse complement strand
GCCGCGGAAGTATGTCGGTTGTGCTCATGGATGATCCGGAATGATCCATAGTAGGGGCGCCGGGCCGCGTACGTCAAGGGACCCCCCGTCCGTCCGCGGCTTTTCCACCCGCGTCCGAATGCTATATCATGAGCGCACCATGCAGCGCGTCTCCTTCCGCCTCTTCTCCGCGGCCCTCGCCGCCGCTCTCGCCCTCGCCTCGTTCGCCGCCCCCGCGGCCGGCGCCGAGCCGAGCGAGGCCATCCGCGTCGGACTCATGGCCGACTTCACCGGCCTCCCCTTCCTCGTCGCCGAGCGCGAAGGGCTCTTCGCCGCCGAGGGAGTCCAGGTCCAGTTCAAGGTCTTCCGCAGCGCCGTGGAACGCGACGCCGCCCTGCAGGCGGGCGCCTTGGACGGCTGCAACGCCGACGTCATCGCCGCCATCGCGAACCTCCGCGGCGGCTTCGACCTCCGCATCGTCGCCGCCGCCCCGAACCGTTTCTCCCTCGTCGCGGGGCCCGCCATCGTCGCCGCGGCCCGGAAGGCGGGCAGGGAGGCGAGCGCGGCCGATCTCGCGGGGGCCTCCATCGGCATCTCCAAAAGCACCGTCATCGAATACGTCCTGGATTCGCTCATGGGGGCCGCGGGCGTCGCCGACTACCGCAAGGTCGACGTCGCGCGCATCCCGGTCCGCCTGGAACTCCTCCTGCAGGGGAAGCTCGAGGCGGCTTCCCTGCCCCTCCCCTTCGACGAACTCGCGGCGGCGGACGGCTGCGCCATCGTCGCCGATTCCCTGGCCGCAGGCCTCGACCCCGACCTCTTCATGTTCTATCGGGGCGATCTCCGGCGCCGGCCGGAAGCCCACCGCGCCCTGTGGCGGGCCGTGGACCGCGCGCGCCTCCTCATCGCCGCAGCTCCGGACAAGTACCGCCCCCTCCTCGCCTCGCGCCTCGGCTTCTCTGAGGACCAGGCGCGGACGGTCGCGTTCCCCGCCTTCCCGAAATACGAGCCTACGGCGGCGGCGGAGATAGACCGCGCTTCCGCGTGGATGATGGCCCGGGGCCTCATCGCGCAGCGCGTGGCCGCCGCGGACATCCTCGCGGCGGGCGTCCTGCCCTGAGAGTGGGCGTGGCCGAATCGAGCGCACCGGTCCTGGCGATCCGCGGCGCCTCCGCTGGGTACCGCGACCGCCGCGTCCTCCGGGACCTGGACTTGGAGTTGGAGCGCGGTCGCGTCCACGCGATCGTCGGCGCGACCGGCTGCGGCAAGACCACCCTCCTCCACCTGATGGCGGGTCTCGTGCCGCCGGAGCGGGGCACGGTGGAATTCCCGCGGGCAGAGGACCGGCGACGCGTCGCCCTCATTCCCCAAGACTACGGCCTCTTCCCCTGGAAGACCGTCCGGTCCAACGCGCTCATGGGTCTGGAGATCCGGGACCGCCGGAGGGCGAACGGCGAAGACCGCCGCCGGGTGGAGGCCCTGCTCGCCGAGCTCGGCATCGGGGGCCTGGCCGACCGGTGGCCGGCGACGCTCTCAGGAGGTCAGAAACAGCGGACGGCCATCGCGCGGGCCTTGGCGCCGGAGCCCGTCCTCCTCCTCATGGACGAACCCTTCTCGGCCTTGGACGCCGATATCCGGGAGGATCTCCAGGACCTCGTACGGTCGCTCCCCGCCCGCCACGGCACGACCCCGGTCCTCGTCACGCACGACATCGCCGAGGCGTTCCGGGTGGCCGACCGACTCATACTCTTCCGCGCGGACGCGTCCGTCGGCGCCGGGGCGGCAAGAGTAACGGACGGCGGCCGCAGTTCCGGGGCGGCCGCGATAACGGACGGCCGCGACGCCGGATCGCGCTTCGTCGTGGAGTGCTTCCCGAACGATCCTTCAAACCGAACGGAGATCGAGGCCCGGCTCCGCGCCGCGCTCCGCGCCTCCCGACGCACCGGAACCCGGGAAGGCGGAACGGAGAACGGAGGCCGCGATGCGTGAATCGAAGTTCCGGCTCGCCCTGCGCCGCTCCTTCTCCGCCCTCGGCGCCGCGGCGGCCGTCCTGGTCCTCTACGAGGTCCTCCGCCTCGCCGCGGGTCCGCGCCTCTTCCCCTCCCTCCCGGCCGTGGCGCGGCGCTTCGCCGTCCTGGTCGCCTCCGGAGACCTCGTCCGCCACGCGGCCGCGAGCGCGGGCCGGGTCCTCGTCGGCCTCGGCCTCTCCGTCGCTGCGGCGGTACCCGTCGCGGGCCTCCTCGCCCGCTTCCCGGCCCTCGACCGGGCCGCGTCCCCCCTCCTCTACCTGGCCTACCCCGTACCGAAGGTGGTCTTCTTGCCGGTGCTCATGCTCCTCCTCGGGCTCGGCGACGCGTCCAAGATCGCCCTCATCTTCCTCATCGTCGTGTTCCAGGCCATCGTGAGCCTCCGCGACGCCTTCCGGTCCTTGGACGCGCGGGCCTTCCAGGCCGTCCGCGCCTTCGGCGGCGGCCGCCTGGACCTCCTCCGGCACGTCATCGTCCCCGCCTCGCTCCCGGCCCTGCTCTCCTCCATCCGCCTCTCGGTGGGCACCGCCATCGCCGTCCTCTTCCTCGCGGAATCCTTCGCCTCGGACAGCGGCATGGGCTATTTCATCATGGACGCCTGGAGCCGCGTGGCCTACGCGGACCTCCACTGCGGCGTCGTCGCCCTCGCGATCCTCGGGCTCGGCCTCTTCGCGGCCGTGGACGCGGCCGAGCGCGCGCTCTGTCCCTGGCTTTCCGCTGCCCGTGGGCTTGACTAAAACGGGCCGATGTATCTTTATTCTTTTCGATGCATAAATATGCACCACCATGGAGGAAACATGAAGCACCTTAAGAATCTGGTAGCGCTGACGCTACTCGCGGTCCTCGTCCTGGGCGGTTGCGCCAAGAAAGACGCCGGCGATAAGCTCGCGCAGGTCAAAAAAGCCGGCAAGCTCATCATCGGCACCTCGGCCGACTATCCGCCCTACGAGTTCCACTCGATCAAGGACGGCAAGGACGTCATCGTCGGCTTCGATATCGCCATCGCCGAAGAGATCGCGAAGGACCTCGGCGTCACCCTGGAGATCAAGGACATGCAGTTCGACGGTCTCCTCGCGGCCCTCCAGGCCGGCACCATCGACATCGTCATCTCCGGCATGACCCCGACCGAAGAGCGCAAGCAGAGCGTGGACTTCACCACGACCTACTACTACGCCGTCCACGGCGTGATGGTCCGCGCCGGCGACGTCGAAAAGTACGCCACCGTGGACGCGCTCAAGACCGCCAAGCTCTCCGCGCAGAAGGGCACCATCCAGGTCGGCATCGCGAAGAAGCAGATCCTCGGGCTCTCCGACGCGGACGCCGAGAAGGAGAGCGCCCAGGTCAAGGAACTCGGGACGATCAAGAACCTGGTCCTGGACCTCAAGAGCGGCAATGTCGACGCGATCGTGGCCGAGCTCCCGGTCGCCCAGGCCTACGTCGGCGGAAACCCCGACCTCGCCCTCGCGTCCCCCACGTTCAAGGACGACGACGGCGGCTCCGCCATCGCGGTGAAGAAGGGCAACGAGACCTTCGTGGCCGCCATCAACGCGAGCCTGGACCGCCTGATGGCCGAGAAGAAGATCGACCAGTTCGTCGCCGCAGCCAACGAACTCGTGGAGAACTGAGCGTTACCCCGGCATTCCGACCGGTGAGGCAGGGAGGCGCGGAATCTTTTCCCGCGCCTCCGTGCCTCTGAGACAACCCGTACCAATACCGGATACCATCCAGTAGGATTTCTTGGTATATTGTAATATAGGATAAAGAATTAGTCAAACTTTAAGTGATACGTAGTGATACCTATATCGCTCAAGTATGACAACATTTAACCTACACAATGATGGACACTACCTCGTTTTCACCCTCTTGGAAAGGCCTTTTGATATCGCTCGTCGCGCCCGTCCATGGGCGCTCCTCGCCCGGAGCGCGCGTGGTCGGGGGCATCCATGCCCTTATCCTCCCGCGCGCGCTCCGACCATGCTCTTTCATCCGGGAACATTTCTCGGAGGAAGCGTTGGTTAGAATTCCCGCCGCGGGGGGATGCCCTACGCCCCTGCCGTCCCCCCTCCCCCCAGGACCCCTCACCCCCCTGCATACCCCGGTTAAGGTAACGGGTTGAACCCTGGGGGAAGGGGGGACTCTTAGGGGCTCCGGCGCGCTCCGCTTGTCCCCCCGCGGCGGGAATTCTTTCGGTTGACCCTCCGTAGGCCTTTGCTCCGTAGATTCCCGGATGAAAGAGCCCGTAGGACTTTTGCTCGGTGAAGAGGCATCACTCCGTCTCGCAGACTGTGGCTGTATTCTTCTCGGCGCTCGCTTCGCTCGCGGCCTTTCGCGGATCGCGGGGAGCGCGTCGCCTCTCGCCGTGGAAAAAGTCTCCCGGTCCACGCGCTCCCCGCGAACCGCTTACTCGGTGGTGTGACCGGTGCGCCCATCGTGAACGCGAAGCCGCCATTGTAGCGTTGACCTTTCCTCGTCCTTCGCATTCACGACCGGCGCCCAAGAATCCCAAGCGGTCACCCTCCTGCGCTTGCGGCAGCCTCGCGCCGGGCGTAAATGCGGGCCATTCCTCGTCTCGGTTGTCCTTTTTCGTCGTACGCATTCACGCCCGGCGCTCAAAGAAGGCATAGGCCGTGCTCCCGGTCGGATGACGGCAAGCGGCTAGAAAGCGTCATTTTCGGACTTTTTTCCTATATTAATTTCTTTTTCCTCTCTTTCTTCTTTTTTAATGTCACTAATAAAAAAAGAAGAAAATATTAATATAGAGTAGTAGCCGGTATCACCGTATATCACAGAATCCTATCCTCAATCCGTCATCAAAAAACGGGCTAAGCTACACGCGGTCCGTCATCGAGGCTTTTTTCATAGGCGGGGAGCGCGCGCGGCCGTTTGAGAAAATCAGTCTGGGTAGGATTAAAATCGTGGACCTGTCGTTGTGATCCTGGTGACGCGTATGTCGTCATCTTCAGGTTCCTTACGTATATGGTGTCTGGTCAATTGGTAGCTTTACAGGTCGATCTTTCGCATCAAATATTCGTAAATAGCACCGTGAGACACTCACAATAGGCCTTTATTGATAAAGGTGCTAAGCGGATTCCTGACGCTCTGGCGGACCCATGGATTGGGGCAGGGGGAAAGACCACACCCCGCAGAGATAAGAAATGCATTGACCTTTCCTCGTCGCAAGCCCTTTGGCACGCCCTTTGAATATCGCGCGGTGAGCGCACGTCAAAGGGCGTGCCAAGCCCTGCGGGCACGGGCATGAGACAATTCTTTCCCTCGCGGGTTGCGGCCCTAGACGGGGTACAGTCGGCGGCATCATGAAGAGACGAAGATCGGTGTATCCGTTCGGGGCGGGCCGCGCGGGGATTTTTGTCCGGGATAGGTGAGGACAAAAAATCCCCGCGCCGCCCGCCCTTCCGGGAGCGTGGCGGCGGGGGAGAGCGTGCCCTCAAGATGCCCGTGCTTCGGTATCGGGTAAATCCGTACAGGAGGTCTCTTATGCCGTATACACCGCCCTTTTCAATGCGCGCTACCGTCTCAATCCGTCGCCTCGCGTGGGCGTACGGAACCCACATGACCAAGGCCGTGGAAAAGATAGTGGACATGATCCCGGACATGGTGGACGCGGAAATGGTCTGCAACAAATGCCGAGACAAGCAGCGCTGTAGGGAATGCACCTTCGGGAAAAAGAAAAAGGCCAGGGAAGTGGAAAAAATGCTCGGGGTATAATAACCCAGGAGGCTGCCGCGTTTCACTGGGAGGCTTTCATTCCGACAGCGAAGGCGATTTCCCTCAGACCTTTGGAACCGTCTTCGCGCCCGCCTCGGTCGAATTCGGACTGGCGCTCTATTGGGTGAGAATGGGGTAGGAACTTCTGGAGCGGTTTCTGTTGTGTCCTCCACATCGGGGACAGTGTATGGTGGAACACTCAAGATTCAAATGAGGAAAAACCCCCAATTTCTTCTGGGGTCTATCGATCTCATCCAACACTCTGGCTGGATCCGTTTGCAGCAGCCGAAAAATTCTGGATTGTCGGCGAAAGGCATCGCTTCCGCCTGTCTCGCTGCCCTGGATTGAAGATCGTAATACGACTCCACTCAAAAAGCGCACTACGTTCATACGGCGTTCACACTCCCCCGGTATAGTTCCGCCAAGAACGGGTTATAGACCGGAGGAAAGCTGAATGGCTGGAGCGCGTGCGACCATATACGTGGACGGGATGACGTGTCCCGCGTGCGAATCGAGGATATCGAAGAGCCTCCTGGCTCTCGACGGCGTGACCGAGGCCCGGCCGCAGGTTCGCGGCGGGAGGGTCGACGTCGAGTACGACGGTGCTCTCGTCGATCTGGGGACCATCAAATCGACCATAGAAAAGGTTGGGTATGCGGTCCGAGAGAAGCGGGAAGCCGGCACGAAGGCCGCCGTCGGTTTCGGCGTCCTCCTCGCCGCATTGTACCTCCTCGCGAGCTCGAGCGGTCTCTTCAACGCGCTTCCCAAGGTCGACGCGTCCTTAGGCTACGCCATGCTGTTCGTGGTCGGTCTCCTCACCTCGATCCACTGCGTCGCGATGTGCGGCGGCATCTGTCTGTCCCAAAGCGTCCGGCGGCGCGACGAGACGCCGGGGACCGATATCCGGAGCAGGCTCAGACGGCTGGCGCCCGGCCTCCTCTACAACGGCGGGCGGGTCCTCTCGTACACCGTGATCGGCGGCATCGTCGGCGCCCTCGGCGCCGCCTTCAGCTTTTCCCCCTTGGTGCGGGGCGCGATCGCCGGCCTCGCGGGCCTGTTCATGGTGATACTCGGCCTCAGGATGCTCGGGCTGCTCAAAGGCGCGCCGCGCCTCGCACGCCTCGTTCCCGCCCGCCTGCGCGCGGCAAGCACGAAGGCAGCCACCGCGTTCCGCTCGCGCGGACCCTTCGCGGTGGGTATCCTCAACGGCTTCATGCCCTGCGGCCCGCTCCAGACCATGCAGCTCTACGCCCTCGGGACGGGCAGCGCCCTCGCGGGGGCCGCCTCCATGTTCATCTTCTCGATCGGCACCGTCCCCCTCATGCTCGTCTTCGGCCTGACCGCGGCCCTGCTGCCGCGCAGGTTCGTCCCCGTCATGGTCAAAGCAAGCGCCGTCCTCGTCATGTTCCTCGGCGTGGTCACCTTCGGCAGGGCCGCCGCGCTTTCCGGCATTCCGCTCCCCGATCTAGCTCCCCGCGTTTTCGCTTCAGGCGAAAGCGCGCGTGAGGCGTCAGTCATCCCTGTCGGAGGCTCGACCGCCGGTTCGGCCGCGAGAAGGAACGCGGCCGTCATCGAAAACGGCGTCCAGACCATCACGACGGAGTTCAAGGACGGCTACTACGTCCCCTTCACGGTCCAGGCGGGCGTCCCCCTCAAGTGGACCATCCGCGTCAAGGAAGAGGACCTCAACGGCTGCAACAACCCCGTGGAGGTCCCCGGCTACCGCATACGCAAGGTCCTGGTGCCGGGAGATAACGTCATCGAGTTCACGCCCGCCAAGGAGGGCGTCATCCCCTACAGCTGCTGGATGGGTATGATCCGGAGCCGGATCACGGTGGTGAAGGATCTCGCAGCGGCGCTTCCCGGCGCAGGGGAAGAGGGCGGCTCCCTGAGCGACCTGCTCGGAAACGGCGGCTCTGCCGGCGGCGGCTGTTGTTCCGGTTCGAACAACCCCGAATTCGCGGACGGCCGGGTACCCGCCGACACGATCGGCATGCCGGTCGTAAAAGACGGCATCCAGGAAATCACCGTCACCGTGGGGAACTCGGGCTATTCGCCCGCGGCTTTCGTGGTCCAAAAGGGAATGAAAGCCATCATCAAGTTCAAGGCTGACTCCGTCACCTCGTGCAACTCCCCCGTGGTGTTCCCCGAGTACAACGGCGCCCTCGACCTGGCCAAGGGCCAGTTGGAAACTCCGGCCATTCCCGTCTCAGGCGATTTCACCTTCCAGTGCTGGATGGGGATGCTCCACGGGTACGTGAAGGCGGTGGACGACCTTGACAAGGTGGACATCGAGAAGGTGCGGGCCGAGATCCAGGCCTACCGCGCCGCCGGTTCCGGCGGGGGCTCGGGCGGGTGCTGCGGCGGGTCTCCGCGAGCGACGAATTAATTTTTGGATGAAAGGAGCGGAAGAATGACGCAAACGGTTCTGAAAATAAACGGCATGACCTGCGCTGCCTGCGCCGCGGCTTCGGAGCGGGCGGTCAAGAAGCTCGCCGGAGTGGCGGAGGCCTCAGTCAACTTCTCCACGGAGAAACTCCATATCAAGTTCGAGGACGGCGTCCTCAGTATCGACGAGATCAAGACGGCGGTCGCCAAGGCCGGCTACGAGGCGGTGGACGACGTCGCCGAAAAGCAGGTCACGATCCCCGTCGGAGGCATGACCTGCGCTTCCTGTTCGGCAGCCGTCGAGCGCGCCCTCAGGAAGGTCGGCGGAGTCGCGGAAGCCTCCGTCAACCTGGCGACCGAGAAGGCGCACGTGCGCTACGATCCTGCGGCCGTGCGGCTCTCGGAGATCAAGCAGGCCATCCGCAAAGCCGGGTACGAGCCGCTCGCGATAGACGCGGGAACGGCCGTGGACGAGCACAAGGCCGCCAAGGAACGGGAAATCCGGATCCTCTGGGCCAAGACCATAGTGTCGGCCGTATTCGCGATTCCGCTCTTCTATATCGCCATGGGCGCGATGCTCGGCTGGCCCCTGCCCGCCGCCATCGACGCGATGAACTATCCCCTCCGCTACGCCCTCCTGGAGATCGCCCTGGTCATCCCGGTCCTCGCGGCCGGATACCGGTTCTACGTCGTCGGCTTCAAGGCCATCCTCCATCGCAGCCCCAACATGGACTCCCTCATCGCGATGGGCACCTCGGCCGCGGTCGTCTACAGCCTCTGGTCGGTGGTCGCGATCGCGAACGGCGACTTCAATCTCGTGGAGAGCCTCTATTTCGAGACGGCGGGCGTCATCATCACGCTCATCCTCCTCGGAAAATCGCTGGAGGCGGTGACCAAGGGCAGGACCTCGGAATCGATCAAGAAGCTCATGGGGCTCCAGCCCAAGACCGCCACCGTCATCCAGAACAACCAGGAGATCGAGATCCCGATCGAGGAAGTCGAGGCGGGCGA
The DNA here is from genome assembly GCA_023406985.1 of Spirochaetota bacterium. Lineage (GTDB taxonomy): Bacteria > Spirochaetota > Spirochaetia > Treponematales > Breznakiellaceae > JAEXTK01. The sequence continues at coordinate 37,345 of JAEXTK010000250.1, read as the reverse complement.
CGTGGTCATGGTGCGCCCCGGCGAGAAGATCCCCGTGGACGGGGAGGTGCTCTCGGGCCGCACCGCCGTCGACGAATCGATGCTGACCGGCGAGAGCATGCCCGTGGAAAAGGGGCCGGGCGACAAGGTCATCGGCGCCAGCATCAACAAAAACGGTTCGATCACCTTCCGGGCCACCAAGGTCGGCGCCGATACCGTCCTCTCCCGCATCATCAAGCTCGTGGAGGACGCCCAGGGCTCCAAGGCGCCCATCGCCCAGATGGCCGACATCGTCTCAGGCTATTTCGTGCCCATCGTCTTCGTTATCGCCCTCCTGTCGGCCGGACTCTGGCTGCTCCTCGGGCACGGAGTCGTGTTCGCCCTGACGGTCTTCGTCGCGGTCCTCACCATCGCCTGCCCCTGCGCCCTCGGACTCGCCACTCCCACCGCCATCATGGTGGGGACGGGCAAGGGCGCCGAGCACGGCGTCCTCATCAAGTCGGGGGCCGCCCTCGAGACCGCCCACAAGATCAAGACCATCGTCTTCGACAAGACGGGCACCATCACCGTGGGCCGACCTGAGGTGACGGACGTCCTTCCCCAGGCCGGCTTCGTGGAGACGGAGCTCATCGCCCTCGCGGCGGCCGCCGAGCGCGGTTCCGAGCATCCGCTCGGTGAGTCCATCGTCAGGGCGGCCGAAGAGCGCGGCGCCGCCCTCCTCGCGGCCGAGGATTTTCAGGCGGTTCCCGGACACGGGATCTCCGCGACGGTGGGCGGGAAGCGGGTGCTCCTCGGCAACGCGAAGCACCTCGCGGCGAACGGAGCGGCCCTCGATACGGCTGCGGCGGACGCGCTTGCGGGAGAGGGCAAGACCCCCATGCACGTCGCGGTCGATGGACGCTACGCGGGCCTCATCGCCGTCGCGGACGTCGTCAAGGAGTCCAGCGCCCGCGCCATCGCCGCTCTCCACTCCATGGGCGTCCAGGTCGCCATGATCACCGGCGACTCCGGCAAGACCGCCCAGGCCATCGCGCGGCAGGTCGGCATCGACCACGTCCTGGCCGAGGTCCTGCCCCAGGACAAGGCCGAGGAGGTGAAGAAGCTCCAGGCCGAGGGGAAGACGGTCGCCATGGTCGGTGACGGCATCAACGACGCGCCGGCCTTGGCCCAGTCGGACGTCGGCATCGCGATCGGATCGGGCACCGACGTCGCTATGGAGAGCGCCGACATCGTCCTTATGCGGAGCGACCTCATGGACGTGCCGACCGCCATCAAGCTCTCCAAGAACGTGATCCGCAACATCAAGCAGAATCTGTTCTGGGCCTTCGGCTACAACGTGCTCGGCATCCCGGTGGCCGCCGGGCTCCTGTACGCCTTCGGTGGCCCCCTGCTGAACCCGATCCTCGCGGCCGCGGCCATGTCGCTGAGCTCGGTATCGGTGCTTACGAACGCCCTGCGCCTCAAGCGCTTCAAGGCGTTCAACTGATCGCTCACGGAGGAAAATCATGAGAAAGCTTTTGACCATCGAAGGAATGAGCTGCGGACATTGCGTCATGCACGTCAGGTCCGCGCTGGAGGAAGTACCCGGGGTGAGCTCGGCGGAGGTCGATCTGCTCAAGAAAAGCGCGATGGTGACAGGCGAGGCCCTGGACGACGGGGCACTGAACGCCGCCGTCGTCGCCGCCGGATACCGCATCTCCGCCATCTCGGGCAATCGCTGAACGGAAATCATCGCGGCGCCGTTCGGCGTCGCTCATCTGTAATCGGAACATCGGTGGAAGCCGAATCGATCAAGGAGTCGATATGAAACGCATGCTCTTCTTCGCGGTTATCGGGGTCGCGGCCGCCTTCTCGCTCGCTTTCACGAGTTGCGGCGCGACCGACGTCGTCGCCAAGGTGGCGAACACCTCTTTCAAAGCCGTCGCGGATGCATCGGGGAACCGCGTCGCGTGGTCGGCGGAAGACGGTGCCTGGAGCCTGTCGTCCCCCGCCGGGGATAAAGTCCTGTTCGCTGCGGACTTCTCGCGTAATGGCGGCTCGGGCGGCTCGGCGGATATGGACAAACCCGATGTGGAATTCAGCTTCGACGCCGCTCCGTTCATCGCGGCGGGTCTCTCCGTGGAGAAGCTTCCCCAGACCGAGGGGATCAAGTACGAGATCGAGGACGGTCGATTCATGCTCCATTTTGAGCTGGGCGGCGCGGCCTTCGACCCTACGGCCGCCAAGTCCCTGGAGGCGACCTTCGCCCAGATCGTGAAGACGCAGCGGGACAGGATCGGCTACCACGAGAAACTCGACCACTACGGGATCAAGCTCGGGAACGGCAACATGTTCGAATGGGCCAAGGACCTCGCGAAGAACGACAAGGACATCGTCTGGGTACTCAATCCCGAACCTTTCATCGCGGCGGGCGTCGATCCTACGAAGATCGACGGCTGGGCCTTCGCCAAGGTGGAAACGAAAGACGACGCAGGCAAGACCGTCTTCGTCGACAAGCTCCTGAAACCCTTCGACCTCAGATAGTTTTCGCGCCCTTCGCTTTTACGCGGGACCCCGGGAAACCGGGGTCCCTTTTCTATACGGTCAGGTATACTATCCTGGTATCATGGAGCGGCACGATGCGGCTTAAATATCGATTGTCCTTGCTTTTCCTCGTGGTCATAGCGGTCGCCGCAGCGACCTCCCTGGTCCTCGTCCGCCGGTCCACGGAAAGCGTATTCAGATCCTTCGTCTTCTCCGGCGATTCCCGGAAAGCCAAAGCGTATGCGACCATCCTGGCCGAGTATCGAGCGGTGAACGGCAGCTGGGACGAAGTCCAGCGCTTCCTCATCGAACTACCCGCGCTCCTCACCGAAGTCGTCGATACGAAGATCCACGGGGAAGGGACCTGGCCCTCCTTGATGGCGAATCCGGCGCCGACGCTGCGTTCCCTCATCGAGGACCGCGTCGTGGTGGCCGACTCGCGGGGCATCATCGTCGCCGATACCGCGAATCAGATAGTGGGGACCTTCCATCCGGTGCGGCACTTGGATCACGGAGTGCCGATCATCAACAATTTCGAGCGGACCGGAACGGTCCTCGTCGGTTCCATGATCGATTCATCCCTGTCCGGCGTCGATGAACACTTCCTGCAGTCGGTGACGTTTTCCATCGTCTGGTCGACCGCGGCAGCCGCCCTCATCGCCCTTCTCGTGGGCTTGCTCTTCGCCTCAAGGATCACGCGTCCCCTCGGCGTTCTCGCACAAGCGGCCAAGAGCGTCGCGTCGGGAGATATTTCCACTCCGGTCCCCGTCGTCGGCCGGGACGAGGTGGCCGAGCTTTCCGCTTCCTTCAACGAGATGACGGCCGAGCTCATGCGGCTGGACGCAGCGAAGAAACAAGTTATCGCCGACTCTGCGCACGAGCTCAGGACGCCGGTGACTCTCATACGGGGCATCGTGGAGGGTATGATCGACGGAGTATTTCCACGCGACGACCAAACGTTGAGATCGGTCTACGAGGAAACGAAGCGGCTCTCCCGGCTCATCGACACGCTCCGGGAGCTCGAGATCATCGAGTCGGGCGAGCTCGAGCTGTCGAGCGAAGGCGTGGACCTCCGCGAGGCGTTCCGGAAGGCGACGCTGCTCTTCGCGCCGGCATCCGCCGCCAAATCGATCGATCTTTCGCTGGAGTGCACGGCGGCCCCTCCGCCTGTCGCGAGCGGCGATTACGTGCGTCTGGGTGAAGTCGTATACAACCTCATCGCCAACGCGATCAAGTACACGCCGGAGGGGGGAACTGTCCTCGTCAGCGAGCATGCAGGCACGGCGGATTTCGTGAAGTTCAGCGTGGAAGATTCGGGGCCCGGCATCGAACCGGAGGAGCGGGCCCGCGTCTTCGAACGCTTCTACCGGATCGATAAATCCCGCTCCGCCGATACGGGCGGGCGGGGCCTCGGCCTCGCGATCGCTTCCGAGATCGTGAAGGCCCACGGGGGAAGCATCTCGGTGGGCGACTCGCGCCTCGGCGGCGCAAGCTTCATCGTGACGCTCCCCCGGTTCATCGCCTGACGCAGGCTACCGCTTCTTCCAACGGGCGAAATAGGGCGCCGCGCTCGCGAGGTAGTCTTTGGATATGCCGATCGAGGCCCCCAGGTCGGTCTTGTCCGCGCCGAGCACGGGGATAGGATTACAACCGCCCTTGATCTTCTCGATTTGGTCCAGCCGGAAGCGGTTGCCGCAGTTCTGGCATACGAAAACCGAGCCTTCCTGCACGTAGTAGCCGCGCCCGGAGGAATAGCAGACCTGGCAGGTGTTGAGCGCGGTCCGGATCGTCCCATCCGGAGCCTTAACCGCGAAGACCTCCATCGGCTTCCCGTTCACCGTGTACGGATAGAACTTCGCCGTGGAAGTGATGTCCTTCTTCGCTATCACGATTCCCCAATCCGCGCCTTTCCCCGCCGCGGCTTGCTCGGCATACGCCGAAGGGACGGAGAACCCGATCACCACGAAGGCAAGGAAAAAGCCGGTCAATACGGATCTTTTCGAACGGTGCATTTGGTACCCTCCGCCGTCCATCCTAGCCGATGCGTGTGAAGGGTTCGTGAACGGTTTGTGGCGTTTTGATGCTTCCGTCGGCGCCTCGTACACTCTCCATCGACAAAGCACGCAGCGTTCACGAACCCTTCACACTACCTGCGTATCTTTCACATCGTCGATTTTCGATTCGCACGGCCTTAGGAGCTGCGCGATCCCAGACTTTTTCGAGGTACCCATGAAGCGCTCGATAGCGTTCCTCTTGGTTCTCGTGTCCGCCGCCGTCTTGTTTGCGCAGGACATCTCGTTGCCCGCGCCCGCGAAGAAGAGCGGCGTAGACCTGTTCGCCGCGATCGCGAACCGGTCGGTCTCCAAGACCTTCGTCAAGAAGGACGTGTCCCTACAGGACCTGTCCACGATCCTCTGGGCGGGCTTGGGGCTGCGCCCAGTGGATGCCGTTTCAAGCGCCACGAAGGCAGGCCGCACGGTGTCGTTCTCCGGCGACAACCCCTACATCAATATCTATGTCCTTACCGACAAGGGCGCTTGGAAGTACGTTAGCGCGGACAACAGGCTCGAATCGAGAAGCTCCAATGACGTCAGGGCCGAAGCCTCTTCAGGCGCCGTTCCCGCCGCGGCCTTCATGATCGTGTTCACGGTGGACAACGCCCTCATGCCGGCCTTCCTGAAGTCCAACCCCGCCGTCTTCCAGCAGATGGCTCACGCCACCGCGGGCTTCGCGGCCCAGAACATCGCCTTGAGCGCCTCGGCGTTCAAGCTTGCCACGGTGGTCAAGTACACCATGAGCGCGCAGGGGGCGGCCTCCGCACTCAAGCTCTCAAAGGATGAAGTCCCGCTCTTCACGCTCCAAGCGGGATATACGGAATAGGCCCTCGGCCAGGTAGAGCGTCATCCGTAAGCGGTGCCCGTTCCGCCTCCGTGCGGGGCGGGCGCCTTTTCCGAAGGTCCTCAGCGATCCTTCTCGGCCCGTATTATCGACAATTCTCCGAAATAGGTTGGATAACGGGCCAGGGTGCACTGGTTCGTAAAGCCGGCCTCTCCGATCATGGCAGGAATAAGGCCCAGCGCGTTCGCGCGCGTGATCCGCTCTCCGTCGAGGCGCCGGACGAGGGCGAAAGAGGCGCGGATCCACGGATTTTCGGCCCGGTCGAAATCGGCGATCAACAATCGTCCGCCTCGCTTGAGCACTCTCCGCAGCTCCGCCAAGGCCAATCGTTTGTCCGGATCTTCCAGGTGATGGAATGCGAAGCTGGAAACCGCCAGGTCGAAGCGTTCGTCTTGGTAGGGCAACACGCCGCCTTCGTAGAGGTCGAAGTCGATCGCCAGAACGGCCGCGGTCGCTTTCTTGTCGGCCAACTCAAGCACCGCCGCGTCGATGTCCAGGCCGGTCACCTGGAGGGCCGGGTCTGCGGTCTTGAGGGCGACTGCGAAGGTTCCGGTACCGCAGGCGAAATCGAGAACCGTCGTCGCCTCATATTCCAGCGCATACCGCAGTAAATCGGCCTTGAGCCTTCGTTCGGGAAATAGGTATTTCATGAACCGGTCGAATAACGGGGTCAGGAGCGCGAAGCGAAGCGCGGGGACGTACTTCTTTTTCACGAGGCCTCCGCCTTTTCATCGGTCGGGGCCGCTGCATCCCGCTCGCTCCGGCCTTCGGCCCCTCCGTCCCGGAACATCCGATAGATCAGGAAAACGAGAAGCAGCTGATTCAGCAGGGTCGCGGCCAGCCGCTTCCGATCGTTCTCCAGGTCGCCCGCAGCGAAGAAACACAGAGAGCATACGACATCGCCGCGCTCCGACCCGCTGGTTACTATGGTCACGCCCTCAATACCTTCATAGTACCTCTCGCACACCAATTCCTTGTTCGGGATCTTGGCCGCGAAAGGCTCTCCGCTCAAGCTGAAATGATATTCCGCGACCGTCCTCCCGGTGGTCTTGCGCACGAATCTGAGCGTGCCCTTCTCGGTTTTGAGGATGGTCACCAGGAGGACCGATAACAGGTACGTAAACGTTTCCTTCTCCGTGCGCTTATCGACCGGACCCGCAGGTACGTTCATGAACTGGGAGATGATATCCATCGTTCGGTTCGCTTTCCCGATGTAGCGGTACGAATCGGACAACAAACGCTCCCCCGCGTCCTTCTCCGCCGTCAACTTCCGGGTCTCGCCTTGATAGAAATAGAGGATGACGAGAAAAACGAGTACATCAAGAAGGATGACGGCCGATTGGCCAAACCGCTCCGGCACGATGAAATGCCCATGAATGATATGCGGTGTCAAAACGGCCGCGATAACGACGAGGGCGAACAGGGCACCGAATATGATCCGGTGCCGGAGAAGCTTCTTGCGGAACGCGGTATGGGCGGTAGTGCGGAGCCGGTCGGTATCGCTCATCTGATCCTCTTACTTGATTTTGGCGCCCTTGACCCTGAGGGCATTGCCAAGCACCGACACGGAGCTCAGCGCCATGGCGAGCCCCGCGAGGATCGGCGTAAGCAGGCCCAGGGCGGCTATAGGGATTCCTACGACGTTGTACGCGAATGCGAAGAAAAGGTTCTCTTTGATATTCCTCATCACGAGTACGCTCAAGGCTTTGGCGTGCGCGATACCGATGAGATCCCCCTTCACCAGGGTGATGTCCGCGCTCTCCATCGCGACGTCGGTGCCCGTCCCCATGGCGATGCCCACGTCCGCCTGTGCGAGCGCGGGAGCGTCGTTGATGCCGTCGCCGGCCATCGCGACGAAGGCCCCTTCGGCCTGTAGCCGTTTCACCTCGGCGAACTTGTCCTCGGGCATGCATTCGGCCCTGAAACCGTCCAGCCCCAGCGTCTTCGCCACCGCCTCCGCGGTGACCGCGTTGTCTCCGGTGAGCATGACGATCCGCACCTTCCGCTCGTGGAGCAGACGCACCGCTTCGGGAGTGGAATCCTTGATGGGGTCGGCGACCCCGATGAAACCGGCGACTTTTCCGTCGTCGAGCACGAACATGACCGTGTTGCCCGCGCGCTGCAGGCCGCGGACGTACTCTTGATCGTAACGCAGGTCGCCTCCGCTCTCCTTGGCGAGTTTTTCATTGCCGACCGCCACCTCGCGGCCGTCCACGCGGGCCTTCACGCCTTTTCCCGTCAGGGAGACGAAGTCGCTTGCCGCGGACAGTGAAAGTCCCCGTTCCTTCGCTGCCGCGACGATCGCGGCGGCGAGCGGATGTTCGCTGAGGACGTCCACCGACGCGGCAAGGCGCAACGCCTCCTCGTCCGTGTACTCCCCGTTTCCCTTGAGGATCGTCACCTTCGGCTTCCCTACCGTGAGCGTCCCCGTCTTGTCCACGAGGAGGGTGTCCACCTTCCGCATCTGTTCGATGGCCTTCGCGTTCTTGATGAGGATGCCCGATTTCGCTCCCCTTCCGGTACCGACCATGATGGACACCGGGGTGGCGAGGCCGAGGGCGCAGGGGCAGGCGATGATGAGCACCGCGATGGCGTTCACGAGGCCGAGATCCCACTGGGAGAAGCCGATCCCCCAAACCAAGAGCGTCGCGAGGGAAACGAGGATTACCGCCTGCACGAAATAGGCGGCTACGGTATCGGCCAAACGCTGGATGGGCGCCTTAGACCGGGAGGCCTCGTTGACCATGTCGATGATGCGGGCCAGGAGCGTATCGCCACCCACCTTGCGGGCGACCATGACGAAGCTGCCGTTCAGGTTGATCGTGCCGCCCGTCACGGCCGCATCGATTGCCTTTTCCACGGGGAGCGGCTCCCCGGTGATCATCGACTCGTCGACGACGCCGTTTCCTTCGACCAGGTCCCCGTCCACCGGTATCTTCTCGCCGGGCTTCACGCGGATGCGGTCGCCGACGCGGACGTCCGCGAGCGGCACTACCGTCTCCGCTCCGTTCCGTATCACGAGCGCGGTTGGCGGCACGAGATTGAGGAGTTCCTTGATCGCTCCGTTCGTCTTGGCGTGGGCCAAGAGTTCGAGCATCTGGCCGAGGATGACGAGCGTGATGATGATGGCCGCGGCCTCGAAATAGACGGGCACCAAGCCGCCGTGCCCCTTGAGCGACGGCGGAAATATCTGCGGCAGGAACAGCGCTGCGATGCTGAAGAGCCAGGCGATGCCCGTGCCGAGCGCGATGAGCGTGAACATGTTCAGGTTCCGCGTGGCGACGCTCTTGGCCCCTTTGACGAAGATGAAAGATCCGAAGACAGAGACCACCGGAACCGAGAGGGCGAATTGGATGAGCAGATTCGTTTTCATCGGGAAGAGCGAGGCGATCAGTCCCGCGAGGCCAGGCACGAGTTCCCCCATGGAGAGGATCAAGATCGGCAAGGAGAATACCGCGGCGAGGACGAACTTGAGGCGCATCGCGCGGTAGGCGCGGATCTCCTCGTCTTCGGCGGCCTCAGGCGGGGCGCCGAACTCCACCACCTTGACGAGATGCATGCCGCACACGGGACAATCGCCCGGCTCGGGATACGTTTTGTCACCCTCGTCACGCATGGGGCAGATGTACCGGTCGGCCGTCTTGGGTTTGACCAGATTCCGTTCCTGGAAGGAGCACTGACAGTTGGTCACGCAGGAACCGTCGCAGTCATCGGTCCCGCAGATACAGGCTTTTTCTCTTACTGAGTGACCTTGATGATGTTCCTCATCCGACCCGTCCGAATGGCTGTGTCCTCCTCCGTGGTGATCGTGTCCATGTTGATGCCGGCCGTGTTCTTCCGCTGCCGTACCGCCTTCTTCCACCGGAACGAGCGTCATGCCGCACTTCGGGCATTTCCCTGGCACCTCATAGGTCTTGGCCCCTTCGCACTTCATCGGACACTGATACCGCATATTGGCCTCCCGTAATGGAGTTCTACTAAAGTCGAAACCTTCGACAGTAGAGATATACGCATAATTATATGCGTCGAACAAAAAAAGAGAGTCCATCCAAACGGATAGACTCTCTAAACATCAGTGATGGTGATGCTCATTCCTTTGCATCGGCCCCTTGTCCGAGGAGGAACCATGGCCGCCATGGCCCCCATGCCCTCGGTGCATGAAAAGATGCATCAGGGGGCAGGCAAGGAGGAACAGGTAGGGGCCCGCGCCTCCGAGCCGCTTCCCGAACAGGGTAAGCACATAGATTCCGACGACGGCGAGCACCAGGCAGATCCCAATGGAAAGGGCATTTCGCCTGAGCCATTCACCCGCTCGTACCATTCCTTCGCTCATAGTGTTGACCTCCGACTTACTCGGTCTTTTCCTGCTTCCGTATGTCAGACTTCATAACCAGAAATTCTTCGTGGCTTAATTCCCCGTTCACGTACCGTCGCTCGAGAATTTCCGCGGCGGTCTCATTAACGGCAGGCTCAGCCGCAGCGATTCGATTCGCATCCTCCCGCTTGAAGTACCGCACCAGGAAAACGATACCTACGATGATAGCCACCCAAAAAATGCCCATCATAAACGGCCCCCTCCATCCTGTCGCACACAGCTCATACAACCACCGCATGTCGTCTTCTCCTTGGACCTTAGTCCGTAGCGTACGGTGGAAAATATAGAACTCGAGTGTGAACGGCGGGTGAACGGCGGATGTCGATTCGGTGCTGATGACGGTGGAATGCGCAGCAAAACTTCCCACGCGCCTCTCGACGTCGCTATAATTGGGTTATCCCCACGGTAACGGACTTCATTGGAGGCAGCGATGCGATCTTTCCGTCTCAGAACCAAAATCATTTTTTTCTTCCTTGCCCTGAGTTCCCTCTTGATCGGCGCGATGATCGCCTTCATCGCCTACAACATCAAATCCGCTTCCGAAGCGTCGGCTTTCAACGAAGCAAAGGCATGGTCCGAATCCTATGCCTCGCAGGTGGCGATCGAACTTAACAGCGTTCAGTACGCAACGAACGAGCTCTCGCACCTCCTGGGCCTGTACAACCTGCTTCCGAAGGACGGCCTTTCCGGGATCATCGAGGCGATGTTGAAGACCACCCTCCTACACGAGGAACGATTGCTCAACGTCTGGGTGGTCCTGGAGCCCGGAATCGTCGCCCCCGGCGTCCATTTCCGCCGCGGCTGGCACCGCATGGACGATGAAGTCTTCCTGAAGACCTACGCGGATGAGACTTTGCCGTCCGCGTACGAGGAAGCCAAGGTCGCCATGAAGACCTTCTTGGCGGAACCTTACGACATCACGCATGGGGCCGAGGACGCGCACGCGACGACCACGGAATTGGCGAGCAGCATCGTGGCGCCCATAATGAACGCCGAAGGAAAGATGATCGGCGTCGTCGGTGCGGACTTCAGCCTCTCCTATTTCCAGGAAAAACTGGGATCGGTGAAGGTGTTCGATACGGGGTACGGGGAACTCTTGACCGATAAAGGAACCATCGTCACCAGTCGCGATCCGGCAATGGTCGGGAAGAAGGCGCATGAGCTGGAAGACGAAAAGGCGGACCTGGTCCGCACCGCCCTCTCGAAGGGCGAACCGTTGGGATTCGTATCCGCGGGCGACGAGCACGGGAAGCGCTCGTACAAGTACCTCGCCCCCGTGAATCTCGGGACGGACAGCGCGCCCTGGAGTTTCCTCATCGTAGTCCCGGTGGGCGAAGTGCTCGCCAAGGTCGATCGCCTCGTCTTCGCCACGATCGTGATCGGAACGCTCGGGCTCCTCCTGCTCGCGCTCGCCGTCATGCCCGCCATCTCACGGTTTATCAAACCGCTCAACGCCACGGTCGGCATGCTCGAGGAAATCGCGGGAGGGAAAGGCGACCTCACGAGAGTCATAGAAACCCGGCAAGGGGACGAAGTGGGCCTTCTCGCCGTCTCCTTCAACCGCTTCACCGCTTCTTTGCGCGGCATGATCGCGAACATCGTGTCCGCGGCCGGCGAGCTTTCGGAAACCGGTAGAAAGCTTTCGGTGAACATGGAAACGGTCGCCTCGGCCGTCACGGAGATCGCCGCGAACGTACGGAGCCTACGGGTCGGCGTCGATCGCCAATCCGACAGCATCGGATCATCCTCCGCTTCCATCGACCAGATCGTCGAGCGGATCGAACGGCTGAATCGCCTGGTCGAGGATCAGGCCGCGAGCGTGGAGAAATCTTCTTCCTCGATCGAGGAGATGATAGCCTCTACCAAAATGGTGGGCGAGAACGTCGATAGGGTCGGCGGGCATTATCGCGAACTGATACGCGTAGCCGACGACGGCACCGCCGAGATCTCCGACGTGGCCCGGCTCGCGCAGGACATCGAACGACAATCCCAATCGCTTAGCGAAGCGAACGAATTGATCGCGGGGATCGCCTCCACGACGAACCTCCTCGCCATGAACGCCGCCATCGAAGCCGCCCACGCGGGCGAAGCCGGAAAGGGTTTCGCCGTCGTATCGGACGAGATTCGGAAACTCGCGGAAAGCTCGACCGACCAATCCAAGAGCATCGATCAAAACCTCAAAGCGATCCAGCTCTCAATCGCCTCGATCGTCGCCGCGTCCGGCACCGCCGAACGGACCTTCAACGAGGTCCGCTCCTCGATCGCGACCCTTTACGGCCTGCAAGAGGAAGTAAAGGGCGCCATGGCCGAGCAGAACGCCGGCTCCGCGCAGATACTGGAAGCTTTGGGGACTATCAACACTGTTACCGCCGAAGTCCGCGGCGCCTCTTCCGAAATGAAACAGGCGAGCGCTTCCGTCGTGGCGGAAATCCAGACACTGCTCGATACCAGCGAGGAGGTGCGGCGCGGCATCGGAGAGATAGCCGTCGGAACCGAAGAAATAGACCGGTCGATGGTCTCCGTCTCCGACCTCTCACGCAAGAATTCGGAAAACATAGCCGCCGTCGGGGCCGAAGCGGGACAGTTCAAGATCGTCTGAGCGGCGCGGAATCCGCACGAGAAGATATGACGCCCGGGAACAAAGTCCTGGCCGCAAGATTCACAAAAAAAGCACATTCCGTTCACGTGCCGTGCACGAGTAATTTGTATATTCGAAATATGCTATTTACCTTGGAGGCACGTATGAACGATTCTCACCGCAAATTCATGAAGGGCCTCTTCGTCCTTCTTTTCGTCTTCGTGGTCGGCGCCGCGTACGCCGGTGGTAGTCGAGACAGGGACGGTTATGGCCGCGGCTACGGAAGCGGCATGATGGGAAACGGGTACGGCTATGGGATGATGGGTAGCGCTTACGGTAGCGGAATGATGGGCAACGGCTACGGTCCCGGCATGATGGGAGGCGGCTACGGCCCGGGAATGATGGGGCAACCCTGGTTGGACCCCCAAGCGAATACGCCCCAGGGCTTGGGGCTCGATCGGATATCGTTCGAGGATGCGAAAAAGGTCGTGGCGAAATACCTGGACTCGACCGGCAACAAGAACCTGGGCGTCGATGAGTTCATGGAATTCGACCTCAATTTCTACGCCCTCGTGAAAGAAAAGGACTCGGGAAAAGGAGCTTTCGAGCTTCTCGTGGATCCCTATCGCGGACTCGTCGGGCCCGAGCCGGGACCGAACATGATGTGGAACGCGAAGTACGGCCCCATGTCCTGGCGCAATAAAGCGCCCGACGCCATGTCCGTCAGCGTGTCCCAGGCGCGGGAAATAGCCCAGAAATACTTGGATGGCATCGGCGCCGGTTTCACCGTGGAAGAAAAGCCCGACGAGTTCTACGGGTACTACACCGCGCATATCCTGAAGGGCGACAAGACAGTCGGCATGCTCAGCGTGAGCGGATACACGGGCCAAGTATGGTTCCATTCATGGCATGGAGCATTCCGTAACGCGGAGATGTAAGAAAAAGCGAATAAAGGGAGGAACCAATGGGCGATACGGCAAAAATAAGTCTGTGGGCATCCATTCCCGCACTGTTTTTCATCTGTTGCTCGATCCTCGCCTTCGAGATCGCGTTGACGCGGATATTTTCGGTCATGCTGAGCTACCATTTCGTATTCGCGATCGCCTCCACGGCCATGCTCGGCTTGGGACTCGGAGGCGGATTGTACCGACATTTCGGGGCCACGATTCCCGAGAGATCGATCAGGATGAGCGCCGTCGCCTTCCCTTTGATCCTCGCCGCGGCGGTCGTCGGCATACTGCTCCTCCCCATCTACGAATACGAGGGGCTCGCAGGTTTCGGCTTTTGGCTTTACATCGTCCTGGCGCTCCTTCCCTTCGCCGCGGCCGGTCTTTGCATTTCGGGTTTGTTCCAGGAATACTCCGCCGCCGGTTCCCTGCTGTACGGCGCCGACCTCCTCGGCGCGGCCGCCGGAGCCCTCCTGGTGGTGCCGGCGATGGACGCCTTCGGCGGCGTAAACGCCATATTCCTCGCGGCAGCCGTCGCGTCCCTGGGCTCCCTCATCCTGAGCCTACCGGATCTGCGCCGATCGCTTCTCGCGGCGGCCTCCCTCATCCTGCTCGGCGGCGGTTTCGTGTCGCTCGTCGCGACGGGCTACTCATTTCCTGTTCCCGTGGCCAAGGATCCCGGCAAGGACATGTATCGGGCGCTGGCGAATCCCGCCTACAAGGCGAAGATCGTGGAGAGCCGCTGGAGTTCGTTCGGGCGAACCGATCTCGTGAAAAGCGAGCTGTTACCTAATGAGATGACGATCTTCGTGGATGGAGCCGCCGGATCGGCCATGTATAACCTGGAGGCGATCTTCCGTGACAAGGAAGAGGTTGCCCATCTTACCCAACATTTCAGCGGTTTTTTCCCCTTCCTCCTCATGAAGGACGAGGACAGGCGGACCGCGCTCGCGATAGGTCCGGGCGGCGGGCGAGACGTCGTCGTCGCACTCTTGGGCGGCGTGAAGGACATCACCGCGGTGGAAGTGAATCCCGATGTCGTCAGGATCGTCCAAGATTACCGCGACTTCAGCGGGGGTATATATTCGGGAAATCCGCGAGTTACGCCCGTCGTGGCCGAGGGCAGGAACTACGTACGAACCACGAAGAAAACGTTCGATACGATCATGCTTTCCATACCCGTAACGAAAAGCTCGCGTAGCGTCGAGGGCTACGCCCTCACCGAAAACAACCTATTCACCATCGAGGCTTTCATCGACTATCTCGATCGTCTTACGGAGAACGGCCGCATCATCGTCGTCGCCCACAACAACGCCGAGATATACAAGCTCATCGGCCTCGCGACGAGGGCCTTCGGCGTCGGGGGTGTTCCGGAGAGCGAGGCGATGAAACGTATCTACACGGTCGCGGCGGATATGATGCCCGCCGTCGTTATACAGAAAAACCCCCTCTCGCAAGAAGAGGCTCGAGCGATCCACGGCGCCATGCATCAGCTGGGCTTCGACAAGGACGCCTTCTACGTACCCTTCATCGAACAGCAAGTCGTCAGACCGGGAGAACGCATCGGCGTCGATACCGAGCTTCGTATGTTCGACCGGTTCCTGGTCGAGGTATCGAAGGGAAACCTGTCGATGGCAACGCTCGCGAAGGCATCGACGATCGACCTGAAACCGCCGACCGACGATAGGCCCTTCTTCTACAAGTTCGAGCGCGGCCTACCGAGTCCATTCGGCTTTTTCGCCTTCCTCATCCTGGTTTTCCTGATTTCGCTCGCGGCTCTATCCTCGCTCAAGCCGAGAAAAACTCGAGGTTCGAACGTCGTCCTCGAGGCGCTCAGGGAGAACCCGCGCCTCAAGCGCTATCTTCTTCTCTTTTCCGCCCTCGGCATCGGTTATATGCTGATCGAGATATCCTTCTTCCAAAAGCTGATGCTCTACATCGGGCAGCCGCAAATGGCGCTCACCGTCCTTCTCTTTTCCCTCCTGCTCGGAGGGGGAGCGGGGAGTCTCCTTAGCTCGTTCATCGCGCGCGGTTCAACGAGGGGAGGCGCCTACGTCGCCCTGGGGGTCACGATCCTCATCGTCGCGCTCGCTTTCCTTTTCAGGCCGATCTATGCCGCATTCCCGGACCCGCGAATCGCCAGCATGTCGCTCATACTGCCCCTCGGAATCGTCCTTGGATGTCCATTCCCCATCGCGATGAACCATTTGCGCTTACACGCATTCCAGGACTTCACTTCCCTGATGTGGGGCATCAACGGGATCGCTTCCGTGCTCGGCTCTGCCCTGGCGATGATCATAGGCATCTCCTGGGGATTCACCGCGGCCCTGATGATAGGCGCCGCCGTCTACCTCTGTGCCGCGGGGCTCTTCTGGAGACTGCGAAAGCCATGATCCGCCCATCTCCGAGTTGGCGTGGGCAGCGGCGAGGCGGCCGATCGCTCCGGATCAGCTCACCAACGCATCGATATCGGCGGCATCCTTTTGCGTCTCCCCGATTATCCGTATGAAGACTTGATGCGGAAGACAGGCGATCCATTGTCCTGACCTAGAGATACGGCCCATTTGGATACAGATTTTATTCGGGCAATCCGAGCTCGTGACGCGGACGGTCCCGGATTCGATCACGATGGCGCAGATACCCGCCCCGCCTACCGGCGGAAGAAGGAGGTCGGTCTCGAGCGGGTAGAGCCACGTCCCCGCGGGAGCGCGCACTTCGACCGTGAGCTCACCGCCGTTCCAGAGAGGAGCGGCGAGATACGTCGCTATTCCCGTGACGGCGAGAGCGATCGCGACGGCAACGATATCGAATGGACGCAGGATAAACCGCATGAGCCTTTTGGGACCTCATTTTAGGCGGAATAGTCATCGCTCAGGCCCATTCATGGGCTCCACGCGAAGATCATGTCTTTACCGCCGCCCACTCCCTTGAAGAGGAGGCGGATCGAACTACGGTCGCCGAGCGCGCTCGCGGGAAAGGACAACCGCCCGTCCAGGTGCTGGCTGGCCGCCCTTCCGTCCCACGATACCGGCGGGACCGCGGCGTCGCCGGGACCGAGAAGGAAGGACACGCGCATGATGTCGAATTTGAACTGGAAGCTATGAGTGTCCATAACGATGGCGAAATCGGCGGTCTCCACGTCCTTTGCCCCTATATTCAGGGGCGTGACGGTTACCGTGACGCCTCCTTCCTCCCGGACTATACGAGAGTCGACTTCGGCGAAAGCCATGGCCGGGATGAGGGCGGAAAGAAAAACCAACGAAAGAACGAGGTTGAATCTCAATCGTGTCCTCCATGCTTGTTTGTGTGCATCATCATGAGCATCATGGGTATCATGAGAATAGGGCAAAGAAGCCAGATATAGCGAACGAAAGGCTTTAGGACCGGGATACCGCTGAGCAGCGGTATCATGGCGAACAGGGCTATCGGCAATCCGCAACAAACGACCATCATGAGCAGGTGCCCGATTCCGCCGTGGCCGCCCGTACCTTCTTTCCCTTCATGGGTTCCGTGACCCCGATCGTTCCCATTATGGCAGTTCATAGCCTCTTCTCCCTTTCACCCGTTGGGTGATGCGTCCTATCGGGCGGCGAGGCCCGAGGCGCCGCTCTTAACGCTTCTAATATATTCCGGGGAGGTGAAGCGTTCGTGAACGCCGCGTGTCGTTTCGGAGATTCGTAGTGGCTCAACGCTATGCGCGGCCGGGCCGCGCCACGATCAGCTTGACCATCCCCATCGGGCCGAGGTCCTCGACCTCCTCGATCTTCAGTCCGGCGGCGATGACGTTCTCCACGGTGCGTCGATTGATATTCGCGCCGTATAGGCCCGCGACGAGGGGATTCAGAAGATCCATGAAGGCACCGACTATCGGACGATCGATGCGCGCGTGCTCGAGGAGGAGTATCAGTCCATCAGGTTTTACAACCCGGTTAACCTCACGGAGGCCAAGTATCGGATCAGGCACGGAACAAAAAACGAAGGTCGCCGCAGCAGCGTCGAATGAGTTATCGGGAAAAGCGAGGGCCTGGGCGTCGCCTTTTTTTAAGACAGTCGCGGAGGCGAGACGATCCGCGCGAGTTCGCGCGCGCTCAAGCATACCTTCCGCGATATCGATGCCCGTAACGCGCGCGCCGCTGGGATGATACGGTAGGTTTTTGCCTGTACCGACCCCGACTTCCAGGATGTCCCCATCGCGAAATCGAGACCAGAGCTCTTCCCGCCAAGGTTTGAAGGCACGTTCCATCGAAGCTTCCAGAAGGTCATATATGCCCGCAATCCTATCGTACCGGCCGGCGATGACGGCCGTCCTTGATCGACTGCCTATCTTCATCTCAACAGCTCCTCGGTGTTATCCGTTTTCCAATATACTGAGATAGCGCCAAACTTCCACACTACGTTCACACGCCGTTCACGATCTTCCGATCATCTCCCTCCCATTGTGCCTGGGAGGTCTTGATGGAAAGAAAAGCATTTATGATGTTCGCCGCGTTCGCGCTGTTCGCGATCGGATCGGCGGAAGCGTCGGAGGTCTATTCGGTCGACGATCTGGTTGCCCGAATCGAGTCCACGTTCGCCGTGGCGGAAGGCGAAGCCGCCGCCGCCGGCATGTCACGGAAGGCGGATGCGGTCGGTGCGTTGCCCGATCTCGGCGTCGGTTATGAGATCATGGATCCCGACGAAAGCGAGATGGCGACCCACAAAGTCTCCGTCCAGCAGGAACTTCCCCTTTGGGGGAAGCGCGGACTGAAGAGGCGGGCGGCTGCCGCCGAGGCCAAAGCGTCCGCCTTCATGATCGCGGAAGCGAAACTCGAGATCCGGTTCTCGCTCCTGAAAAGCCTCTCCGAATACCATTACGCCCTCAAAATACGGCGCATCCGCGAAAGCGAGCTCGATGCGCTGCGCAAATTCGTCGCGACGACCAAGGTCAAATACGCCACCGGCGCGGCCGCGCTTTCCGCGGTGACCCAGGCCGAGATCGAGCGCGCGGAGACCGAGAGCATGATCGTCGCGATGGACGCGATGGCGGAGCTCGCCCGCAACGAAGCCTTCGACATGGTCGACGCCGATTCGGCGGCTTCCGTCATCGGGCCCTTCATTCCCGTAGCCCGGACCGCCCCGGCCCGGCTGGAGGCGGAGGCTCTCTACGCGAAGGCGCTCGCCCATGTACCCTCCCTCGCCTTGGCCGCCAACGACATAGAATTGGCCGAGCGGGAGAAGCAATTGGCCGGGAGGGAACTCTTCCCCGATCTCATGTTGGAATTTTCCTATTCCTATCAATCCGCCGCGGAGAAGCCGGGCAGCCTATCGGCCGGATTCGTCCTCAACCTTCCGGTTTTCTCCGCAAAGGGAAAGACCGCCGAGATCGCGATGGCGGCGAAACGCGGCGAGGAACGCGTCGCCGCCCTCGCGGGAGCGAAGGACGGCCTGTACCGACGGATCCGGGGACTCCTGGCGCGGGAGGCCGATTACCGGCGCCGCATCGCGCTCTACGCGTCCGATATCCTGCCGCTCCGTGCCGCCGACCTGGAGAACAGGCTCGCGGCCTACGCCGTGGATAAAGCGGAGTTCGAGATGGTCTTGGAATCCATCCGGATGCGGTACGACGCGGAAATAGCCTTATTGGAATTGAATCGCGACTACGCGACGACTCTGTTGGAGTTGGAATATCTGACCGGAGAAAAACTGGTCGTCTTTGAAGACGGGAGGACAGAATGAAGAAATCGCCGCTTATCGTCGCCTCCGCCCTGGCCTTGCTCACGGTGATTTCCTGTTCCAAGGAAACCGGCTCCAAGAGCGCGGAGAAAAAGACGGGAGAACGGACCGTCCTGTATTATACGAGCCCGATGGATCCGACGATCAAGTCGGATGTGCCCGTAAAGGATCCGATGGGGATGGATTACATACCCGTCTACGCGGACGGCTCCGGCCCCGCCGAGTCGCCCGAAGGGGTCGCCATCTCCGAAACGGACGTTCGGCGCCTCAACGTCAAGACCGTAGCCGCGGAATACCGGCCGTTCGCCCCCGCCCTGAAGGCCGTCGGCAGGATCTCCTACGACGAGCGTGCCTGGGTGCACGTAAGCGCCCGGTTCGGCGGCCGGGTGGAAACCCTCGACGCCGACTTCACCGGCGCCCGAGTCCAGGCCGGAAAGCCCCTCATGTCCATCTATTCCCCGGCCGCCGTCGCCGCCCAACAGGAATTGTTGCAGCTCCGTCGCCGCGCCTCCTCCGCCGACGATCAGGTGTTTACGACCGCCAAGGAAAAACTCCGCCTTTGGGGCTTCACCGAAGCCCAGATCGCTGGCGTCCTGGAATCGGGAACCGCCCTGTACGCGCTTCCCATCCTCTCTCCCATTTCCGGAACGGTCATCGCGAAATCGGTCGTCCAGGGCATGTACGTGAACGAGGGCGAGATGCTCTTCGAGATCGCCGACCTGGATAGGCTCTGGATGGAGGCCGACGTGTACGAACAGGACCTCGCGCGGATCGGCGTCGGCGCGGCCGTCGAGATGACTTCGATCGCCCATCCGGGAATCGTGTTCGAAGGAAAGATATCGTTCATTTCGCCGACCCTGGACCCGGAAACGAGGACTGTCCGCGTCAGGGCGAACGTGGACAATCGATTGGGACTCCTAAAACCCAACATGTACGTGGAGGCGGTGGTCAAGAATGACGGAGCCTCCAAGAAACTCGTGATCCCGACGAGCGCCCTCCTGGATACCGGCGCGCGCAAGATCGTATACGTGGACGACGGGAATGGGCGCTTCACCGGCCGCAAGGTCCTCGTGGAGGCGAGCTCCGGCGGATGGACCTCCATCGCCGCGGGCCTTGAAGAGGGGGATCGAGTGGTGGCCTCCGGCGCGTTCCTCATCGATTCCCAGGCGCAGCTCATGGGTGTCGCGGATATCGATTACGAGGAAGGGAAGTAACACATGAAAGGCTTGATACGCTATTGCATGGACCATAGGCTCCTGGTATTCCTCGCCTTCGCGGGAATCGCCGTCGCGGGCTTCATCTCGTTTTCCCGCGTTCCTATCGACGCGATTCCGGACCTTGGGGAGAACCAGGTCATCGTCTACGCCGATTGGCCCGGACGCACGCCGAAAGACGTGGAAGACCAGGTCACGTTCCCCCTGTCCACTGCCCTGCAGGGCATCAGCGGGGTGAAACAGATCCGCGGGCAGAGCGGTTTCGGCTTTTCCATGATCTACGTCATCTTCAAGGACAACGTGGATTTCTACTTCGCGCGAACGAGAATCCTGGAAAAATTGAGCTCGGCCGCCGCGAGCCTGCCGACCGGAGTCGTTCCGACGCTCGGACCCGACGGCACCGGCCTCGGCCAGGTGTTTTGGTATACGGTGGAAGGGGAAGGCTACAATCCCCAGGAGCTCCGTTCGATCCAGGACTGGTACGTCCGCTACGCCCTGGCCTCGGTGGAAGGAGTCGCGGAGGTCGCCAGCGTCGGCGGCTACGTGAAGCAGTACCAGATCGACGTGGATCCCGCGAAGATATACGCGTACGGCCTCAAGACCTCGGACGTGGTCATGGCCGTGGAAAGCGGCAACCGCGACGTCGGCGCCAAGGTCGTCGAGGTCAACGGAATGGAATTCCTCATCCGCGGCGCCGGGTTCATCAAGTCGATCGAGGATATAGAGAGCATCGTAATCGGCAGCTCCAAAGGGACGCCCATCCGCGTCAAGGATATCGCCGTCGTCGGCACCGGCCCCGACTTCCGTCGCGGCGCCCTCAACAAGAACGGCGAGGAGGCCACGGGCGGAGTCGTGGTCATGCGGTACAAGGAAAATCCGGCGGCGGTGATCAAACGGGTAAAGGCGAAGATCGCGGAAATAGAAGGCGGTCTCCCGAAAGGCGTGAAGATCGTCCCGTTCTACGACCGTACAGGACTGGTGGAGGAGACCCTCGGCACGCTGAAGGAAGCCATCCTCGTGGAGATCTTCATAACGGTAGCCGTCATCCTCGTGTTCGCTCTCCCGTTTTCCATGAGTATCATGATCTCCCTGACGCTGCCGTTCTCCATCCTCATAACCTTTTCCCTGATGCGTCTCTTCAATGTCGATATGCATAGCATGTCGCTCTCGGGCATCATCATCGCGATCGGCGCGATCGTGGACATGGGCATCGTCATCTCCGAAAACATCCATCGGCACATCACCACCGCGCGGAAAGAGGCGCCGCCGGGAACCGTTCCGACGCTCGCCGAAGACACCGATTCCATACATCGCGGCGCGGTGGAAGTCGCCGGCGCCGTCTTCGGAGCGATCGGAACGACGCTCATTCCGTTCCTGGCGATCTTCGCGCTTCAAGGACAAAGCGCCAAGCTTTTCCACCCCGTCGCGTACACGAAGACGTTCGTCCTTTTAGGCTCGTTCATAACCGCCATCTTCCTCCTGCCGCCCCTGTACTTGGAATTCCACACGTGGCGGCGTCGCTTCGAAGGCGTGGAGACGGGCCTGGTCGGCTTTACGCGCAGGCTGTTCTCGGGTAAACGGCGGACGCTGAAGATCATCGGAGCGATCGGCATGGCGGCCGGACTGGTCGTCCTCCTGGAACGCCTGTCGCGGTATTTCGGCCTCACGTCCTCCTCCCCGTGGCGCGGCTTCGGCGAATGGATCGCAGGCAACGTCCTTATGCTGAGCTTCTCGGCCGCCTTCCTCGCCGTGTGCTTCTTTTTTTCCCGCTACGCGCAACGCTTCGTCCGGACCGTCATTCCCTGGGGCCTCAGGAACAAGTGGATCCTCGTCGTTCCCGTGCTCCTCTTCCTCGGCGGCGTGTACATCCTGACGGAGAAGATCCAGAACGAATTTCGCCCGCCCTTGGACGAGGGCTCCATGCTCTTCATGCCCGTCCTCCTGCCTTCGGCGTCCTTGACGCAGGTGGAGGATGTACTCAAGCGGCAGAATTCGATCATCGCCTCGTTCCCGGAAGTGGACCAGGCCGTCGGCAAGCTCGGACGCATAGAAAGCGCCACGGATCCCGCGGATATCACGATGATCGAGACCATCATCACCCTCAAGCCGAAGAAAGAATGGCGGCCGGGCATGACGGCCGTCAAACTGCGCGCCGAAATGGACGCAGCGCTCAGGCTTCCCGGCGTGGGCAACATCTGGACGCAACCCATCCAAAACCGCATCGACATGCTCTCTTCGGGCATCAGGACCGCGGTCGGCATCAAGGTCTTCGGCACGAACCTTGAAGAGATCGAGAAGCAGGCCCTCGCGATAGAGGCCGCGGTCCAAGGCGTGGACGGCTTGGCGACGTCCTACACCGAGCGGATCGTCGGCAAACCGTACGTCGAGTACACCATCAACCGCGAGGCGATAGGACGGTTCGGCCTCAGCATAGAGGACGTCCAGAAAACGATCGAGATCGCGATCGGCGGCGAGAACATCACCACGACCGTCGAAGGCCGCGAGCGCTACCCCGTCCGCGTCCGCTACATGCGCGAATACCGGGACAGCCTTGAGAGCCTGGCGGCCATCCTCATCGTCACGCCTTCGGGCGAACGCATCCCTATCACCCGCGTCGCCGATATGCGCATCACCATGGGACCTTCGATGATCAACAGCGAGAACGGCCTGCTGCGCGGCATCATCTACCTCACCCTGGATGAGGCGACCGGCCCCATCGAATTCGTGAGGCGGGCGGAAAAGGCCATCGCGGAGAAGGTCAAGCTTCCAAGCGGTTACTACTATCGTTTCGCGGGCGACTTCGAGAACCAGATCGCCGCCTCGGCATCCCTCAGGATCATCTTCCCGCTCGTGCTGCTTTTCATCTTCCTGATCATCTATTTCGGTTTCAATTCGGTTCCTCAGACCCTGGTCGTATTCATGGCCATCCCCATCTCGCTCACGGGAGGCGTGTTCCTGCTCTATTTCCTCGGCTACAAGATGAGCATCGCGGTAGCCGTCGGTTTCATCGCGCTCTTCGGGGTCGCCGTGGACGACGGCATCATCCTGACCACGTACATCAACCAGATGAAGGAGGGGAAAACCTTCAAGACGAAGGAAGAAATCTGGGACCTCATCACCGACGCGTCCGCCAAGAGGATCAGGCCGCTGTTGATGACCACCACCACCACCATCATGGCCCTCGTGCCCGTCCTTTGGGCTACCGGACGAGGCAGCGAGATCATCCGGCCGATGTCTATTCCCTCCTTGGGCGGCATGACCTTCGTGCTCATCACGATTTTCATCGTGCCGCTGCTCAACAGCCTGTTGCTGGAACGCAAACTAGCCAAGGATTCGGCCCGCGCGAATAAAGTCGCCCCGTCCCGGCCGTAGAGCCGGGAGATCGAAGAGATGAAGTTAAGGAGTATTCGATGAAGAAAGCGTTTTTCGTTGCAATGATCGTTTCGGCCGCCGCGGGGGCTTTCGCCCAGGAACCGATAACCGGATACCTGGTCGACGTCCTTTGCGGGAAGGCCGGTTATCCGGAAGGATATCAGGGCAAGATCGATCTCGCGGTCAACCCGGAGAAGAACGTCGTCGCGTGTTTGACGATGGAGAATTGCGTCGCCTCCGGTTTCGGCCTTTCGGTGAAGGGCTCGAACGGCAAGTACGTTTTCCATACATTCGATAAGGCCTCCAGCGATCTCGTGAAGAAGCAGATCGTGGACAAGCTCAAGAACAAGGCCGAGACGGCTCCGTATATCGCCGTCGACGGGACGGCTTCCTCGGCCGGCGTCATATCGGGGGTCACGAAAGCGACGGTGGCGAAAGCCGCCGCGGCGCCGTCCGGGGGAGCGAAAGGATCGGGGATGAAATCCCACGATATGTAAGCCCCGTGCCGGTCCGGGAGGCTCCAAAGGCCCCGGACCGGCCTTTACCGGAAAGAGAACTTTGTGAACCGTTGATGAATGTTTAATGGCGTTTCGGTGAAGAACCTCTTCCGCGAATGATTCCTACTTATATTTCTATAGAAAGTTAGGAGGCATCCCGTCATGAAAACGATTCGCGCGGCCAATCTCGCCGCCTTCATCATTTTCTCTGCCTTTACCGCCTACGCTGCGGATTACCGTATAGAACTCCGACAAAGGACATGGGAGCTCAAGCCCGGCCTCTCCACGACGGTTTGGAGCTACGGGGAGACCGTTCCGGGAACGCCCATCACGGCCAATGTCGGGGATAGGGTAAATATCGAGATCGTGAACAGCCTCGCCGAGGCGACGAACGTTCACTGGCACGGTCTCGTGGTACCGAACGAACAGGACGGCACGTTCATAAAGATCAACTCCGGCGAAGCGCACACCTACGAATTCACCGTTACCCAAGCCGGTACCTACTGGTACCACCCGCATTTCAGGCCCGTACTGCCCCAACTGGATCGCGGCCTCTACGGCGCGTTTATCGTAAAGGCGCCTGAAGACGCCCGCTATTCGGGGGATCATACGTACGTCCTGGACGACTGGTACCTGGACGCGCGCGGCCGCAGGATAGAGGCCATCCCTTCCACCGATATGGAACGGATCGGCAACATCGATACGGTGAACGGGAAGACCGAATCGGCCATCGAACCGCTGGTCTTGAAAAATGGCGAGCTCCACAAAGTCAGGTTCATCAACGCGTCCACGGCGGTCACCCACACGCTCAAGATCACGGGGCATCGCTTCCGCGTCACTCACACGGACGGAAACCCGTTGGGCGAAGCGTACGAGACCGACACGCTTGTCCTGGCCCCCGCCGAACGCATCGACGCCGAAATATTCGCCCGCGGGAAGGCCGGCGATAAATTCGAGATAAACGATCCCACGCGCGACTACGGGCTCTCGATTCCCATTCGCTACGCCGAAGGCTCCGTTCCCGCCGTCGCCTCACCCTTCGTTCCGCCGCCCTCGCGCGCATTGCCGGGGGCCGAGACCATGAAACCCGATTACGTGTTGGAATTCGCATCCGTGATGGGCATGATGGGCGGCATGATGAGCGGCGACGCGATGGGCATGACGGACGGCGGTTCGATGGGCGGTATGCACGCGATGCATGGAAGCGGCTCGACGACTGGCGGGATGATGGAAGGCGGCATGATGGGCGGAGCCTACCGCTGGACCATCAACGGCAAAGCCTTCCCCGAGACGGCGCCCCTCGATGTCCAGGTCGGGAAGGTCGTAAAACTACGCCTGTATAACAAGGACAACACCGCCATGATGGGCCACCGCATGGACCACCCCATCCACCTCCACGGCGCTTATTTCCAGATCATTTCCGAGAACGGCAAACCTCCGGCCAGGGAAACGTGGAAGGATACGATCGCTGTGTCCGAAGGAAAATATGTCGATGTCGCCTTCGTCATGACATACCCCGGCGAGTGGATGCTGCATTGCCATATCATCGACCACGAGGACGGGGGCATGATGACCGTGGTCCGCGCCCATTGATGAGAGCCGCGGCGGAAACTATATTGAAACAAGCATGAGCAGGAAAATACTCGTCGCCGACGACGAGCCGAAAATCATCCAAATAGTCTCCGCCTACCTCGAATCCTCCGGATTCGAGGTGGTTCCGGCCCTGAACGGCGTCGACGCCTTGGCCCGATTCAAGGAAGAAGCCCCCGATTGCGTCGTCTTGGATATCAACATGCCCGGACTGGACGGCTTGGATGTCGCGCGTACCATACGGAAAACCTCCGCCGTACCCATCATCTTCCTGACTGCGCGGGTCGAAGAGACGGACCGGGTCGTCGGCCTGGAGCTCGGCGCCGACGACTACGTCGTTAAACCCTTTAGTCCCCGCGAGCTCGTCGCTCGCGTTAAGGCCGTGCTCCGGAGGTACGACCGGCCATCCGCAGAAAGCGCCGAGACGCGCCCCGACTCCGACGCTCCGCCGGCGGTCCTCCGCTGCGGCGAGGTCGCCGTAGATCTCCTGAAACGAACCGTCACTGTTCACGATAAACCGAAAACCGTGACTAAAGTACAATTCGACTTATTGAAAGTTTTGATCTCCGAGCCGGGCCGGGTGTTCTCGCGCACGGCACTGCTGGAAGCCGCATTGGAAACCAATTTCGAGGGCTACGAGCGCACCATCGACGCGCACATCAAGAATCTCCGAAAGGTCCTCGGGGACGACGGTGAAGACCCTCGCTACATCGGAACCGTGCGCGGCGTCGGCTACAAATTCCTAGAATGCCGGGATGCCGTTTGACCCAATTTTTAACCTAGGGGATACGGACAGCCGATACGCACAACGGCCTTCCGCGATAGGCGCTGTCCTCGAAAGGGTTCCCTGCATACGAATGAATCTGGATCATGTAGGGACGGATATCGTCTGCCTCGCGGCCATGCCGTCGTCCGCTAGGTTTCATTTGCGGAGCCGAAAGCCGGGCATCCGGTACCAATTCGTATATAGCTGGAGTCATCGCCTAAGCAAGGTACATTTTATCCTTACTTCCTGAACCAAAGATTGTTCCGTTCTACCCTGCATACATGAAATAATCCCACGACTTCACAAAAACGTATTGGGTCCACCTCCCTAAAACGGCGAAATCCCACATCTTCCTTGTGAAGGATCGATCAATCGAGTCGAGATCGACGGTTTTTATCTCAAGTGCGCCCCGTAGCGCTTTGGCTCCCGTGTTAACTTCCGGAGGCTCCGAAGTGTAGCCTTCATAGGCAGGAGATGAGTAACGTTTCCTGGACCTGACGTATCTTGGTGAACTCTGCGGTATCGAAGTGGGTGTAATGCTCGGTCAGCAGGCGGCCCTTGTGACCCATCACCGATCGGGCCTTGTTGTCCACTATGTTATCCAAACGCAAGGTGATGTTGAAGAAGTGCCGCCACCCGTGAAACGAGAGGTTCCGTCTTCGTCGTTCATTTTCATCGATACCTATCTTCCTGAGCGCCGAGTACAGCTCATCGTACACGCTTTTCCGTCCGAGCGGCGTCTTGCCGCCGTTTTCGGAGAAAAGAAACCCCGCTCCGTTGCTGTTGCGAAGCTCTGTCAGGTCGCGCAGTATCGTAGATGAAATCGGGACATTGCGGCTCTCATGCGTCTTCGTATCCGTATACCCGTAGGATGTGTACTGCCCACATACGGTGATGTAGTCTTCGAACAAGAACTCGCCGCGGAATCCCATCACTTCACCGAAGCGCATCCCCGTGCATGCCGCGAGCTTGTTCGCCACGTAGGGGACATAAGAATCCCACACTTTGCGCCAACCTTCCGGGAAAAGTCTCCTAACCTCATTCGGCGTGAGTATCTCGATCTTCTTGGAATCCTTCTTGAGCTTCATTACGAGAACCATCGGATTCGCCGGGATGAGTTTTTGCCTTACGGCTTCGTTCAGCATCGTCCCCATGAGATTCAATATGCCGTTCGCCGTCGTATTTCGGTATCCGCGGCCGGCAAACGAAGTAAGCCATTTATCGATGCCGTGTTCAGTAATCTTGTCGAGCCGCATTTTTCCAAAATGCGGCAGTAGATGGTTATGCAGTTTGGACCACGCTCCGTCCGCATACGACTTGGTTATCGCGCGTCTGCCTATCCTCCTTTTCAGATAAGAGCATGTTCCCCATTCCCACCAACCTTTCGCGAATTCTTCGAAGGTGGGTATCTTACCCTTCTGGGGCAGCAGCAGCCCCTCACGATACAACTTGTTGCAGTAATTCCGCGCAGCCGTCTTAGTGCGTTGTCCCGTCGAATGCCCGCAAATCCTTTTACCGTCTTCGTCATAGCACTGGTAATAGAACACGGTTTTGCCGGACTTCAACTTGCGCTCGTACAGAGAATACGTTTCCCGGAGCCTCATGAATCCTCCCTTTCCGTGATGAAAAAGAGAGCACGTCTTCCTTTTCATCACTTCCCAGACTTTGAAATCACAAAATCTGGAGAACCAATTCGTAATTGGCAAGGGAGTAAACTACCTTCCGAATTGGGGGAACAGGCCAAGCTCCAATAACGACGCAAGTCTTGAACTGAATCGCCGCTCACCCGGACTTGTAAATCGAAAGGGGGTGGATTCGGGACCGCTGCGCGAGGATAATCGCGGTGTCGCCTTCCGTGGACAAGCCGCGAATGTCCGCGAGCGTGAGGAACATCGGGAGGTGGCGAAGGGGATGGGTGTAATGTCCACCCCTTCGCGATCCGCGCGGCTCCGCGCTCCGGGTCTGCCGATCATGATTGTAATGTCGGACCAGTGGCGTCCGACGAAATCCCGCGCATGAGAATCCAGCGACCCACATGCAGCGGTTTGGACCAGCCGCGACCGGGTCCTTCTGCGGATCGTGGAAGAACGGGATCCCTGTGCGCGGAGCCGGCATATGAGGTGCCGGCTCGCGCTCCTCGACAAAGTAAAGGGAACCGAAGGCCAAACAAATTCGACGATCATGGTCAGCCAGAGTTTTAAAAACTTAGCAATGCCGCCGATGGTCATCACCTTTTCCGCACTCCTATATCAACGATTTCGCCGTTCTTTGCGAACCATGCAAAACAGCATCGCCTGATTTCTTAAAAAAGCGTTATAGGGAGAAACCCCCAGAAAGACGAAATCCCGCACTTTTTTCTGAGTGCGGGATCGATCAAATGAGTTGAGATCGACAATTTCAGGTCATACGTGCTTTCTTTTCACCTAGTTCCCCTGTGCACACTTCCGGGGGCGTCCGCGCGTACTCTTTACGGGCAGAAGGGGAACAGCGCTCCGCGTACGTCCCGCTGTTACATCCTTTCCGTTTCCCGGTTCGGCCTCTACGTCGCTTCCAGACCTCACCCTCTGGATCTCGTTCACCTGATCCGAGCGGCCCACGACACGCATAACGGCGGGCTCGCTGAGGAGCAGCGCCTCCTGGACTTGTCTGACCTCCGTGAACTGCGCCGTGTCGAAGTGCGTGTAATGATCGGTCATCCCACGGCTCTTGTGGCCGGTCACCGACATCACCTTGCTGTCCGCCACGTTCGCCATTCGCAAGGTGGTGTTGAAGAAATGCCGCCATCCGTGGAACGAAAGGTGCCGACTCTTCCGCTCCTCTTCGCCGATCCCGATCCGCTTCATCGCCGTGAACAATGCATCGTATACGTAGGGCCGAGGCAACGGAGTCTCGCCACCGTCCGCCGAGAATAGGTACCCGTCGCCGTTGATCTTGCGCAGTTCCTCAAGGTCCTTCCTGATCGCCGACGGAATCGGGACGTTGCGGTTGTCGTGCGTCTTCGTGCCCGTATACCCGTATTTCGTATGCTGCCCGCACACGGCAATGTAATCTTCGTGCACGAACTCCCCGCGCACGCCCAACACTTCTCCAAAACGCATCCCGGTACAGGCCGCGAGCTTGTTGATCATGTAGGGGAGGTAGGAATCCCACACCTCGCTCCAGTCGGCCGGGAACATCTTTTTCACCTCTTCCGGCTTGAGGATGTCGATCACCTTGTTGTTGTTTTTGAGCTTCACCACGTGTAAGGCCGGATTCGCCTTGATGAGCTTCTGCCTGACCGCCTCGTTCAGCATGGTCACGAGCACATCGAATTGGGAATTCGCCGTCGAGTTGCGATACCCCCGCTCCGCGAAGGACGTCAGCCACGCTTCGATCTCGAACTCGCTTATCCGGTCCAACCGCATCTTGCCGAAGTAGGGCAGCACATGGATGTGCAACTTGGATTTCGCGTTATCCGCGTAGGACTTGGTAATCTCCCGCCGCACCTTGCGTTTCTTGAGATACGGGCAGGTATCCCACTCCCACCAACCTTCCGCGAATTTTTTGAACGTCGGAATTTCCCGCTTCTGGGGCATGAGCCGCCCCTCGCGCAAGAGCTCGTTGCAGTAATTCCGCGCGGCCGTTTTCGTCCGCTTTCCCGTGGAATGCCCGCAAAGCTTGTTCCCGTCGTCGTCGTAGACCTGGTAGTAGTACACCACATTGCCCGATTGCAATTTACGTTTGTACAACGTATAAGTTTCACGGAGCCTCATGATAATCCCCCCTCGCGGGGGATAAAATGGACACACCCATTCGCACCCCGCCTTTCCAGACTTTGAAATCCCAAAATCTGGAAAGCTAATTCGTTATTAGTAAGGGATTACCACGACTTACTGAAATGCGTTATAGGGAGAATCCCCCAATTTGCATCTCCGTGCCTCCATGGTTTATACTGAACCTTAAACGAAGCAACAAATATCCAAGGAGCGGACGCGGAAGTGAATTTTTCCTTCCTTACCAAGTACTGGCAATTCTACCTGATCGGCGCGAAGAACACCGTGCTCCTCGCCCTGTTGGCGGTGGTGCTCGGCACGGGCATCGGCCTCCTCCTCGCGCTCATGAAGCTTTCGAAGAAGAGGCCGCTCCGGTTCGTCGCGACCGCCTACATCGAATTCATCCGCGGAACGCCGCTGCTCGTGCAGCTGTTCATCATTTACTACGGCTTGCAGGCCATCGGCGTCCGGTTCCCCGATATTCCCTGGATCAGCGCCATCCTCGGCATCAACTTCTCGGACTTCATGGCGGGCGTCATCACGCTCGGCATCAACTCGGGGGCCTACGTCGCGGAGATCTTCCGCGCCGGCATCCAGGCCGTGGACAAGGGACAGATGGAGGCCGCGCGCTCCCTCGGCATGCCGCACGGCATGGCCATGCGGAACATCATCATCCCGCAGGCGGTCCGCAATATCCTGCCCGCGCTCGGCAACGAGTTCATCGTGGTGATCAAGGAATCCTCGATCGTGTCGATCATCGGCATCGGCGACCTCATGTACAAGGCCGACACGGTCCGCGGCAACACCTTCCAGCCCTTCGAGCCGCTCATCGTCGCCGCGGTGATCTACTTCCTGATGACCTTCCCCCTTTCCAAGCTGCTCGCCCATATCGAGCGGAGGATGAGAGCCGGTGATTGAGACCATCGATCTACACAAGAATTTCGGCAAGCTCCAGGTGCTCCAGGGCATCTCCACGACCTTCGAAAAAGGCGAGGTGGCGGTCATCATCGGCCCCTCGGGCTCGGGCAAGAGCACCTTCCTCCGCTGCCTCAATCTCCTGGAGACGCCGACCTCGGGGCGCGTCATCTTCGAGGGGGTGGACATCACCAAGGCCGGCCACGACCTGGACCTCCATCGCCGCAAGATGGGGATGGTCTTCCAGCTCTTCAACCTGTTCCCCCACATGACGGTCCTGGAAAACGTGACCATCGCCCCGCGGAAGCTCCGCGGTCTTTCGGACGCGGAGGCGACCGAGTCGGCCATGGCCCTCCTGCGGCGCGTCGGCCTGGAAGAGAAGGCGCGGGCCTACCCGGCCCAGCTCTCCGGCGGCCAGAAGCAGCGCATCGCGATCGTGCGCGCCCTCGCCATGCAGCCGGACGTCATGCTCTTCGACGAACCGACGAGCGCCCTGGACCCCGAGATGGTGGGCGAGGTGCTGGAAGTCATGCGCGATCTCGCGGCCGAGGGGATGACCATGATCGTGGTGACCCACGAGATGCGCTTCGCGCGCGAGGTCGGCAAGCGCGTCCTCTTCATGGACGGCGGCCTCATCGCCGAGGAAGGGCCGCCAGAGAAAATCTTCGGGTCCCCGGAGAATCCGCGCACCCGCGAATTCCTGAAGAAGGTCCTCTAGGTTTTTCGGCCGCCGCGGCGCGGTGGGCCGCGGCGATCACGCAGCCGCAGCGCCGTAAGGCCGGGCCCGATGCGTCGGCGGCGGTCACGCAGCCGCAGCGGCGTAAGGCCGCGGCTGCGGGCGTCAGGGCAGCTGCGCGGCGAGGTCCTCCCCGAGCGCGAGGCCGAGCGTGCGGCGCGCGGCGTCCGCGGCCTCCCGTTCGGTGGAGCCCACCGCCGGGACCTGCTTCGCCGACGAATAGAGGATCCGCCCCGTCTCCAGGTCCGCCGCCTTGATCTCCGCGGCTACCGTCGCCACCTTCTGGCCCGAATCGTCCCGCACCGAGACCACCCGGACCGTCCCCCAGGCGAGCCGCCGCGCCTTGCCCGCGAGCGCCTTCCGGGCCGCCGCGAGGACGGCCGCGTCGTCCCCGGACGCGAAAGCCGCCGCGGGCTGGGCCGCGTCGAAGGCGGCGAAGCCGTTCTTGGCCAGCACCTGGAGAAGGGCCGCGGAGGCGGCCCCGGCCGGCCGGACCCCGTCCGCGTCCGCGTCCGCGAGCCACACGGCGGTGGGTATCGAGCGGGCCGCGGAGACCACCGAGTACGCGAACGAGAGGCGCTTGGCGGCGATCTCGTCCTCCAGCCCCGCGACCAGGGGCGCGGCGCGGCCGGCGACGGCGGCGAGGGGCGCCGTGTCGGCGGCGAGGTCCAGACGCATGGTCAGGACGGCCTTCCCGACGAATTCGGGCGCGGGATGATCGAAGGAGACGACGCCGGACGCGTCCGAAAGCGCCGTAGCGGTGCGGGTCGCCGTCTTCCCGTTCGCGAGCCGCGCCTGGTAGCCGACCAGGATCGGGACCCCCGCGAGCGGGCGCCCTCCCGACTTCACGGCCGCCTTGAACGGCGCGGCGAAGGGCGCGAACGGCGCGGTCTCCAGGCGGTCGTTGAGTTTCTCCAGGGTCACGCCCGCCAACGCGGACTTCGCCTTGGAGAGGTTCCGCTCCAGCTTGATCTGCGCGTTCTCCAGATCTGAACCGGACGCGGCGACCGCGGCCTGGATGAACTTCCGCGCGGCGGCGACGGCCT
Organism: Spirochaetota bacterium; assembly: GCA_023406985.1. GTDB lineage: Bacteria > Spirochaetota > Spirochaetia > Treponematales > Breznakiellaceae > JAEXTK01. The sequence continues at coordinate 4,445 of JAEXTK010000250.1, read as the reverse complement.
CGCCGTCCCAGATCAGGTCATCGCCCTCGGCCTCCGGCACCGCCGTCGCGTCGACCTTTTCCTGGAACAATCCCGCGATGCGGCGCTTCTCGGCGTTGAGGTCCGCCGTAGAGTAGCGGCCCAAGATATAGACCGTCACGCCGGCCTTCCCCTCGGCGACGTATTTGTCCGTGACCTGGAAACCCGCGACCCGGCTCGTGGAGGTCTGCTTCACCGTCTGGACGAGGTCGGCCTGGAAGGAGTCCAGGGTAGACCGCGCCGTCGCCGTGGATTCGGCGCTGATCGTCGCGCCGATGTAGCGGAGGATTTCCGCCACGAGCGTGGCGGTCGCGGCGTCGGTCGCGGGAACCGGTCCTTCGCCCTCGCCGTAGCCGACGAAATACGTGTACTTCGCGTCGCTCGGAGGCGTTTCCGCCGTCCATGCCGGCGCCGTCTTCTCGGGAGCGGGAGCCGCCGCGGGCGGAGCGCCCGCGCACGAGATCAGGGCGGCGGCGACCGCCGCGACCGCGGCGGCGGCGAAGCGCCCCGCGGCAGTCCGTATCGACAGGAACATCGTAGCCTCCGACATAAGGTAGCCAAAGAAAAGGCGGTCCCGCCCGTTCGGGGGAACCGCCCTGGAGGGGCGCGCCGTTGGCGCGGGCCCCGCGGAAAGGACGGCCTCGCGGCCGCCCCTACCTCAGCGCTCAGAATCCCTCGTAGAAGGACTCTTTCACGCGATCGATGGCAGTCTGCTGTTCCTTGGTCGGCGGCGTATCGGCCTTCGTACCTTCCAGGATGGCGTTGATCTGCTTCTTGAGCATCTCGCGGTCGATGCTCACGAGGACGTAGTAGTCGTACACCTCGCGGTCCACCGTCACGCCGTCGTCCTTGAAGTAGCGCTTGAGGATCCAGTAGTCGGTCTCCTTGCGCGCCCCGGAGAACTTGGCGTCGGAGGAGTTCTTCACGACGTTCTCGAAGTAGCGGCCGAACTCGTCGTCGGGGCTGCCGGCCGCGGCGCCCGCGAACTTGACCTGCACGCGCTGGGAAACCAGGCGGGAAAGGTCCTGGGCGACGTTGAAGCCCTGGGCCCAGAGCCGGAGGGCGCCGAGGTTCGTGCCCGAATCCTCGCCCACGAAGACGAACTTGTCCTTATACTTCTCGAGCGCTTCCACGCCGGTCATGCCGTCGGCGATGTAGACCTCCACCCACTCGGGAACGCCGCCGCCGATAGCCTGGGCCTTGTGGTCCACGATCACGTACTTCGGCGCCTGGGCCTGGGCGATGGGTTTCGCCGGAGCCGGGGCCGGCTCGGGCTTGCTCGCGCATCCGGCGATCACCAACGTCGCCGCGACCATGGTGAGCGCTACAGACAGCTTTTTCACATGTGCCTCCTTGAAGCGGTTTCATGCACCGCCAACAATACGTCGGGCCACTTGGCCCGATTTGGGAACCGCCCAATGCGGCGGCACCGTTAATACCTATCGCGTCAGAATCGAAAAAACCGGATCAGCTCCCGCTATTGAACGTTATCGTCTTGCCCCGGGTATACACCCAGTAGGCGTTCTCCATACCCGGCGTCTTGGCGAACGCCGCGTAACACGCATCTTCTAAAACAGACATCGAATCGAAAAGGTACACGTCCATGATCGTTTGATCGGCGGCGCTCGGCCCCATGACGATATCCCGCACCAGCGGCCTGAGGTTCCTTCGGAAGGCCGAGACCGTCCGGGAATCCGCGGTCTTCTGCAGGATGACCTGGTACCGGATGCCGTTCGCCGTTCGGTTGCGGAGGACGGAAGTCGAGTCGCGCACCACCCGCGGCATGAACTGCGCGGTCCCCGCGACGAGCGCGTTGAGGAGGGCGTCCTCCGGGGAGGACGTACTCAGGGATCGGTCGGTCCGATAGGTGACCGAACCGAGCAACTCGGCGGTGGACGGGTCGAACATGTTCGCGGTGAAGTTGGCTTCCCCGAAGTGCCGGCCGCCGTCGCTCCAGGCGCGGGGTACGGCGTCGAGCTCCAGGTACACGTCCGCGCCGAGTTTCTGCGCTATGAACTGCGTGAGGCTCATGGATTGGCCCGCCTCGGCCTCGTAGGCCGCGCGCTGGTCCTCCATGTTCTTCCGGAGCTGGTCGTAGTGGACCACGTCGAAACCCTGTTTGAGCAGATGCTCGTTCCCCTTGGTCAAGACCATGCGCTGCTGGAATTCGTCCAAGGCGACGCCGTCCTTCACGACCATCATGTACTTGAGCCGCTTTATGTAGCCGTCCAGGAACGCGCGTTCCTTCGCGCTCAGGCCCGCGCCCGGGCTCTCGGCCGGCTCGGTCGGCCGCGCCGCGGTCGGCTCGGATTCCACCGCGGCGGGCGCGGCGGGCGCGGCCGCTTCGGTCTCCCGCACTGCGGCGGGGGCCGTATCGCCGGCGACCAAATCCTGCGCGCGGGCGCGGGAAGCGGACCGTTCCGGCGCGACCGCGGTGTCCGCGGGATCCGCCGGGGCGGCCGGCGATTCGGGGGCCGAGGCGCACGAAAAGAACAGGGCGGCTATGAGCACGGCCGCCCAACCACGTTTAGGCATCGGATACTCCTTGGGAAATAAACAAACCACGCACCACTTTAGTACAGGGTCCCTCAGTTTTCAAAAACGGAGGTATCGGTTTCCGGGGCGGACGCGACGCCGAGCTCGTCGATGACGGCGGTCCTCGGCGGAGCGGCGTTCTCCGCAGAGCCGGAGTTCGCGAGCCCTCCGAGGCGCACGCTGCCCGTGCCCATGAGGGCGGTGGAGAAGGGGATGGAGACCGCGGCCGACCCGGAAGCGTTCACGGACAGGACCGCCGTCGCCGTCGGATAGGACGCGGACAGCGACACCTCGATGAGGACGGCTTCATCCGCCGCGAGGCCCGCGGGCAGCGCCGCGGAGGCGGTCCGGCCGCCCTGGTCGTCGCCGAGGCGGAGCTGCAGTAGGCCGTCCGCGATCGAGAGCTCCGCCGACAGCGCTTCCGCGCCGCTGATCCCGACGAACGAGGCGCGCCAAATGAGGCCGCGCGCGGACAGAGCCGCCCGCGTGGAAACGCGCGCGGGATCGAGGCCCCCGGCGCGCACCGGCACGAGGGGCAGGTCGAGCTGATACTGCTCGCCGGGGCCCACCGAGAGGCCGTACGAGTCGCCGATGCGCGCCCACGCGGGGGCGACGCCGTTCGTCCGGGCGAAGACGCGGGCGGCATCCTGAGCGTCCGCGGAATCCGAAAGGTCGCCGAGGAAGCGATAGAGGCGCGCGTAATCGGCGGCCGCGCCCGGCAGGCCGGGGACCGCGGCGGTGAGGGAGGTCGCCACGGTCAGCTCCGCGCTGGCCCCGATGAGATCCGGGGACTTCAGGTCGAGCGGCGGCTCGGGATAGACCTCCACCCTGACCGTATGGAAACCTTCCCGCGCGGGGGTCTTCCAGAGGATCTGATTGCCGCCGTCCTTGAGGCGCCCCATGCCGATGAGCTTGGTGCCGAAGTACCAGGCGACGTACGGGTCCAGGCGATCGTCCGCCTCGATCTCGGCGTGCAGCAAGAGATTGGTCTCGGTCGGGAACACGGGGGCCGTGGCGGAGGGCCCCGTCCCCGGGGGATAGCTCACGACCCTGCCGAGGTTGAAGGTCGCGTCGGCCAGGTAATAGATCGATCGCCGCCGCTCGAAGAGGACCCCGTCCTCGCCGAAGACGCGCATCACGAGCACGTAGCGGCCGACGGCCAGATCCGCGGGAAGCGCGAAGGCCGGCAGTTCGCCCGAGAAGCGGGGGACGAGAACGGGCTCCTCGCCGACGCCGCGGGGAGATCCCTCCGCGGATAGGCGATAGACCACGTCGCTCGCCGCGGCCTTCCCGTCCGCGGTCTCCAAGTAGACCTTGAGGCCGGTGACGTCGGGATCGCCCTCCACTTCCGAGGTGAAGGAGGGCCGGATGGAGTCGGCCGCGCTGATCGCCGCGCCGTCGTCCAGGTTGCGGGAACCGACGAACGCATCCAGACCGTAGGCCGCGTTCTTCGCGATGACCGTATTCATGTTGCCGCACCCCGCGAGGAATGCGGAAAGCAGGAGAAGGATCGAACTTCCGAAGACGGCGTTACGTTTCATCGGCCTACGCCTCTAGTATACTGTTTTTTCTCAATTATCACCATGCGGACGACGCGGACGCCTTCATTGCCCTGCACCCGCGCTTGGGAGTAGAATCGCCCCGTTATGCGCGCAACCAAAGCCATCGTCCATCTGGATCGTCTCCGCGCCAACATCGGCTCCATCCGGGCCAAAGTCGGCTCCGCCGTTCGCATCTGCGTGCCCGTCAAGGCCGACGCCTACGGGCACGGCGCCGTCCGGGTCGCCGTAGCCGCCATCCGGTCCGGCGCCGGCTACCTGGCCGTCGCCGCCGGGCAGGCGGGCGTGGGACTCCGGGCGGCGGGCCTCGTCGCCCCCCGGCTCCGCGTGTCG
>JAEXTK010000208.1 GCA_023406985.1 Spirochaetota bacterium | reverse complement strand
GCGGACCGCCCCGCCCCCGCGGACCGGCGCATAGCCGCGGACCGCCCCGCCCCCGCGGACCGGCGCATAGCCGCGGTTACGAGCGCCACGCAGAGCGACGCGGAGGAGCCGAGCCCGCGCCCCGCGGGCAGGTCCGACTCCAGGGAGATGTCCACGCCCTCGAACACGCCGGGATCGTCGAGTATCGCGCCCGTCGCGTCGAGGAGCTCCGCGAATTTGGCCCGATACTCGATCGGAACGCCCCGGAGTCGCCGGCCCGACGAGGTCGACCCCTCCTCCAGGGCGATGCGGATGCCGAGCGGCAACGTGGCGCCGATCGCGGGGAAGCCGTAGACGGCCGCGTGCTCGCCGAAGAAGAGGAGCTTGCCCCTGCCGTCGTAGACCCTCCGGCCGGAGGCGGTGCGGCCGACCGGACGCGCCGCTAGTCCTCCAGCCACCGGAAACCTCCGTTCGCGGGGAGGAGGGCGTCGCCGGCCAAGGGATAGAGGGAGTAGGCCAGGATGAGTTCGTTGCCGGCGCCGAGGGCCTTGACGCCGGTACCCTCGTCCCTGCACTCCGCGCAATCGTCGTCCGGGACCGCGCTCACGCCGATCGCCGCGCCGAGGCTCCTCCCGAGGTCGGCGGCCCGGTGCAGGGCCGCGATGAAGTCTTCCCTCCGCCCGGCGTCGACGAGCTCGCGCACCAAAGCGTCGGACTCTTCGCGGTAGCGCCGCGCCGCTGCCCCGTCCCGGCGCTTCCACGCCTCCCAGGAGCGGACGGCGTCCGCGGTGGAGACGGCACGGGTCCCCCGGAGCAGGGTCATCTCCGGGAGTTCGCGCGCTTCGAGCCGCCGGTAGGTGGGTCGATCGCCGCCGGAAAATAGGCCGAGCCCGCCGAAGACGGAGGCCGCGACGTCGTAACCGCTGCCCCGCCCGCCCTGGACCGCGCGGTGGCCTTCCAGGGCAGAGCGGAAGACGAGGTCCGGATAGGCCGGGTTGTCTTTGAGGTCGCGGAGCAACAGGGCGGCCACGGCGACGCAGGCCGCGGCGCTCGACCCGAGTCCGCGTTTCCTCCCGTCGGGGTACTGGAAGGAGCGGGAATCCACCGTGATGCGGAGGCCGGGGCCGTCCAAGCCGCCGCCGCGCTCTTCCCGGAGGACGCGGTCGCACGCGGCGGCCACGGCGGCGAAGAGCGGATTATCCGCGGCGAGGCCCGCGGTCCACACGGCGGAGGCTCCGCCCATGATGCCCACGAACAGGTGGCCGGAGGCCCCCTGTCCGGACAGCGCGGGATCCGGCTCGGCATCGAGCTCCACGTATTCGTCCACCGCCATGGAGAGGCCGAGCCCGCCCTCCTCGAGCACCGCGTATTCTCCCGCGAGCAAGATATTTCCCGGAACCCGTATCCGCATCATGTCACCTCCTCCGACGTCGGCCGCACTCCCGTCCCGATCCGGCAAACGGTCGTCTTCAGCGCGGGAAGCTCCCTGGCGAGGGCGCGCACGACGACGTTCGCATCCTCCGCGGTGCAGAGGATCTTCACCTGGGGCCCCGCGTCCATGGTCTCCCAGGCATCCACGCCCGTCCGGCGAAGCTCGGCGCAGAGCGCGATGATCCTGAGGCTGTCGCCTTCGAAGTAGATGACCGGCGGGGACGAACCGAGGAGCGTCGCGTGCATCCTGAGGTAGCTCTGGCGCATGAGCTCGCCGAGCCGCGGCAGGTTCCTCTCCGCGAGCGCTCCCAGCGCGTCCTCGAACAGCAGCCGGGCATCCTCGAGCCACGCGGAAAAGAAGGGGGAGCTCCGCTTGGTCAGTTCCATGGCCGAACCCGAGGATAGGGCCTTGGCAGCTTCCTTGACGGTGCAGACCACGACGCGCAATTCGGGCCAGTGGCTCGCGTCGTATATCTTTTCGGCGGCCTCCGCGCCTTCGCGCAGGACGGTGAAGCCTCCGAATATGGAGCGGGCGGCCGAGGCCGACCCGACGCGCGCGATGGCCGAGCAGGCCGCGTCGGCGAGCTCCGTCCCCGTAGCCCGGATGCAGCCGGCGGCCAGGGCCGCGAAGCCCGAGGAGGAACTCGCGAGGCCCGCAGCGGTGGCGAAGTTGTTCCGGCTCCGCACGGTGAAGCGGCCCGCGTACCCCGTGGCCTCGCGGACGCGGCCGAAGAGGGCCGCGAACCGGCCCGTCGTAGGCTGGAGCGCACCGTTCACCTCGATCCGATCCTCATCCCCCGCGCACTCCGCCGTCGTCCGCGTCCAGAGCCCGTCCAGGGTGACCGCGAGGCTCGAGGTGGCGGGGACGTTCCGGTCGCCGTCCTGTTTGCCCCAGTACTTGATCAGGGCGAGGCTCGGCGACGCTTCTACCGTCGCCTTCATCGCGGTGCCTCCCGTCTGCCGTGCAGGCGCATGTGGCCGCGCTGGATGCCCTCGGTCGTGAGGGCCAGGAGGGCCGCGAAATTCTGGGCCAGACCGAGCGAGGCCGCGATGCGGCCGAGGAGCTGCGCGTCCGGCCGCCCGAGGAGGTCCAGGGCGAAGGAGCTTCCGGGGTTCACCCCCACTCCGCCGCCCACCGCCGCGAGGGGCACGGGAAGTTCGATCTCCCCATGGAGGACCGCGCCTTCCACGGCGTACGCGGACAGCGGCTGATACGCGCCGCCCCGGGACGCCCACGCGTGCGCCGCGGCTTCCACCGCGCGGGAATCGTTGCCCGTCGCGAGCGCGAGGCCCGTGACGCCGTTCATGATGCCCTTGTTGTGGGTGACCGCACGTTCCCGGTCCCGCCGGGCCACGAGGCCCGCCGCGACGATGCGCTCGGCTACCTCCGCGCCGTCCAGGCCGGCCGCGCGGGAGAGCGCCGCGAAGGGCAGCTCGAATTTGGATCGCGCCCGGCGGAAGGTCGCCCCGTTCGAAACGATCGACATGAGCGGCCTCGTCCCGACGATCGCCTCCACCGCGGCGGCTACGGCCTCGGCGCAGGAGTTGAGGAGGTTGGCCCCCATGGCGTCCCGGACGTCCACTCCGACGTCGATGCGCACGAACGGGGCCTCCGGGACGGGGGCTATCTCCAGGAACCGGAAACCGCCGCCGCGTTCGGCCATGGAGGCGAGCGGGCCGGAGGCCGCGGCGATGAGTTCGCTCCGCCGCGCTTCCAGGGCCGCGGCGAGATTCCCGTCCGGAAGCTCGCCCACGAAAACCTGCGCGGTCATGACCGGCGGCGTCGCGCCCGTGGAGAAGCCGCCCGAAGCGGCGATGACGCGCGCGGAGAACGAGGCCGCGGCGATCACCGAGGCCTCCTCGGTCGCCACGGGGACCGCGTACTCCGTCCCGTCCACCAGGAGGCCCGGCACGAGGCCGAGGGGCACCGGATAGCAGCCGATCGCGTTCTCGATCATGCGGTCCGCGACCGCGTCCGCGGCCGTAATCGGGGCCGCGCCGGCAGCGCCTTCCGCGTCCGCGACGAGCTTAGCCCCGTCCGCGCCGATAATTCCGGCGCACGAGCGGAAAAAGGTACGCGCGGACTCGTAGCGCTCCGCGAGGTAGGCGCGGCGTTCCGCGAGGGGCAGCTTCCGCCATCCGGCCGGCAGCTTCATGCGCCGCCCCGGTTCGGCGCGGCGGCCGCGAGGAAACCCTCGAGCTCCGCGCTGAACGCGGGGGAGAACCAGAGCGGCGTCGCGGCGAGGGCGGCGAGGTCCTTCGCCCCCACGAGGAGCATGATCGCCGCGAGATCCCGCCGCAGGGCTTGGACCGATTCCACCACCGCCTCGCGGCCGCCCGCCGCCACGTCGCGGACGATCGGCAGGGCCATCCCCGCGAGGGAAGCGCCGAGGGCGACGGACTTGGCCACGTGGGCGGCGTTCCGGATGCCGCCCGAGGCGAGGACGCGCCCCCGGAGGCGGGCGTCGCCGCCGCGGGCATCGTCTCCTCGCTCGGGGCTGCGGGCTCCCGCGTCGCCTCCGGCTCCAGTGCCGTCGGCTCCGGCGCCGGCTACCGCCCCGGCGTCGCCGGCTC
>JAEXTK010000171.1 GCA_023406985.1 Spirochaetota bacterium | reverse complement strand
CCGCGGCGCGGCGGCGGAGCCCGTGACGTTCCTGTTCAACTTCACCGACGCGGAGGCGACGGTGGACCTCGGCGGCGCGCGGTATCGGGACGCGCTCTCCGCGGAAGCGGTGTCGGGACGATTGCGGCTGGAGCCGTACGGCTTCCGTCTGCTCACGGTCGATTACGTTCATTGACAGTCCCCTGAGTGAGGACGTATCTTGGCCGACATGGTCCAAATCGACGAAAAGAATCGGCAACGCGTGACGCAGGAGGATGTCGCCCGGGCTGCGGGGGTCACGCGGAGCGTGGTCTCGTACGTGCTCAACGGCAACAGCCGATCGGTCGCGCCCGAGACGCGCGACCGCATCCTCAAGGCCATCGACGAGCTCGGGTACCGGCCGAACAAGTTCGCCCAGGCGCTCATGCTCGGCGTGGGGAATCCGTCCGCGGTCCGGCAGATCGGCATCGTCCTGAACGGCGCGCACGTCTTCCTCCGGCCCTACTACGCCGAGATCCTGGCGGGCATCCACGCCAAGGCGCACGAGGAGGCCTACCACATCCGCTTCATCCGCTTCTTCGAGGAGCTCAAGGACCCGCTCATCTTCAACAGCCTCATCCACGACGAGGAAGTCTGCGGCCTCATCCTCATCGCCCTGGACCAGAGCATCGCGACGGCCGAGGACGACGAGCTCATCGGCCAGATCCGCGAGCGCATCGAAAACATCGTCTGCGTGGAGTGGCAGCGCGAGGGCCTGCCCTCGGTCTCCTTCAACCGGAGGGACGCGGCGACCGAGGCCACGCGGCACCTCCTCTCCCTGTCCCACCGGCGCATCGCCTACATCGGCGAATCCGACGAGCGCATCATCGGCTTCCGCCAGGCCATGATCGAATCGGGCGAACGGGACGTCTCCGCCCTGATCGTGGAATCGGCGAACGACATGCGGTCGGGTTACGACACGGCCGAGCGGGTGCTCCCCGCGAATCCCGACGTGACGGCCGTCGTCGCGGGCAGCGACGAGGTCGCCATCGGCATCCTCCGGTACCTGAACGAGCGCGGCATCGCCGTCCCCGGCAGGATCGCCCTCGCGAGCATCGACAACATCGAGATGGCGGAGTTCACGAACCCGCCGCTCACGACCATCAATGTCCAGAAGGCCGCCATGGGGCGGCTCGCCGTCCAGATGATCATCGACAACGGGCGGTCGCGGCCCGACGGCCCGGTGACCATGCTCCTGCCGTGTTCCCTCGTGATCCGCGAATCGAGCGGGGCGAACTAGGGAAATCCGGGCTATAATAGGCGCCGCGAACGAGGGCGCTCTTGCACGAACGGTTCACCAACTACGCACGGTACAGCAGGCTCGTTTTTCCGCTCATCACCGCGCTCGGCTCGGCGGTGTGCTATGCGCGTTTCAGGAGCATCGAGTCCCGCCTCGTCGATCCCTACGAGGGGATACTCGACCCGACGCTCGCGCTCGTCCTGTTCGCCGCCCTGGTCTTCCCCCTGGCCCGCTTCCGCAGGTCGTACCTCAACATCCTCTTCCTCGTCGTCCAGCTCGTGCTGGTCCTCATCGTGACCTCCACGGTGAACAACGATCCCGCGCTGACGATGGTGCTCGGGACGGTCTACATGTTCGCCGTCGGCTACTACCTCAAGCGGCCCGCGAACAGCGTCTTCGCCCTCTTGGCCGCGGCCGCGATCCTGGCCTTCCAGCGGCCCATCGTCGCGGGGGATCTCCGTACGCCGGCCGTGTCCGTTGACGCGCTCGTGATGCTCGGGTCGCTCTTCGCGGTCCTCGTCGCGGTGAACGCGGTGGTCTCCACCATCATCGACGCCTACGAGGCGATGGGGGAGCGCATCGAGGCCCAGCAGAAGACCATCGTCGGCCTCATCGAGACGAACGTCGGCCTCCAGAAATACGCGCTCACGAAGAAGGAAGAGTTCGAGAGCGAGGAGCGCCTCCGGATCACGCGCGACATCCACGATACCATCGGCTACGTCCTCACGAACAACATCATGCTGCTGCGGGCCTGCGGCTACTACGTCCCCCAACGGCTCAAGAAGGCGCACGTCTTCATCGCCGACGCGCTGGAGAACGCCCAGAACGGCCTCAACGAGACGCGGGCCATCCTCAAGCAGCTCCACACGCTCAATATGGCCAGCGGCGCCGCCGAGATCCTCAAGATCGTGGACCTGTTCCGCGCCTCTACGGGCGTCGCCATCCGCATAGACTTCGGCAACGCGCGGTCTTCCTGGGGACGGAGCCTGGACTACACGTTTTACCGCATCATCCAGGAGGGCCTCGTGAACGCGGTCAAGCACGGCAAGTCCACGGAGATTTCCATCGTGTTCTGGCAGACGGATGACGAGGTCATCCTCACCATAGCGGATAACGGGGCGGGGGGAACGGAGGACGAGGCCAAGAAGGGCATCGGCCTCCTCGGCATGCGGGAGCGGCTGGAGCGGTTCGGCGGTAGGCTGGAAGCCTGCCGCTATCCGCACGGCTTCACCCTCCGGGCGGTGGTACCCCTCGGCCGCGCGGGCGCGGAGGTCGAACGGTGAAGACCATCAAGCTGATGTTCGTCGATGACCAGAAACTCTTCATCGAGAGCCTCACGGAGATCCTCAAGAAGGTGGACAAGGCGATCAAGGTGATCGCCTGCGCCTACGACGGGCGGGAAGCCGTCGACCTGGTCGGCCGGGAGGTCCCCGACGTCATCGTCATGGACATCCGCATGCCGGTCATGAACGGGGTGGAGGCGGTCAAGGCGATCCACGCGTCCCATCCCGAGATCAAGATCATCATGCTCACGACCTACGACGACGACGAATACGTGAAGGATGCCCTCCGCTCCGGGGCTACGGGCTATCTGCTCAAGGACATCCCCATCGACGATCTCGTGGTGCAGATCCGGAGCGTCTGTTCGGGGAACGTGGCGCCGATCTCCCAGAGCGTCCTGGAAAAGCTGACGCTCAACATCGCGGAGGGACCGAGCGCGGAAACGCCGCCCTGGCTGGACGAGCTTTCGCGGACCGAACGGCGCATCCTCAAGTACATCGCGGAAGGCTTCGACAACGAGGAGATCACCGACGCGGTGTGCCTGGCGGAGCAGACGGTGCGGAACTACGTCCATCGGATCTACGAGAAGCTCGGAGTCCGGAACCGCGCCCAGGCCATCAAGCTGGCGCGCCGGTATTCCCTCTCGCTGTAGGGAGTCCCGCGCCGGCCGGTACAAATCGAGTACAAAAATGGTATTTCCGCACGTATCGCGTTCGGCGGGAGCGCCCCTACAATCCTCTCGATGACGGGGACGATGTCGCCGCCAGAGATAACGGAAAGGAGGGTTGTATGAAAAGAACGCTTGCGGGCATCGCCGTCGCGCTCCTCGTGGCCGCCCAGTCGGTCTTCGCCGCGGACGTGAAGCTCACCTTCGTGTATTGGGGAAGCCCCAACGAAGACGCCGCCATGAAGGAGGCCTTCAAGGCCTTCGAGGCCGCGAATCCGGGCATCGTCGTGGAGCCGATGTACATCCAGGGCGACATCTCGGGCACCGAGTACGCCGCGAAGCTGCGGGCCATGGCGCAGACGGGCACGCTCCCCGACCTGGGCTATTTCCGCCCCGACCAGTTCGGCGAGTTCGCCACCGCCGGCTACATGATGGACCTCACCGACCGGGTGAGGAAGGAGAACCTGGACAAGGACTACCTTCCCCAGGTGTGGCTCAAGGCGAAGGGCCGGATCTTCGGCGCCTACACCGCCGCCGAGTGCCAGGTGATGTTCTACAACAGGGACGTCCTCAAGAAGGCCGGCGTCCCCCTCCCGAGCGCCGATTACGCCAAGGGCTGGTCCTGGGACCAGTTCGTGGACTACTGCAAGAAGGTCACGACCGACGCGGCCGGCAAGCACCCCGGCGAGAAGGGCTTCAACGCCGACCGCATCGCCACCTACGGCGTGAGCTACCAGCTCTGGCACGCCATGCTGACCCCGCCCCTCTGGAGCGGCGAGGGCGGCATCGTCTCCGCAGACGGCACGCAGTTCCTCATGGATTCCCCCGCCTCGGTGGACGTGATCCAGAAGATCGCCGACCTCATCAACGTGCACAAGGTCATGCCGTACACGAGCCCGTCCTCCACCTCCCAGGCCGGACTCCCCGCGCCGCCCGTCATGCTCGCGAACGGCCAGCTCGGCTTCTACATCACCGGCCAGTGGGAACTCCTCGACATCGCCAAGATGGACTTCCCGATGGGCATCGGCGCCCTCCCCATCATCAAGAAGCCGGCCCAGATGTACATCTCCGGCGCTTCGGTCATTTTCAAGTCCTCCAAGCATCCCGAGGAGGCCTGGAAGCTCCACAAGTGGATGATGACGCCCGACAAGACCCTCAACCTCTACGCGAGCGGCCTCTGGATGCCGACCAAGGCTTCCTGGTACAGCGACCCCGCCGAGCTCAAGAAGTGGACGGCCAACGCCGCCCATCCCGCCGAATACAAGGCCGCGGTCCTGGACTCCATGAAGGTCGCCCAAACCATACCCGAGGCGGCGGTGAAGAACTACACGCAGATCGTCAACGAGTGCGTGAACCCGCAGCTCGACCTGGTCTGGCTCGGCGAGATCTCCGCCAAGGACGCCATGAAGAAGGCCGCGGACCTCGTCAAGAAACAGAAGCTGATGCAGGGAACCTGGTAAGGCATCACGTATAGCGAGCGGGCGAGCCGCGAAAGGTCGGGCCCTCCGGTCACCGGATGCCGGGCCTGAGCCTTTCCGCGGCCGCCGGGCCGGGAGCGAACGAATGAACGGAACGAAGACCGAACGCGGCAAGATCGTCAGGAAGATGGGCCGCGGCGGATTCCTCGAAAAATACAACAACTTCTGGGGCTGGCTCTTCATGACGCCGGTGGTGCTCGGCCTCTCCCTCTGGGTGGCCTTCCCCCTGCTCGTGAGCCTCTTTTCGAGCTTCACCAAGTGGGACCTCATCACCCCGCCCCAGTTCGTCGGCTTCAGGAACTACGTGGACATGTTCGTGATGGATCCCCTGTTCTGGCAGTCCGTGGGCGTCACGCTGCGCTACACGGTCCTGGGCGTGTCCGTCCAGATAGTCCTCTCCTTCGCGGTGGCCATGCTCCTCAACATGGACGTGCGCGGCCGCAACTTCTTCAGGACCATCTTCTACCTGCCCTCCCTCGTGCCGGTCATCGTGGCGTCGGCGCTCTGGATGTGGCTCTACAATCCCCAGTTCGGCCTCTTCAATATTTCGCTGACCTCGATCGGACTATCGCCCCTGAAATGGGTGTACGGCGTGCGGTCCGTCATCCCGAGCCTCATCCTCATGAGCCTCTGGGGCATCGGCAACATTGTCATCGTGTTCCTCGCCGGACTCCAGGACATCCCCAAGGAGCTCATGGAGGCGGTGGACCTGGACGGCGGGGACGCCACGCACCGCCTCCGCCACATCATCCTCCCGCTCATGACCCCGACGATCCTCTACAACGTCGTCATCGGGTTCATCAACGGCCTCCAGACCTTCACCCAGCCGTACATCATGACCAACGGGGGACCCGCGAACGCATCGCTCTTCTACGTCCTCCACCTCTACCGGCAGGCCTTCATGTTCTCCAAGATGGGCTACGCGAACGCCATGGCCTGGTTCATGTTCCTGGCCACCGGCATCATCTCCGTGGTGATCTTCAAGACGTCCGGCCGCTGGGTGTTCTACCAGGGAGACGACAAATGAAACGAGCCTCCGGCAGGAAGACCCTCGGCGCCTCCGTCGCGTACCTCGCGCTCGCCTTCTTTTCGCTGTTCTGCGCCTTCCCCTTCGTGTGGCTCGTGCGCAGCTCGCTAATGACTTCCAAGGAAATCTTCACCCTCCCGCCGCTCCTCCTCCCGAAGGAGCCGCAGTGGGGCAACTACTTCGAGCTCTTCATGGTCGTGCCCTTCGCCCGCTACCTCCTCAACACGCTCTTCATCGTGCTCGTCAACGTGGTCGGCGCCCTCCTCAGCAACACGATCATCGCCTACGCCTTCGCGCGGATCCGGTTCGCGGGCCGGTCGGTCATGTTCGGCCTCTGCATCGCGACCCTCATGCTCCCGCAGACGGTCACCATGATCCCGCTCTTCGTGGAGTGGCAGCTCCTCCGCGGCATCGACACCTACGCGCCGCTCACCGTCCTCGCCTTCTTCGGGAACGCCTTCTACATCTTCATGCTCCACCAGTTCTTCAAGGCCATCCCTCTGGAATACGACGAGGCCGCCTTCGTGGACGGCGCGAACTACTTCCAGATCGTCCGCGACATCATCGTCCCGCTGTCCCGGCCCGCCCTGGCGGTGGTCGCCATCTTCACCTTCATGGCGTCCTGGAACGACTTCATGGGACCCTTCCTCTACATCAACGACCAGAACAAGTACACGGTGTCCCTCGGCCTCAAGTACCTCATCTCGGGCTATTCGGTGATCGGGCAGTGGCAGGTCCTCATGGCCGCCTCCGTCCTCATCATCCTCCCCGTAGCCGCGCTCTTCTTCTTCATGCAGCGCTATTTCATAGAAGGGCTCACCATGGGCGGGCTCAAGGGTTAAGGAGACGCCATGATCGAACGAACCGAAACGAACATCCGCGACGCCTTCTGGTCGCCGTACCGCGAGCTCGTCCGCGCCGCGGTCATCCCCTACCAGTGGGCCGCCATGAACGACCGGGTGGCCGGCGCCGAGCCGAGCCACGTCATAGAGAACTTCCGGATCGCGGCGGGTCGGGCGAAGGGCGACTTCTACGGCTTCGTCTTCCAGGATTCGGACCTGGCGAAGTGGCTGGAGACCGTCGCGTACAGCCTGGCGGAGAAGCGCGACGCGGAGCTCGAGGCCCTCGCGGACGAGGCGATCGATCTGGTCGCCGCGGCCCAGGGCGCCGACGGCTACCTCAACACGTATTTTTCGATCACCTCTCCGGAAGATCGATGGACGAATCTCCACGAGGCGCACGAGCTCTACTGCGCGGGCCACTTCATAGAGGCGGGCGTCGCGTATTGGGAGGCGACGGGCAAACGCCAACTCCTGGACGTGGTCCGCCGCTTCGCCGACCTCATCGACGCGACCTTCGGGATAGAGGAGGGGAAGCGCCGCGGCTACTGCGGCCACCCCGAGATCGAGCTCGCCCTCGTCCGCCTGTACGAGGCCACGGGGGAGGAGCGCTACCTCCGCCTCGCGCGCTATTTCGTGGACGAGCGGGGCAGGGAGCCCTACTGGTTCGATATCGAGGCCAAGCGGCGCGGCGGGACGCACATCCTGAGCGAGTTCGCCAAGTTCGACCGGGCCTACCTCCAGGCCCACGCGCGGGTGCGGGACCAGCGCGACGCGGTGGGGCACGCGGTGCGCGTCGTCTACCTCTTCTCCGCCGCGGCGGACCTGGCTCGGCTCACGGGGGACGAGGGGCTCGCGGAGGCCTGCCGCCGGATCTGGCGCAGCATCACGGGGCGGCGCATGTACGTCTCGGGCGGCATCGGGTCCGCCGCCTTCGGCGAGTCGTTCTCGGGCGATTGGGACCTTCCGAACGATTCGATGTACACGGAGACGTGCGCCTCGGTCGGCATGGCCTTCTTCGCCCGGCGGATGCTTGACCTGGAGCCGCACCGTCGCTACGCGGACGTCCTGGAGCTCGAACTTTACAACGGGGCCCTCTCCGGAATCGCGCGGGACGGGAAGAGCTACTTCTACGTGAATCCGCTCGAGGTCAGGCCCGCTGCCTGCGCGGCCAACCCCACCCTGAAGCACGTGAAACCGGTGCGGCAGGCCTGGTACCCCTGCGCCTGCTGCCCGCCCAACATCGCCCGCCTCATCGCGTCGCTCGACCGGTACGTCTACGGTACGCGGGACGACGATCTCTTCGTGCACCTGTACGTCGGCGGCGCGGGCCGCTTCCGCGTCGGCGGGGCGGAGGTGACGCTGGTCCAGGAAACCGCCTACCCCTACGAGGGGGCGGTGAAGATAACCGTCCGCGCCGCGGCTCCCGCCGCATTCCGCCTACGCCTCCGCGTTCCCGCCTGGTGTTCCTCCTACGCCTGCGCGGTGGACGGGACCGCGGCGGAAGGGCGGCCCGGAGCGGACGGCTACCTTTGCCTGGACCGGACGTGGCGGGGGGAGACCGCCGTGGAGCTCCGGCTCGACATGCCGGTGCGCCTCCTCCGCGCCCACCCCGCGGTCGCCGCGGACGCGGGCAAGGTCGCCGTCGCCCGGGGACCCCTCGTGTACTGCGCCGAGGAGGCCGACAACGGACCGGAGCTCCACAACCTTTCGATCCCGCGGGGGACGGAGTTCCGCGCCGAATACGTCCCCGACCTCCTCGGCGGCACCGTGGTCGTGCGCGGCCCGGCGCTGCGCAGGTCGGCCGCCGGCTGGGACGCCGAGGCCCTCTACGCCCCGGCGGAGAGCCGGACGGAGGAGGTCGCCCTCGTCGCGGTCCCCTACGCCCTCTGGTGCAATCGGGAACCGGGAGAGATGGCGGTCTGGCTCCGGGAGGCCTGACCGGCCCTTTGAACGGAGGCCGGGATCGGTTATACAGGAGGTCATGACGACCATCGAGAATCGTCTGGCCGAACGGGAAAAGGAGCTGGCCTCCATCTATTCCATCTGCCTCCTCGCCGCGGGGGCGAGCGATCCCGCGGTCGCCGCGGAGGGGATAGCGCGCGCCCTCCGCGCGGCCATGCAGCGGGAGGACGCCGCCTCCTGCGCGGTAGACTTCCGCCACCCCGCGAGCGGGCGGACCGTCGCGGCGTTCCGGGGCGAGCCTCCGGCCGCGGGCGCCGAGCCGGACGGCTTGCCGACCATAGAGGCCGCGTCACCCGCGGACGACGCTTCGGGCGGCTGGACGATCTCCATCCGCGTGACCTACGCCGACGCCGCGCTCTCCTTCCTTCCCCAAGAGAAGGCCCTGCTCGGTTCGGTCCTCGTCGTGGCCTCGTCCATGCTCCGCACCGCGACCCTCATCGCCGAGCTCAGGTCGGCTTCGGAGGACCTTTCGGCCAAGAACATCGCGCTCAGGGAAGTGCTGTCGGCGATAGAGGAGGAGCGGCGGCGTTCGGTGCGGGCCTTCCGCGAGCGGCTCGCCGCGGAGATCCTGCCCCTCGCCGAGCGCGCGCGGGACGGCTCCCTGTCCGAGGAGCGCCGAGATGAGTACCTGAACCTGCTCGTGGACGAGCTCGGCCGGGACATCTCGACGTTCGGCGGCGATCCCGCCGCCGACACCGCGCTCACCCCCCCCGAGCGCGAGATCGCCGTCCAGGTCCGCAACGGTAGGACCAGCAAGGAGATAGCCGAACTCCTCGGCATCGCGCTGGCCACCGTGGAACGGCACCGGCACAACCTGCGCAGGAAACTCGGCATAGCGGGCAAAGGCGCGAACCTCGCGGGCCTCCTCGCCAACGAGGATGCCGCCGTCTCCGGTCAGGACCCCGTGTAGTCGGCACGCGTCGGCGCGGAGAGGGCGCGCGGTTTTTCCGCGCCGATCCGGAAGAAGCCCACCGTGTCGGTAAGGCGCAAGGATTGGCCCGCCAGTTCTTCCGCCGTCGACGCCAGTTCCTCCGCGCTCGCGGCGTTCTGCTGGACGACCGTATCCACCTGTATCACGCCCTTGGATATCTGTTCGGCGCCGCTCGATTGCTCGCCGCTCGCCGCGGCGATTTCCTGGATGATCTCGGCCGTTTTACGGATGTCGGGCAGGAGCTCCTGGAGCCGCGTGCCCGCCTCGCCGGCGACGTCGACGCTCCGCTTGGACAGCTGGTTGATCTCTCCCGCCGCCCGCGCCGAACGCTCCGCGAGCTTGCGGACCTCGCTCGCGACGACGGCGAAGCCCTTGCCCGCCTCGCCTGCCCGCGCCGCCTCGATGGCCGCGTTGAGCGCGAGGAGGTTCGTGTTCCGCGCGATCTCCTCGATGATCGAGATGCGCGTGGCGATCTCCTTCATGCTCGCGACCGTCTCGGTGACGGCCGCTCCCGACGCTTCGGCGTTCGCGGCGACGTGCCGCGCGAGCGTGTCCGCCTCCCGCGTATGGTCGGCGTTTTGCCGGATGATGGAGGCCAGCTCTTCCACCGAAGAGGAGAGTTCTTCTATGGAGGCCGCCTGCTCGGCGGCGCCTTGGGAAAGGCTCTGCGCGGTGGAGGACAATTGGCCTGCGCCGTTGGATACCTCGGCGGAGGACGTCTGGATGGAACCGACGACGTTCGAGAGGTTGCCCTTGAGTTCGCGGATGGAGGAGGCGAGGGTTCCGAGTTCGTTGCCGCGCTCGACGAGCCGGTCCATATCGGCCGCGTTCGCTTCGTAGGCGAGGTCGCCGTCGGCCATGTTCTTCATGTACGAGACCACGAGGGCGAGCGGGCGCACGATGGCCCCCGACAGCGCCGCGGCGAAGACGATCGCGACCGCGATCCCGATGAGGAGGATCACGCAGAGGAGGAGGATGATGGATCGGGTGGTCGCGGCGATTTCCCGGGCTTCGATCGAGAGGGCGAAAACCCAGCCGGGGCTCGAGGGCACGCGGGCGAAATAGGTGTGCATGTCGGTCCCCTCGGGGGAGGTGAAGGCGCCGTTCCCCGCCTGGTCGCCCTTCATGCGCTCCCAGAGCGCGCCCATGCCCGCGTACCCCTCCGCGTCCGCCTTCGCGAGGTCGAGCTTCATGATCGCCTCCTCCGCCGGGTGGGCGATCACGAGCCCGTTCTGATCGACGATCCAGCCGTAACCGGATTCCCCGAGCTTGAGGGCCGAGACGATCTTCGCGAGGGCCGAAAGTTGCAGCTCGAGGCCTCCCAAGGCCTTGGTCGCCGACGCGGCGTCCGGGATCGCCTTGACCATCATGACGGCGGGCTTGCCGTTGGCCTTGGAGATGAGGGCGTCGCTGATGTACTGGCTCCGGCCCTCGGAGAACACCGCCTTGTAATATTGGCGAGCGCGGACGTCCACGAAGGTCCCCGCGGGCGTCGTCGCGCGCCCGTCCGGCAAGGCCGTCATGACGGCGGTTATCTCCGGCCCCAATTTACCGTTGAGGCCGACGACGTAGTTGACCATCGTCCCCTCGTCCCCGTTCCGCATCTGGTCCGATAGGGCGATGAGGTTGAGTTCCGCCAGGTGGAGGTCGAGGAGCTTACCGAGCTCGGCGGCTCGCGCCGTCGCGATCTGGATGTTTTCTTCTTTGACGATCCGTTCGAGGTCGCCGCTCAACCGGAAGCCGATGACGAGGATGACGGCGCCGAGCAGTACGGCGACGAAGGCGCTGTCGTAGATCGCGATGCGCGCGGCGAGGGAACCGGTCCGTTTGGGCATGTGGGGTACTCCTCCGGTCGTTCGCCCTGAGAAGGGTGAATCGATATAGTTAGCTTAATTCGAACGGGCGCGGAAACAAGGGCCGCGGCGTCACCGTTCGCGTTTGAAGGGGAGTTCCTCGTTGAGGGCGGCCGCGTACTCCTCTTCCTCCCGGCTCAGGAGCGGGAGGTAGGCGGCGAAGGCCGCGTCCACCCTTCGATCGAAGGCGAGGTGGAAGGACGGCACGATGACCGAACGGAAGCCGCGCCGGGCCTTGTGTTCGCTGCCCATGCCCGGATCGAAGCGCCGGATGCCGACGGAGAGGGCGTACTCGATGGGCAGGTAGTAGCAGAGTTCGAAGTGGAGTCCGTCCACCCGTTCCTTCGTACCCCAATAGCGCCCGTAGAGGCTCTCCGCGTCCACGAAGAGGAAGGCGAGGGCCACCGGCTCCGTCCCGCGGAAGGCGGCCGAGAGGAGCCACCCGTCTTCCAGGAACTCGGGGAGCCTGAGGAAGAAGTCGCGCGTCAGGAACTTGGCGCCCCAGGGACCGAACTTGTCGTTCGTCGCCTCGTAGAGGTCGGCCATGAGGGGGAGAAGGCGCGGATCGGCGCGGGCCTCCGCGGCGCCCACCATCCGGGTCGCGATGCCCGCTTCCGCTACCGCTCGTCGTTCGCGTTGGACGTTGCGCCGCATGTTCTTGGAGAAGGACGCGAGGTAGCGGGGAAAGTCGCCGTACCCCTCGTCGGTCCAGAGGAAGGACGCGTGGCGCCACTCGCGGAAGCGTCCCGCTTCCGCGGCGTCCTCGGCCGCTCCGGCCGCGGACTCGGCCTCGGCCTCGGCCACGGCAGCTTCCGCGTCACCGGGCCGGAAACCCGCGGCGGGCCAGTTCACCTGCAGGGCGCCGAACGCCGAGGCGGCCGCGGTCCGGCCGGCGGCATCCATCAAGAGCGCGCCGAGCGTCGCCTCGTCTTCCCCCTCCGCGACGAGCGGCCTCCAGAGCGGCACCGGCGTGGCCGGTATCATGCCCACGAGTTTCGGGTAGTAGGTCGCGCCGAGCCGGTCCGCGAGGCCCGCGAACTCGAAGTCGAAGACGAACTCCCCCATGGAGTGGGTCTTGGCGTAGAAGGGCGCCGCGGCGATGAGGACCCCGTCCCGCTTGAGCAGGAAGTGGCAGGGCGTCCAGCCCGTTCGGGGACCGATGGAACCCGATTCCTCGAGCAGGGCGAGGAAACCCCAGGAGTAGAAGGGCGACCGGTAGCGGGCGGCGATGGCGTCCCACGCGGCGCGGCCGATGCCGCGCATGGATTGCGCGACGGACAGCTCGAGGTGCGGCATGGGGAGAAGATACTGAGGAATCGGGTCTCCGGGGCGTCCCGGGCCCTAGACCGCGAACCGCTGGATCTCGGCGCCGACGCCCTTCACGGCGCCCGAGTTCTCCCCGATCTGGCCGACCATCGCCCGGAACGAGCGGGCCATGTCTTCCATGTCCGCGGATATGCGCTGCATCTCCTCCCGCGTCCGGAGCGCGAGGTCGGAGAGGGCGCCCATCTTGGCGAGGATCTCTTCCGAGCTCGCGGTCATGTCCTGGGCGCCGCCGCGGACGGACTCGGTCACGTCCTTCATCGATCCCAGGGCCTCGAGGATCTGCTGCGAGCCGGAGCTCAGCTCCAGGAGGGCCGAGCGGATCTCGGCCTCGGATTGGATCACCGTGCGGATGTATGCGGCCACGTCGTCGTAGCCCCGCGAGGCGCCCGCCGCGGAGGTCACCGCCGAATCGATGGAGGCCTTCATCTCCTTGAGGAAGCGGCCGATCTCCTTGGATTGCAGCTGGGACTTCTCCGCGAGGGACCGTATCTCGTCCGCGACCACCGAGAAGCCCGCGCCCGCTTCTCCCGCGTGGGCGGCTTCTATGGCCGCGTTCATGGCGAGGAGGTTCGTCTGGGCCGCGACGCCGGCGATGACCTTGTTCGCCTCCAGGAGTTCGCCGGACATGGCGGCGACCTTCACGATGGTGGTATCCGTCTCCGCGACGCGCCGCTTGCCCTCCTCCGTGGCCTTCGTGAGCCCGTCGTACGTGGATTCGATCTGCGCGACGTTGCCGGCCACGGAGCGGAGGCTGGAGATCATCTGCTCGATGCCGGCGCTCGATTCGGTGACGTTGACGGCCTGGGCGTCCAAGGCGTCCCGTTGGCGGGAGATCGCTTCCCCCATGGACGCGATGACGCCGTCCGAACGCTCGATCTCCGCGGTTTCCTCCTCCACGTGGCGCCCGATCTTCCGGACCGAGTCCTTGATGCCGTCGAGCTCGGCCTGCACGGTCTTCACGCCGGCCGCGAGGTCGTCGCAGGACCGCTCCAGGACGGCGGTGGAGGAGCCGATGCCGCCGATCATTCGCTTGAGGCTCTCGGCGTAGGCGTTGAAGGCGTCGGCGACGGAGCCGATGTCGTCGAAATTCACGATGGTCGCCTTGGCCGAGAGGTCGACGCTGCCGCTTTCGGCGAGCCCGATGAGCCGCTCGCGGAGCGTCCTGGCCTGGGAGGAGTTGTCCCGCTGCGACAGGTTGATGATCGCCGTGGCGGTCAGGCCGACCGCGCCGCCCACGATGGCGAAGCTGAGCGGGAGGTTCCCGGGGCCGCGCGAGCCGGGCGCCTTGAGGATGAAGTACCGGGCGACGTAGGCGAGGTGGACGACGCTCGTGGCCGCGGCCAGGAGCGTCGTCCCGATCTCCCGGTATTCCGCGAAATAATCGTGCTCCCCGGTCCTGACGCGCTCGATGTTGAGGAGGGTCTTGGGTTCGATGAGGAGGCGGTTGATGATGAGGGAGTTCAGGGTGGAGAACAGCGCGCCCTCGGTGATCTTGAAGGCGAGCACCCAACCGAGGGGCGTCCCGCCGGGGGCCTTCCAACCGTTGAGGGCGAAGAAGACGATCGTGCCGGCTATCCAGAAGGTCAGGTTGATGGTGAGGATGGCCTTCGGCACCCCGAGCGCCGCCCTGCGCGCCCGGGCGTACAAGGCCTCGTCCGCGGAAGCGGGATCGTCGACGTAGCGGTAGAGGGGGGCGAGGCTCCGCTCGAGCGCGAGGGTGACGAAGAGGATGAACACCGACGCGAGGCCGAAGATGAGCGGTTTCTGGAAGGTGAAGAAGAGCCGGGCAAGGATGGGCTCGTCCAAGATCACATTGTACGCGTGCGTGAAGGCCTCGCCCGCCACGAGGGCCCCGATGGATACGAACACGATGGACAGGGCGACTTTTAGCCTGATCGAATTCTTGAGGCTTTGCATGCGACGGCTCCATACTTACATCGTCGATTTACGTTGCTATGCACGGTCGGCTGCTGTTAACCGATAGCATAGCTCGCCGCCCGCCGGGATACCAGGGACCATCGTCCGCACGCGACCGCTTGACCGCGGGCTCCTCCCTGCCGCATGCTGCCGAACCTATGGCAAGAAAACTGAATGCGTGGACGCTGGGCGGCTTGATGATCGGCCCCATCCTGGGGTCGGGGATCATCCTCTTGCCGCCTTTGGCATATCGGAATTTGGGAAACCAGGCCCTGTGGGCGTGGATCGTGACGCTCGCGCTCGGCGCGGCCTTCTCGCTCGTCTTCATCCGCATGACCCTGCGGACCCGCAGCGACGCCGGCATCGCGAGCCTCGTGGCGCGCGAACGCGGAGCGGCGTGGGGCGAGCTTGCCGCGAATTACCTCTCAGGCGCGGTGGTTTTCGGGGTCGTCCCCGTGTGCCTGACCGGGGCGAGCCTCTGGCCCGCGGAACTCGCGTTCGGCCTCGGTCCGACCTTCAGGGCCGCCCTCTTCGTGGCGCTCATGATCGCGCTCCTCCTCGCGGGCCTGACGACGATCAGCCGCTTGACCCTCGCCCTTTCGACGGCGACCGCCCTCTCCCTCCTCGCCTCTTCGGTCCTTGCCTTCACGGCCGGCCGCGTCGTCCTGCCGGCCCCGGACTGGTCCACGCCGGCTCTGGGCCGGACCTTGCTGCTGCTGTTCTGGGCGATCGTGGGCTGGGAAGTCATCGCCAACTACTCCAAGGACGTGGAACGACCCGAGGTAACCGTGCCGCTCGCGGGCGCGGTCGCCTTGGCGGCGGTTTCTGCGGTGTACCTCGCGACCGCGGCGGCGCTGCAGACCCTGGCGCCGGGGTCCGCCGCGGAACCGACGATGGCCCTGGTCCTCGCCCCGCTCTTCGGACCGGTCGCGGACGCGGTCGCCGGCATCCTCGGCGGCGGGCTCTGCCTCGCGACGCTCCTCATGTTCACCGGCGCGGTGACGCGCATGACGGCCCAGCGCGGGCGCGAAGGGGCGCTGCCGCGATGGCTCGGCCTCGGTTCCCCCGACGCCCCGCCGATCGTCCCCATCCTCGCCCTGGGCGCCACCTCCGCCCTGCTCCTCGCCGCGGTGGGGGCGGGTTGGGCGGCCCTGGACGACCTCGTCGCCGCGGCCAACCTCTTCTTCCTCGGCAACGCCCTCCTCGGCCTCGCCGCGGCATGGACGATCCTGGAAGGCCTTTTCTGGAAGTTCGCGATCGCTTGCCTCGCCGCCGTGCTCCTCCTCCTCATGGCGCAGGGGAGCGTCGTGGGGTGGGTCCTCCTCGCCGCCGTGACCGCGGCGACGTTCCTAGCGAGAAAAAAAGGCGCGTGAGGGGAAGGCCCCAACCCGCAGCGGCGCCCGGCGCACGCGCCAAAGCATTCTGCGGAGGCAGGAGCCATCCTGCGCCCGATTTCCCTGCAGCCGGGCGCGGAATCGGGAGAACGCCGGCGCCGTATCCGCCTTCCCGGCGATTGACGAGCTGCGCCCGGGCCATCGTATAGTCCCGGCATGAAAAGAACGCGAAGCGGGGACCTGGGCCTCATGCACCTGGCCTGGCCGATGTTCATCGAGGAACTGACCGCCGGCGTCACCGGCTTCACGGACACGCTATTCATCAGCATGATCTCCGACGAGGCGGCGGCCTCGGTGGGCATACTGGGCCCGGTTCTCTGGCTGGGTTATTTCATCCTGCCGCAATTCTCCTCCGCGGGGGGGAGCGTGGCGGCCCAGTACCTGGGCGCCGGGCAGCGCGACCGGGCCGTATCGGCGTGGACGGCCAACGTGATCATCAGCGCGGCTTTCGGGAGCCTCCTCGCCGTCCTCATGCTCGCCTTCTCGATCAACATCGGGCTCTGGCTCGGGATGACGCCGAGCCAGAACGAGTACGCCGGCCAATACCTCTCGGTGATCGCCTTCAACTTCGTCATCGCGGGCCTGCGCTTCTCCTACGGTCAGGTGCTGGCCTCGCAGACCCTCACGCGCTGGAACATGGTCGCCTCGGTGACGACCAACCTCCTCAACATCCCCCTCAACTGGCTCCTGATGCGCGGCTTCTGGTTCGTGCCCGCCCTGGGGGTGCGCGGCATAGCGCTGGCGACCTGCCTCTCCTACCTGGCGGGGCTCGCGATCGTCCTCTACATGACGCGGGTCCGACTGGGCCTGCGGCTCTTCGCCCGGGGCGTCGCCGCGAGGGCGCGCGAGGTTCTCCTGCCCATCCTCAGGATCGGCCTTCCGCAGGCCCTGGAGCCCTTCAGCTACACGGTCCAGAGCTTCGTCGTGTCGATACTGGTCATCGGGCTGGGAACGGCGGCGATGGGGGCCAACACCTACGCCCAGCGCTTCAACTTCCTGGACATGGCCGTGTCCTGGTCCCTTACCATGGCAGGTCAGATACTCATGAGCCACCACCTGGGCGCCGGGCGCGTCGAGGAAGTCAGGCGCTCCTACTGGAGGATCGCGGCGATCTCGGCAGGTTTCGCCTTCGCGTCCTACCTCCTCATCGCGGTCTTCAGGGTCCCCCTCCTCTCTCTCTTCACGAACGATCCCGCCATCCTCGGTCCCGCCTCGGTACTCCTCCTCATAGCCCTCTTCATGGAGCCGATCCGCTCGATCAACATCCTCGGGGGCATAGCGCTCAAGACCGTGGGCGACGGCAAATTCTCGCTGGCCATCGGGCTGGCCTTCATGTGGGGGCTCATCCCCCTCATCCTCCTCTCCAACGCCCTCGGCCTCGGCATCGTCGGGATCTGGTGCTGCCTCCTCCTGGACGAGACGGTCCGCGCCGGGATCAACGCCTGGCGGTGGAGGTCGGGGAAGTGGATGGGCAAGGTCGTGATAGCCGAGGGGAGCGGAGGGTGAGGCGCGATTCGATGAGCGCCGATCCGTTAGGGAGGCGCGATTCGCACGCGGGGTGAAGACCCCGCGTGTACAACCAATACCTTACAGAATCAAGGGCTGCGCCCTTGATTCGATGAGCGCCGATCCGTTAGGGAGGCGCGATTCGCACGCGGGGTGAAGACCCCGCGTGTACAACCAATACCTTACAGAACCAAGGGCTGCGCCCTTGATTCGATGAGCGCCGATCGCCGAGCGAAGGGGGTTCCGGGGGGCGCTTGAGCGCTCCCCGGAGAAGGGGTAGGCCGGGACCATGGCCCGGCCGTAGGGGAAGGCTTTCCCCTTTCAACTTATTTCTTTTTGATGACCTCAAACCCGCGGCGTCCGTGCCGGTTCAGAATCGGGGCGAAACTGCGTTTCGCTTTTCCCGATTCCGGCCGTTGCTCTGCGCGCCCCTCCATGGGCGCGACCTCACGGTATGCGGTTACTTCTTTTTGATGGTGTCGAAGCCGCAATAGGGTACTAAGGCCTTCGGCAGCTTCACGGTGCCGTCAGCCTGCTGGAAGTTCTCCAGCACCGCGATGATGCCGCGGGAGATGGCGATGGCGGTGCCGTTGAGCATGTGGACGTACTTGTTCTTGCCGTCGTCGTCCTTGTACTTGATGTTGAGGCGGCGGGCCTGGAAGTCGGTGCAGTTGGAGGTGGAGGTGACTTCGCCCCACTCGCCGCCGTTGCGGCCCGGCATCCACGCCTCCAAGTCCCACTTGCGGTAGGCGGGGGCGCCGAGGTCGCCGGTGCAGGTGTCCACGACGCGGAAGGGGATCTCCAGGCCTTTGAAGATTTCCTCTTCGATGGAGCGGAGCTCCTCGTGGAGTTTGCCGGAATCTTCGGGGAGGCAATAGGCGAACATCTCCAGCTTGGTGAACTGGTGGACGCGGTAGAGGCCCTTGGAGAACTGGCCCGCGGCTCCGGCTTCGCGCCGGAAGCAGTGGGAGAGGCCGGCCATGCGGAGGGGCAGCTTATCCTTGGCGAGGATGGTGCCGGAGTAGTAGCCGCCCAGGGTGATCTCGGCCGTGCCGACGAGGCAGGCGGCTTCGCCTTCCACGGTGTAGACGTTGGATTCCGCGCCGCGGGGATTGAAGCCGATGCCTTCCAGGATCTCTTCCTTGGCGACGTCGGGGGTGATGAAGGGCGTGAAGCCTCTCTTTTGGAGGATGTCCAGGGCGTAGCGGACGAGGCCGAGCTCCAGGAACACGCCCTCGTTCTTGAGGTAGTAGAACTTGGTGCCGGATACCTTGGTGGCGGAATCGAAGTCGATGATGTCGAGTTCCTGGCCGAGTTGGACGTGGTCCTTGGGCTCGAAGTCGAACTTGGTCGGCTCGCCGACGCGCTTGACCTCGGGGTTTTCGGTATCGAATTTGCCGATGGGCGCCTCGGGGTGGGCCATGTTGGGGATCTTGCGCCCCGCGACGTCCAGGTCCTTCTCCACGGCGGCGAGCTCGGCCTCGGCGGCGGCGACCTCGTCCTTGATCTTCTTCCCTTCGTCGATGAGGCGCTGCCGGTCGGCGGCCTCGAGCTTGCCTTTCATCGCGGCGGCGTTGGTGTTCCGCTTCTGCTGGAGGGCCTGGAGGGCGGTGGTGAGTTCCACGCGGCGGTTCCAGAGGCGGACGACTTCGTCGGCGTCGGCTTTCATGTTGCGGTCCGCGATGTTCTTCTTCACCGCGGCGAGGTTTTCAACGATAAATCGATAGTCGAGCATGGTGGGACGAGTGTAGCGCGCTCCGCGCGGGGGCGGCAAGAGGCGGACGTAAAGTCCGTGGGCGGACGTAGAGTCCGTGGGCGGACGTAAAGTCCGTGGGCGGACGTAAAGTCCGTGGGCAGGCCTTTTAGGCCGGCGGACCAATAGGTCCGGCGGGCCCAAGGTCAGTGTCACGAAGATTGGGGAAACGGGATCGCCGTAGCGGCGGGGCGGCGCTGCGCCGCCGCGCGGTTCCCGGGCGCGCCTACCGCCGCGAGACGATTTTTGTCGCCATCGTCGAATTCGGGCGGCGCCGCTCGTCGGCACTATAGATAAGGAGATAGGCTGATGCGGAAGATCATCGTTTTGAGTTTCGTTTCCATGGACGGGGTCATGCAGGCCCCGGGCGGGCCCCAGGAGGATGTCGAGGGCGCTTTTCCCCACGGCGGCTGGGCCGTCGGATACTGGGACGCCGTCCTGGATGAGGTGATGGGAGCCCAGATGGGCCTGCCGTTCGATCTCCTCCTGGGGCGGCGGACCTACGACATCTTCGCGGCTTCCTGGCCGACTCTCGACCCCGCGAGCCCGATCAATCGCTGCGTGAAGTACGTGGCGACGAGCCGCCCCTTGCCCGCCGAGACGGAGGTCTGGAAGAACTCCGTCTCTCTGGACGGGGATCTGCCTGCCCGGATCGCCGCGCTCAAGAGCGGCGAGGGGCCGGATCTCCAGGTGCACGGGAGCGGGATGCTGATCCAGACCCTGCTCAAGGCCGACCTCGTGGACGAGCTTTGGCTCAAGACGTTTCCGGCCACCGTGGGGACCGGAAAACGGCTCTTCGCCGCGGGAACCCTGGCGGCGGGCTGGGAGCTCACCGAATGCAGGTCCTCTCCCGCCGGCGTGATCGTCGCTTCTTACCGCAGGGCGGGGGCGGTGAAGAAAGGCACCTTCGGTCTTTGAGGGGGGCCGGAGACGAGGAGCGCCCGGCGCCATCGTGCGGAAAGCGCTACCGGCGCGTCATCTTCCGTACGAACTCCGCTTCCTCCGCCGAGAAGGGGCTGCCGTCGCTCCGGAAGACGTCGTGGTACCAGAGCGCGGGTTCGGCCGTCGCGCGGCCGCCGTCGGCCCAGGAATAGATGGTCTGCGTGCGGCCGGCGACGAGGCCCCAGTTGAAACAGCCGACCTTCCGCTCCTTGAAGACGGGGAGGCAGCTTTGGAAGGTGCTCCCGGCCGTCCGCGCGAGGTACTCGGTGCAGAGGAACGGGCGGCCCGCCGCCTCCGGCGCGGCCGCGAGGTCGTCGATCTTGGCGGCGAGCGCGGCCGGCGCTTGGTAGTCGTGGAAGCTCGGCACGTCGGAGGCGCGGAGGAGCTCCCGGTTCAGGGCCGGGTGCTCGATCCAGA
>JAEXTK010000151.1 GCA_023406985.1 Spirochaetota bacterium | reverse complement strand
GGCGAACCGCCCACGATGCGCGCGATCGCTGCGGGCGTGAGCACGCCGATCCTCCGCGGCGCGGCCTTCTTTCCTCCCAAGGCCCGGAGCGACGGGGAGTCGGCGGGTACGGGCTCGGTCGTCTGGTCGCGGGGGTCGGTCCCCCGCATCGCCGCGAAGACCGCGCGGGCCCGCGCGACGGTGTCGGCGACGACGCCGACGGTCTCCAGGCTGGAAGCGTAGGCCACGAGGCCGAAGCGGGAAACGGCGCCGTAGGTCGGCTTGAGGCCGACCACCCCGCAGAAGGCGGCGGGCTGGCGCACCGAGCCGCCCGTGTCCGAGCCGAGGGCGAAGGGTACGAGGCCGGCGGCGACCGCGGCCGCCGAGCCTCCCGAGGATCCGCCCGCCACGCGGGAGACGTCCCAGGGATTGTTCGTGGTCTTGAGCGCGGAGGCGTCGGTGGACGACCCCATGCCGAACTCGTCCATGTTGGTCTTGCCGACGACCACGGCGCCCGCGGCCTGGAGGCGCGCGACGGCGGTGGCGGTATACGGGGACCGGAAGCCCGCGAGCAGCTTGGAGCCGCAGGAGAGGCCGAAGCCTTCCACGGCGATGTTGTCCTTCACGGCGAAGGGAAGGCCGGCGAGCGCGGCCGATCCGTCGTCCGCGGCGGCTGCGCCCTTGTCCGCGGTGGCGGTACGGGGACGCGCGGCGTCCTCCCATTCGTGTTCCAGGAAAGCCCCTATTTTGGATTCCCACGCGCGGAAATACGCGGAAAACCCGTCGGGATAGACGGTAGACGACATGACGGATTCCTCCGGGTTGAATTAGAGAACGTTGGGGACGACGAGGAAGCGGTCTTCCCGCTCCGGCGCGGCTGCGAGGAGCGCATCGGCGGCGGGATTATTGGCCGGATTATTGTCGGTATTATTATTGAAATTGGAATTGTCGTCGCGCACGCGGTTGCCCGCGGCGGAGATGCGGGAAAGGGAAAGGTCGGAGACGGGAACGCCGAAAACGTCCCGGTCATCGTCCGCCGCGCGCATGGCGGCGAAATATCCGAGCATGCGCTCGAACGCCGGAAGCGCGGCCGCGGTCTCCGCCTCGGAAAGATCGAGGTGGGCCAAGCGGGCCGTCGCCTGTAAATCGTCCATTACCATGCATGAAGATTCGCACAGAAGCTAAAATCGAGTCAAGTATATTTATACAAAATATGCACGATTTCTGCATATTGTGTCGCCGTGGCGGCATATTTATTCGTTATCAGGCGGTTTTATGCGGCCCCCATGACCGCGCGGAGAACCATGTAGAGGGCGGTGCCCCCGATGATGCTGAGCAGGGTGTTGCGCCTGAGGAGATGGAGGACCGCCGTCGCGCAGGCGGCGATGACGGCGGGGAGCCCGAAGGGCCAGGACGGCTGCACGGCGCCCGCTATGGATGCGACGGCGAGCACCGTCATGGCGACCGGCGGCACCGCCCGCTCCACGAAGGCGACGAAGGCGGCGCGGGAACGCCCCCCTTCGCCGCGGAAAAAGAGGAAGGGGACGGCCCTGCAGAGGAGGATCACGGCCGCCATGACGAAGGTGGCGAGGAGGGCCTGGTGGAGGCTCAGCATGCCGCGCCTCCCTTGGAGGCCGCGCCTCCCTTGGAGGCCGCGCCTCCCTTAGGGGCGGCGTCTCCCTTGGAGGCCGCGCCGCCGCTGGAAGCGACGCCGTCCCGAGAGATGCCGCCGCCGTCGCCGCCCGGCGCGGGCCGGTCGAAGAGGGCGACGGCGACGAGCGCCGCCGTCACCGCGATGAGGAGCGCCGCGCGCTCGGGAGCGAAGAAACTCGCGAGGAGGGCGGCGACCGCGGAAATCGCGAAGGGAGCCGCGCGGCGGACGCGGAGGGCCTGCTCCACCATGAGCACCACGAAGAGGGCGGTGAGCGCGAAGTCGAGGCCGTCCAGCTTGAAAGGCAGGACGGAGCCGAGGAAGGCGCCGATCAGGCTGCCGGCGACCCAGTAGGATTGATCCAGGGCCGAGACGAGGAACATGAAGCGGGGGCGGTCGGCCTCCGCGATGCCGCTGGAACCGTCTTCCGGTATGGAGGAGAGGAGCGCGAAGGTCTCGTCGGTGAGGGCGAAGACGAGGTAGGCTCGCAGCCGCCCGAAACCGCTGAAGCGCTTGAGCATCGAGACGCCGTAGGCCAAGTGGCGCGCGTTCACGACGAGGGTGATGAGGGCCGCCTCCACGAGGGTGGCGCCCGCGGCGAAGAGGCCCACCGCGATGAACTGGGCCGCGCCGGCGTACATGAAGAGGCTCATGACCAGGGCGAGCCACGCGGGATAGCCCGCGTCGGCGAGGAGCAGGCCGAAGGCGATGCCTATGGCGAGATATCCGAGCAGTACCGGTACGGAATACCGGAAGGCGGCGGCGAGCACGCGCCGGCGGGATGCTGTATTTGGCATGCGGCCATGCTAGCCGAGCGGCGGGGAAAGTTCAACGCGGCCGCTCGGATCCCGGCAGGTCGGGCCGCGGCAGGTCGGGCCGCGCGCGTCGGGAGAAAGCGCTTGTCGGATTTCTTCCAATATAGTATTTTTACTATATGAAAACCACGATCGCAACGCTCGCGGCCCTCGCCCTCGCGGCGGCTTCCCTCTCCGCGGCCGAGCCGGCCGCCAATCCGCGGCCCATCGCCTACGCGGAACTCTCCCGGCTCCTCGCCGCGCCGAAGAACGACGTCCTCCTCGTGGACGTGCGCACCCCGGAAGAATTCCGGCAGGGCCGCATCGGCGGAGCCGTCCTCTTCCCCTACGATGAAATCGAACGACGGAAGGCTGAATTCGCCGCACTGGCGGGCAGGGCGGATCGGCCCATCGTCGTGTACTGCCGCTCCGGCAGGAGATCCGCCGTCGCCGCGCGGACCCTCGCGGACCTCGGCTATACGAACGTCGCCGATTTCGGCGGCATCGGAACGTGGAAGGGCGGCCTCGAGCGCTGAGCTCCCGCTAGGCGTCGCTCTCCGCGCAGGAATTCTCCGGCCCCGAGGCGTCGAAGTCGGCGGCCAGGACCGCGAGGAGCCGGCCCGCCCGGTCCCTGAGGGGGACCGCCGCCGTGATGCAGAGCGACCCGCTCGCGGAGGAGATGTAGGCGGGCGAAAGGTACGGCTCGCCGGTCCGCGCCGGCACCGAAAAGTACTCCTTACCGGACCGATCGATGCCGTAGCCCGCCGTACCGATGCGGCCCGCACAGGCGGGATTCACCACGTTGCTCGAAATCTGGATGCCCGACGCGTCCATGACGTAGAGGAGCTCGAAGGCGGCCGTCTCGAAGGAGCGGGCGAGCGCCGCGTCCAGAGCGGCCCGGTCTTGGAGCCGGACGACCGAGAGGAGGCCGGCGAGGTCTTGAGCCGCTTCCAGTGCGCGGTCGTGGCTGCTCGTGCGGGCGGACCCGAGGACGCCGAGGACCCGTTCGGTGGAGGCGCGGAGGCGGGCCGCGAGCGCGGCGGCCTCGTCGCTCCGGGCGAGCACCGACTTGGATTCCGCGGCGATCGAGCGGACCTGTTCGGCGATCTCCCGCTCGCCGGCGAGCCGGTCCCCGGCGACCGAGCGGAATCCGCCGACGAGGTCGCGCGCGCGGGAGGATTCGTCCGCGATCGAAGCGAATTCCGTCGAGAAGGCGCGGGAGGTCGCCTGGGCGGAACGCGCCGACTGCCCGGCTGAGCCCACGAGGTCCCGCATGCCGCCGAGCTTGGACCCCGCCTCCTTCACGCTCCTGCCGATGCCGTCCGACAGTTCGCCCGAACGTTCCGCGAGCTTCCTGACCTCCCGCGCGATGACCGCGAATCCGCGGCCGCGGTCGCCGGCCCGCGCGGCCTCGATGGCCGTGTTGATCGCGATCACCGAGAGGTCCTCGGCCACGTCCTTGATGACGGCCGCGGTGCCGACGATGTCCTCGATCGTCGCGGCGAGGGAGTCCAGGAAGGCGGCGGACGAGGAGACCTGATCGGCCATGACGGACACGTCGCGCGCCAGGGTCGCCACCCGCTCGCGCCCGCGCTGGGCCGCCGCGG
>JAEXTK010000071.1 GCA_023406985.1 Spirochaetota bacterium | reverse complement strand
CCTCCGACGTGCCCCTCTCCGTGGGCGCGAGCCTGCCCCGTATCGACGGCGGCGCCAAGGTTTCGGGCGCGCCCGTTTTCGCCGATGACCTCCGCGCCGAAAATCCGCTCCACGGCAAATTCCTGTTCAGCGACCGTTCCCGCGCCCGCATCGTTTCGGTGGACGCGCGCGCCGCGGAGGCGTCGGAGGGCGTCGCCCTCGTGCTCACGGGAAAGGACGTGCCCGGCCGGAACGCCTTCGGCCTCTTCGTGCCCCAACAGCCGGTGATCTGCGCCGACGAGGTGAAGTACCTGGGCGACGTCGTCGCCGCGGTCTTCGCGGAGACGGAAGCCCAAGCCGTCGCGGCCCGCGACAAGATACGGGTAGTCTACGAAGACCTCCCGCCCCTCCGCTCCGCCGCGGCGAACCTGGAGGAGGGCGCTCCCCGCGTCCACGCGGGCGAGAAGGACAACGTCGTCCACCGGGTTTCGGTCCGCAAGGGAAGGGCGGATGAAGCCATCGCCGCCTCCGCGGTGATCGTGGAGGGAGACTACGAAACCTCCGCGGTGGAGCACGCCTACCTCGAACCCGAGTCCTGCCTCGCGGAGAGCGACGGCAACGGCGGCGTGGTCGTCCGGACGGGCAGCCAGGGCTCCCTGGAGTACCGGAACATGATAGCCGAGAGCCTCGCCTTGCCGCCCGAAAAGGTCCGCGTCGTCATGGTGGCCTGCGGCGGCGGCTTCGGGGGCAAGGAGGAGCCGACCGTCCAGATCCCGGCGGCCCTCGCCGCCCTCAGGACCGGTCGCCCCGTCAAGATGGCCCTCTCCCGGTCCGAATCGATCCGGATGAGCACCAAGCGCCACCCGATGCGGGTGCGCATGGTCCACGCGGCCGACCGGGACGGACGCATCGTCGCCGTTAAATCGAACGTCCTGGCCGACACGGGCGCCTACGTCTCGCAGACCAAGCCCGTCATCTTCCGGTCCGCGGTGACCGCGACGGGCCCCTACGAAGTCGCGCATTTCACCGCCGATTCAGTCGGCGTCTGCACCAACCGGAACCCGAGCGGCGCCTTCCGCGGCTTCGGCAGCACCCAGGCCTGCTTCGCCGCGGAGATCCAGATGGACGAAGTCGCGCGGAAACTGGGCATGGACCCGGCCGAGCTCAGGCGCAAGAACGGCTTCGCGCCGGGGAAAAAAACGGGCACCGGCCAGGTCCTCGGAGAAGGCACCGCCTACCTCGGCACGCTGGAAGCGGCGGCCGCGGCCCTCGAACGCATGAAGGAAGAGTTCCGGGACCGGCCGCGGCCGGCCAACGTCGCCCTCGGCTTCGGCCTCGCGAGCTCGTACAAGAACGTCGGCATCGGCACGGGGCTCTCGGACCACGCGGGGGCCGTCGTGGAGCTCGCGGAAGGCGGCCGCGTCCTCGTGAAGACGGGGGCCGCGGACATGGGCCAGGGCTCCGACACGATCGCGGCCCAGATCGCCGCGGAGGGCCTCGGCGTACCCTACGCCCTCGTGGACGTCGTCTCCTGCGACACCGCTTCCTGTCCCGACGGCGGCATGACCACCGCTTCCCGCCAAACGTACGTCACCGGGAACGCGGTGAAGGGCGCGGCCGAACGGCTCCGCGCGACGATCGAAGGCGCCTTGGGGCGCGCTCCCGCGGCCGCCTCCGGCGGATCGGCCTCCGACGGCATCGCGGCGACTGCCGCCGGTGCGGCGCGGCTCCTCCTCGCCGCGGACGCGGCGACCCTCGACGCCATCCGCGGAGAACTCCTCGCCGCCGGCGTCGCCCCCGCCGTCGAATATACGTACGTCCCGCCCAAAACGTGGGCCCACCGCACGGAGGCCGACCCGGACCCCGCGCGGAAGAGCGAGGAGTACGCCATCCACTACGCGTACTGCTACGCCTCCGCCGCGGTCGCCGTGGAAGTGAACCGCGATACGGGCGACGTGAAAGTCCTCAAGGTCGCCGCGGCCCAGGACGTCGGGAAGGCCATCAATCCGCAGAGCGTCCGCGGACAGATCGAAGGAGCCGTGGCCATGGGCATCGGCCTCGCGCTCTCCGAAGAATACGTGGAGACGGAGGGGAAGGTCGTCACCGATTCCCTCAAGAAGCTCGGCGTGCCCATGATCGGCGACGTCCCCCCCATCGAGGCCATCATCGTAGAACAGGCCGAACCCGAGGGACCCTACGGGGCCAAAGGTATCGGCGAGGTCGGACTCAATCCGCTCCCGCCCGCCATCTCCAACGCGATCCGCGACGCCGTAGGCGTCCGCCTCCGCTCCCTGCCGATGAAGCGGGAGAAGGTTCTGGAAGCCCTCCGGGCCCGCGCCCTGAGGACCGACGCGCCGAGCTCCGGCGCCTGAGACGGGAAAGCGGGACGCCATGCATGCCGTCGATGCCGTCATCCTCGCCGCCGGTTACTCGAGCCGGATGGGCGCCTTCAAGCCGGCCCTGGATTTCGCGGGGAAGAGCCTCCTCGCGCGCTGCGTGGAGACCTTCCTCGCCCTCTGCGGCTCGGTGATCGTCGTCGCGGGCCACGAAGCCGACCGCACGGCCGCCCTCCTGGCCGCCTACCCCACGGTCCGCGTCCTGCGGAACCCCGATTACGACGCGGGCATGTTCACCTCCGTCCGCGCCGGCGTAGCCGCCGTCGGCGCGGCCCGGTGCTTCCTCACGCCCGGCGACCACCCCCTCATCTCCCCGCGGACCTGCGGCCGCCTCCTCCAAGCCGCGGGAACCATCGTCGTCCCCTCCCACGACGGTAAAGCCGGCCACCCGGTCCTCCTAGACGCCGCCTTGATACCCGAGATCCTCGCCGAACCGGCGGATTCGAATCTCCGCGCCGTCCTCTCCCGCCATGAGCGCACCTTCGTGACCGTCGACGACCCGGGCATCCTCTTCGACGTGGATACGATGGAGGACTATCGAGCCGCTGTCGCCGCCTTCGCCGCAACCGGCGTCCGAGGACTCTCCCTTGACAGATAGTTTTATATAAAACTATAATCCTCCCATCAAGATTCCGGGAGGCTTAGGTATGGAAGAGGCGGTCCGCGCATCGCTCGAACTGGCGACGAGAGTCAAATTCGTCCATCTCGCCTTGAACGGCGGCGAGGGGACGCCCGATATCAGGGTCGTCTTCAACCTGAAAAAAAGATCGAGGACCGGCGGCCTCCCCAAGGCCTTCGCGCCCATGGCCGACGGCTTTTCCACGTACATCGGCACCAACAAATCCTCCCGCAAGACCGCGCAGGCCCTCGCCGACCCGCGCTGCGCCCTCTACTACGAAGACACCGTGCGCTACCAGGGTCTGACCCTCTACGGAACGCTGGAATCCGTGGAGGATCGGGCGGTGAAGGCGTCGCTCTGGAAGAAGGGGTGGGACATGTACTACCCGGGCGGCCTGGACGGCGGTGACTTCCAGGTCTTCCGCTTCATCCCCGAGCGGGGCCGCTATTACCACGGGCTTCATGTGGAGGAGTTCGCCGCCCGATGACGGAAGGCGAAGAACGGCGCGGCGGCTTCCTCCTCTCGCGCCTCTCGCGGTCCATGGCCAAGCGGTTCGCCGCCCTCATGAAAGAGGAAGGCCTGGATGACATCGGGAGCGGCGAGGGTCGGCTCGTGTATCTCCTCTGGAAGGCAGGTCCCCTGCGGCAGGGAGAGCTCGCGGCGCGGGCAGGGATCGATAAATCGACTCTGGCGCTCACCCTTGCCCGCATGGAGCGGAAGGGCCTCGTCTCCCGCGGAAGCGCGAGCGACGACGGCCGCGGAGTGATCGTCGCCTTGGGCAGGGACGCGGCCGCGCACGGCGAAGCCTTCAGGCGCGTGTCGGAAAAAATGGGAGAGCTCTTCTACCGCGGCCTCGGAGCGCCGGACATCGACGCGTTCGAACGGACCTTGGAGCGCATTCTGAAGAACGTCGAAGGAAAGGAAGTGTAACGCCCTGCGCCGCGCTGCCGATAGTAATAGGACGAGGCTGGAGCGCCCATACTATTTTATCGGAGAATGCGCGTGGATCGATCGGCCGGGAAGCGGCGACCCCCGAAACACCTTTCCATCAGGGCGGCACTGACGCTCGCGGTCTGCGCGGCCGTCCTTCCGCCCGCGGCCATCATCGTTTTCGCCAGCGTAGAACACGGCGCGCAGGTAACGGATCACGCGAGGGAACAGGTGGAGCGCCAAGCGCTCGCCTTGGCGGGCGTCCAGATGCAGTTGACCGCCTCCACGCGGCAGATGCTCCGTACCTTGGCTTCGCTCCCCTCCTTCCGGCAAGGCGATCGGCAGCGGAACGCGCAGATACTGCGCACGATCCACGAGATCAATCCCGAATACGTCAACCTGAGCGCCGTGGACGAGCGGGGCTTCGTGACCGCTTCCTCCCTTCTGTCCCCCGGAGCCGACCTGAGCCGGAGGCCGCATGTCCGCCGTGCCCTCTCCGGCCGTCGCTTCGCAGCCGGCGACTATTTCCTCAATCTCGTGGACGCCGCGCCGTCCTTCGCCTACGCGGCTCCGCTGTTCGACCATGAGGGTAACCTCATCGGCGCGCTCACCGCGGCGTTGCGGTTGGACACGTTCGACCATCTCTTCGATTATTTCGGGCTACCGGAGAACGCGTTCCTCGGCTTCGTGGACATGAACGGCACCTGCCTGCACTTCTACCCGCCGAAAGGCTCGAACCCCGTCGGTAGCCGCCTCAAGCCCAGCGTATGGGAAAAAATCCGCACCGCCGACGAACGGGATATCTTCGTCGATACGGGAAGCGACGGCATCCAGCGGGACTTCGGCTTCCGGGGACTGTCGTTGGAGGATGGGGAGGAGCCCTACGTCTACCTCGTCTACGCCGTTCCCACCCACACCCTCCTTGCGCAAAGCCGCGCCATCCTCATTCGGAACCTCATCCTCATGGCGGTGTCGACCGCGCTCGCCGTCGTCTTCGCCGTTTTCCTCTCCCAGTGGCTCTTCGGCGTACGCTTGGCCCTCATCATCGAAACGACGATCCGTCTGCGGGAAGGGGACCTGACCGCGCGGGTTAACCTCGGAAACGACGGATCGGACCTCGCCCAAATCGGCGTGGCCTTGGACTCCATGGCGGAAATCCTGGAACGGCGGGACGCCGAAAAGGAAGAAGTCGCCCGATCGCTCGCCGCCTCTCTCGCCCAAAAGGACATCCTCCTCAAGGAAGTCCACCACCGCGTGAAGAACAACCTCCAGACGGTCTTGAGCTTGGTGCGCCTCCAAGAGGACGACCACGGCGGCATCATCGAATTCAGGAAGAATATCGAAAGCCGGATCACCGCCATGGCGGTCGCCCACGAGATGCTCTACGAGGCGGGGGACGTGGGCGTCGTAGACCTCGGCCGCTACAGCCAACGCATCGTCGACCTCGTTTCGTCCACCTGGAAGGCGAGCGTCGAGGTCAACCTCCACGCGGACGAGATCCGCTGCAACCTCGATACGGCGATTCCGTTCGGCCTCGCGCTCAACGAACTGACGGTCAACGCCTTCAAGCACGCCTTCACGGTGACGGGAAGCGGCCGCCTCTGCGTTTCCATCCGGAGGCGCGACGGCGAGGTCGCGCTCGACGTCGCGGACGACGGGCCGGGCTTACCCTCGGATTTCTCCATAGCGGCGTCGCCGGGCCTCGGACTTCGGCTCACGCAGGCCCTCTCCCTCCAGCTCAACGGGAGCCTCTCGTGGCATACCGGCTGCGGGCAGCGCTTCAGCCTCAGGTTCCCGGCGGCGGGTCGCCTCGCCTGACGGAACCGAAGACCCGGCTTGACGAGCGCGCCGATCTCGGCCGTATCGCGCTTCCTCGAGCGGCCCTTGCGCGCGATCGCGCGCTGACGATATAGTCGCCTTCTATGGAAAGCATGAAGCGCACCACCACCTGCGGCGCCTTACGGAAGGCCGACGCGGGAAAAACCGTCACCCTCAACGGCTGGGTCCACCACAACCGCAACCACGGAGGCATCTCCTTCGTGAGCCTCCGCGACCGCTACGGCACCGTCCAAGTGGTCGTGGACCAGGATTCCCCCGCGGAACTCACCGCCCTGGCCGCCGAGCTCAAGAACGAGTACTGCATCGCCGTGGAGGGCCTCGTGCGCGCCCGCCCGGATTCCATGGTGAACCCGAACATGGACACCGGCGAGATCGAGGTCGTCGCCAAGAAGCTCGTCATCCTCACCAAGTGCGAAGTCCTCCCCTTCCAGATCGAGGAGGAGTCCGACGCCAAGGAGGAGCTCCGCCTCAAGTACCGCTACCTGGACCTCCGTTCGGGCGGCATGCAGCGCCGCATCAAGCTCCGCAACGACGTCGCCTTCGCGGTCCGCGAGCACATGATCGCGAACGGCTTCTACGAGATCGAGACGCCGACCTTCATCAAGTCCACCCCCGAGGGCGCCCGCGATTACCTCGTGCCGAGCCGCCTCTACCCCGGCAAATTCTACGCCTTGCCCCAGAGCCCCCAGCTCTACAAGCAGATCCTCATGGTGTCGGGCTTCGACAAGTATTTCCAGATCGCCCGCTGCTACCGCGACGAGGACGCCCGCGGCGACCGCCAGCCCGAGTTCACCCAGATCGACATCGAGATGTCCTTCGTCAGCCGCGAGGACATCCTCACCATGATCGAGGGCCTCATGGGCCACGTCTTCAAGAAGACCCTCGGCGTGGCGCTTCCCGCCAAGTTCCGCCGCATCGCCTACGACGACGCCCTGGAACTGTACGGCTCGGACAAGCCGGACCTCCGCTTCGGCATGGAGATGCAGGACTTCGGCCCCTACGTCGCCGCCTCCGGTTTCCAGGCCTTCAAGGACGCCCTCGCCGCCGGCGAGGCCGAGCGCCAGGAAAAAGCCAAGGTCGGCGTCACGATCGCCGGAGGCGGCGTCAAGGCGCTCGTCGTGCCCGGTAAGGCCGATTACTCGCGCAAGCAGATCGAAGAGCTGGAAGCCGCGGCCAAGATCTACAAGGCCAAGGGTATGGCGTGGATGAAGGTCGCCCAGGGGGCCGACGGGAAACCCTCCCTGGAAGGCGGCGCCTCCAAGTTCTTCACCGAGAACGCCGCGGCCATCATCGACGGCCTCGGCGCGAAGGTCGGGGACCTCATCCTCCTCGTCGCGGACGCCAAGCGCCGTATCGCCAACGTCGCCCTCGGCGCCGTCCGCACCAAGCTCGGCAAGGACCTCGGCCTCTGTGACCCGAAGCGGTTCGAGTTCGCCTGGATCATCGATTTCCCGATGTTCGAGTACAACGAGGACGAGCAGAAGTGGGACACCGCCCACCACATGTTCACCTGGCCGCAGGATAAGTACCACCCGACCCTGGAGTCCGATCCCGGCTCGGTGAAGGGCGACCTCTACGACCTCGTGCTCAACGGCTTCGAGCTGGCCTCGGGCTCCATCCGTATCCACGATCCCGAGCTCCAGATGCGCATCTTCAAGATCGTCGGCTTCGATCCGGCGGAGGCGGAGCGGCGCTTCGGCTTCCTCACGACCGCCTTCAAGTACGGCGCCCCGCCCCACGGCGGCATCGCCCCCGGCCTGGACCGCCTCGTCATGCTCATGGCCGGCGAGACCTCCATCAAGGAAGTCATCGCCTTCCCGAAGAACAGCTTCGCGGTGAGCCCGATGGACGACTGCCCCAGCGAAGTTGACGCCAAGCAGATTGAAGACTTACACCTACAAATTGTGAGAAAAGCGGAATCGTAAGAAGACCCGATGGATGACGTCGCGCGGCCGCAGGGCCGCGCAATCGATCCCTTCCTTACGGCAAACGGGGGCCGCGAAGTG
Organism: Spirochaetota bacterium; assembly: GCA_023406985.1. Taxonomy (GTDB): domain Bacteria; phylum Spirochaetota; class Spirochaetia; order Treponematales; family Breznakiellaceae; genus JAEXTK01. The sequence goes on along the minus strand of JAEXTK010000071.1, from coordinate 15,395 downwards.
GCCCCCGTACGATTGCCCCAGCGAGGTGGATCAGAAACAGATCGACGATCTGCACCTGCAGATCGTGAGAAAGGCGGAAGAGTAAGGCACTCGGCCCGCGTCGCAGCCCCGGCGGTCAACGTCGGGGCTTTTTTATGCCTTCGCGAAGGACCGGGACAGGAGGCGCGCTTCCTCCACGCCGAGTTCGGCGCCGGTGTCCGGATTCCACACGGACCCCTCGGTCATCCGGTCGATGTAGAGTATCCCGTCCAGATGGTCGATCTCGTGCTGCAGGCACTTGGCCATGTAGCCTTCCGCCTCGATCTCCCGCTCCTCCCCGTTCCGGTCCCGATAGCGGACCTTCACGTTGAGGGAACGCGGAACCTTCCCCTGGAAGCCGTCCAAGGACAGGCACCCCTCGATTTCGTACTGGGCGCCCGATCGCTCGACGATTTCTGGATTGACGAGTTCGTAGTATTGGCCCTGGGTATCGATGACGACGATGCGCTTGAGCACCCCGACCTGGTTAGCGGCGAGGGCCGCGCCGTCGCCGCGGACCTTGAGCGTATATGCCATGTCGTCGATGATCGCGTGGATATTCTTATTGAAAACGCTCACGGGCGCGGCCTTCTCCCGCAGTTCCCGCGCGCCGAATTGCAGAACCCTCAGTTTCTTCAACGAGTTCCTCCCGAACCGATGTGCGATCATACCGGCCGGGGGACCGCTTGGGCAATGCGGCGGCGCTGAGCGCAGGGACGTCCCGAAATTTGTTGACCGACCCCGGCGTGCTATGTTCTTCCCATGGAAATCTTCGGAATGACTATCCAGGAGCTTTCGGCCCTCGTCGGCTTCGCATTCGCGATGTCCGCGAGTCCCGGGCCGAGCAACCTGATACTTCTCTCTTCGGGACTCACCTTCGGTTTCAGGCGATCGCTCCCCATCGCCCTGGGAGTCTGCCTCGGCGTGGTCTGTCTGTTGGCGGTCGTCGGGGCAGGGTTGGGGAGCGTCATGCAGGCGAACGCAACGGCGTACGCCGTCTTCCGGCTCATCTGCGTGGCCTACGTCCTCTATCTGGCCTGGCAGGTGGCCCGGAGCGCGCCGCCGCGCGCCGACGCCGGAACGCCCGGGGCCGAACGGCCGGGGCGACCCATGCGCTTTTTCGAAGCCGCACTGCTTCAGTGGGTCAATCCCAAAGCGTGGACCGCGGCGATCGTGGTAGCCGGCGCCTACTTCCCTCCCGGTTCGCCCCTGCGCTTCTTGATCCCCCGGGTCCTCCTCTTCGGACTCGTGAATTTCCCGAGCGTCACCGTGTGGGCGCTCTTCGGCATGTTCTTCAGGAAGATCCTCTCGAACGCGGTCATGGTCAAACGGATCAACGTAGCCATGGCCATCCTGCTCGTCGCCACCATGGTTCCCGTCGCGCTCGATATATTCGCGCCCGCGGACAAGTAGCCAAGCAGGGCGCTGTACGGCAGGAACCTGTACGAGATAATGGTCTTAGCGAGGGGCCGCCCGCCGCAGGGCTGCGGACGGCCTTCTTTTTTAGAACCAGCCGAAATCGAAGAGCAGGGACCCCGAGAATCCGCGCATGTCCCCGTCGTCGAAGCCGTCCAGGTCCACGCCGTTGGTATACCGGTAGGTGACTCCGGCGCCCATCCGGAAGAACCGCGTGACGTTCAAGTACACGTTCGCCTCGGGTTCGACGATGAAGAAGACGTTCTCGTCGTCATACCGATACGAGAAATCCGCGGCGGAACCGCCGCCGACGAGGCACCCGAGGGAGAAGAAGACGAGGTCTTTCGGGAAGAAGTAATACTCGGCGACGAATCCGCCGTAACCGAACCCGACCCGTTTCTCCTCGCCCTCAAAGACGGCCTCCGCCTCCGTATACCCCGTGCCGCAACCGCCGAAGCCGAGGGCGAGGCTGTCGTTGACGATGAGGCCGCCGCGCCCGCCCGCCAGGAAGCCCGGCTTGCCGCCGAGGCTCGTCCCGCGGAATACCGGACCGCCGTGGCCGCTGAAATGGAGGTCCGTGACGGAAAAGAGGGTGCGCGGAGCTTCCTCGTCCCGGGCGAAGGCCGCCGGCGCGAGGACGAAGGCGAACAGGGCGATTGTCGCGAATTTCGACAAAACCGACTTCATGAGGAACTCTCCTTGAAGACATCGCTCGGAAACGGCCGTAAAGCCCGGAAGCGAGCGGTCTTCGCGACGCGGTGGTCGCGCGTGGTGGTGCGGAGCGCCTTCAACCCCGGGGGCGTTGGACGCATCCGTTGGTCCTCCCCTCGTATGGATGAGGGCGGGGATGTACTGAAAACACGGGAACCCGGGAAAAGAAACACGGAAGCGTTCCTTTCCGGGGGCCCGTAGCTTCGAGCATATCACGCCGGGAGAGTTTTTCGAGCGTCGGCGCACCCGCATCGCTTAGGTCGTTCGATTCTTCTTCCCATCGAGATCCAGACGGTTCGAAGGATCGCTATGCGGGCCTCCCGATCCGACATGCTTGTCGCTAATATCCTCGCCGTGTTTGATGATGTGCACGATCGCCATCCCATGGCCGCGGGCGAGACCGAATTCAGCCTTGAGCCATTCCAGGATATCTCCCGCCTTGGTCTTCGGGTCGGTGAACCCGCGCTCCTCCGCCATCGCGATGAACTCGCGCGGCTTCTTGCCGGTCTTTTCCTCTATGTTGTCGAGGTACGCTTGGAACGACATGCGCGGTCCTCCTATTCCGTGGAATCTTTGGAGAAGCGGTAGGCTACGATGGAAAGCCACCCCATGCCGACGAGGCCGGCTACCGCAAAGACTATTCCCGCCGCATTCCTGAAGGCCGTCATACCGAGTCCGATCAAGAGCGGCGTAACCAGACCAGTTACGGCGCAGTAGAGGCCCCACCCCCGTTCTCCGGCCGAAAGGAACCTCCGCGCGAAGACGAACGGCGCGACCGTCAGCGCGGTGAACGCGCCGTAGAAACCGACGCCATGCAACGCGGCGTTGGGGCTCATGGTTAACGGCATACCTTCCGGCGCTCCCTTCGGAAAACCGAACGCAGGGTCGGTGGAAAACAGCCCGGCGACGATCAGGCCGGTCCCGACCGTCGCGGTCAAGGCGGGTCCCGCCAGCGCGGCCCGGCCCTTTTTGAGGCGGTTCCTGAAGCCCCGGGCCGACAGGATCACGAGGATCCCCGAGATGACGAAATTCGTCTTCTGTACCCAACCGTATTCGCCGAGGCTCAACGCGCTGATCGCCTGCTTCCGCAGATCGAACCCGTCCGTGACGGCGGCCAAGAGGAACGAAATGCCGTAGAACACCGGGGCCAGCAGCGTGCCGGCGATCAGGTGTCGTTTGGTCATCGTATCGCTATGCATGGGAACTCCTCCGCTTTCGCGTGCTTCATGCGGATCAAGGTAGCGACGCGTCCGTCGTGAAGTCTTGTAGAAAAGCGGCACGGGTTCGGAATTCGCTAATACATTATTCATCATAGAGAAAAGACAAAGTTTCGATTCTGTCTTGGCTGGGAAGGCGCGCGGGGCTTACGCCGATGAACCGCCTGAAGGACCGCGTCATATGGGGCTGGTCATAATATCCGACCGTAAACGCCACGTCGGTGGCGGATTGGCCCTTCTTGAGCAAGCGGACGGCCCTTCTTGCCCGTTCGATCTGGAGCGCGGTCGTCGGGACCAAACCCGTCGCGTGCCTGAAACGCCGTTGGGTATTCCGTTCCGACATGTCGACGGTTCGCTTCTGAAGGACCGCCCCCACGAGCGGGTCATAGCTCAAGACACCCTCCCGGAACAGGCGACGCACGAGGTCTTCGGCGTTGGAGAAGTTAGGGACTTCCACGCTCATGCCCGCGAACGCGAATCCGCGGCGGCGCGAACCAGGGAACGTCAGGTCCCGCCGGTCCATCACCTGGGCCGGCGGCATGACGCTCAGGTAAACCCCGGGCCTCAAAACGATTCCGAGCCACTCCGCGTCCGGGGGGACGACGGCGGAAGACCAGGCCGTCTCGGGTCCGCGGAACGTCACCCAGAGCTTCCCGTGCACGTTCGAGACGACGATCCCGCAGTGGATATCCGCCATCGAGATGAACCGCCCCGCCGCTTCGCTATGGCTCCGCCAGACGTGCTCAATGAAGGAGAAGTCGGATGGCCGCAATTCGTCGAACGCCAGGTCCATGCCGCTATCCCTCCGCACCCCCTTACGGTTGTGCGTCATAAAGCTTAGTAATTTAGACATAAATTAGCAACCGTCCTGGTACCCTACGGTGTAGGGGTTGCCGCTGCCCGCAGGGCGTGGAGCGACGAGGGAAAGGGGGTATATTCGAACCATCATGAGGGAAAAGAAACTCTACGCGACGGTAGACGACTACATAGCCGATCAGGCTGAGGAAACGCGAGCCGCCCTCGCCCTCCTCAAGGCCTATATCCTGGAGGCCGCCCCGGACGCGGAACTCCTCTTCAACTACGACATCCCCGCCTTCGCGCTCGTTGGCGGCGGGAAGCGAGACGCGCAGATCATGATCGCGGGTTATGCGCATCACGTGGGTTTCTACCCCGCCCCGGAAACCATCGAGGCCTTCGCTGCCGAACTCGCCCCGTACAAGCAGGGGAAGGGCTCCGTCCAGTTCCCGAACGGGCAACCCCTCCCCAAAGACCTCATCGTGCGGATGGTGAAGTGGCGGCGGAATCGGCTCAGGGGAGCGGAATGATCAGAGAGGCCTAGGGGAGGCCCCGGTCACGGCGCGATACGCGAGCAACAACTGCCCATGTCGAGGAACGAGTAACGCGGAATATGCCGGTAACGGGTCGATGATCTCTCGTATGCCCCTTCTCCTAAAATGAAGACCGCCAAAACGCCAATCTCCGGAAAAATTGACGAGTCCTGCTTTTACCGGATTCTCATCGATATAATCGAAGGCGAAACGATAGTCAAAGGCCGCCCTTAAGATCCTAGAAAAGAAACGCTCTCCCCAAACGTGTCCGATCAAGCCATGGAGCCTGTTGTAGGCCTGGGCGAAAACGCTCAGGATCCATTGCATTATTCGAGACAAACTTACGCCTTTCCCTGGTTGAATGATCAGATGGAAATGATTTCCCATCACGGTAAAGTTTTCGATCCGGAACGTATACCTCTTCTTCGCTTTCGCGACGATATCAAGGAATAAGGTCTTCATCCGAGGCGAATCCAATATCATTTCTTTCCGGTTCGCCCGCGCGGTCACGTGGTATTTCGCCTGATCAAGCAATTCCCTTGGCTTTCTCATGCCGGCAATACGGGTCGGTCGAGCTCGGCGCTTCTATCGCGGCTAGAAAATGCTCTGTCCCTCTAAAGCGCTATACTGTCGGTAGCGAGGGACCGATGCCGCGCCGACCGAATATGAACGCGACACGCAAGGGGTCGTGCTCTGCTGCGCTCTTTCTCCTTCTATCTGCTCTGTCCCTCCTGCTCTTCGGCTGTGCTCTGTTCGGCGGCGAATCTGACGGCGCCCTGGTCGAAGCTCCCGATTCCACAGCCGCGGAGGCGCTTCGCTACGCGTATCAGTATGTCGATGAAGATACCGAGTACGTCTCCGGCGGGCAGGACCGCCTACGGACCATCGGCATCGACTGCTCGGGCCTGGTCGTCAATTGTTACGGTTACGCCGTCCATGGAACGCCGTACGCGCTGCCGTTCGATGATGCCGCCGTGATCGATTTCTTCAGGACGTGGACGCGCGGGACGACGAGCCCCCGCCCCGGCGATCTGGCGTTCATGGGCGACGATCCTGCAGCGCCGTCGCATATGGCCCTGTTCGTGAAAGAAGCCGAGGGCCGGATCTACTTCATCGACGCGACCTCCAAACCGGAGGAGGGGATAAACGGCGTGACCGAACGTAGCTACGCATCGGACGATGCGCGGTTCCTCTCGTTCGGCCGCTTGTTGGTGCTGGAATGATAGGCCGCGCCCCGAACCGCCGGGGGACCACCCGTTCGGCGAGCCCGCTCGGCGAGTTCACTAGGCAAACCCGCTCGGCGAACTCACTCGGCGAGCTCGCGTCTCCAGTATTGGCCGATGATGACGCGGTACGCGGCGACGATCTCCTCGTCATGGCCCCCGGAATCGGAGAGGGCCCCTGCCAGGGCCTTCACGAGGGATATCGTGACGCGGAAGCATCGGTCCGCGTCGGCCTCACCGATCCGCCCGCCCGTCCGTTCCTTGATGAAACGCACGATCCTTCCGCGGATGGCGGCGGAGGCCTCATCCAGCGTCGCGCGGGCAGGGCTCGGAGCATCGCTGGAGAGGAGGAACCGCTTCAGGGCCGACCTGCGTCCGTTGATCGCGAGACCTTCGTCGAGGAGCCGGGCGACGAGTTCTTCAATGGGCAGCGCCCGGTTTTCTTCCGCGAACAGCTTGTCGTAGAGGGCGGTGATCTCCGCCGCGTACCCTGCGGCGAGGGCGCGCACGATGTCTTCCTTACTCGAGAAATACTGATAGAGCGAGCCGACGGATATTCCCGCGCCGACGGCCACGCGGTTCGTCGTGAGGCCCGCGATGCCGTCCTCCTCCAGGATCCTCGCCGCCTCGGCGAGGATGCGCTCCACCATGAGGGCGCTCCTCTTTTGCGCCGGCTCTTTCCGCATGGGTTCTCCTTGACAATGCGAGTAAAAGCTCGTATATAATGCGAGCATATATTCGTATTATACGCAGGCCACGGGTACGGGGATAGACGCATGGAGACTACCATGGAGAAACGAGGCTTCTTTTCCGGCGCGGTCACGGCGCTCACGGGCACCCTGACCGTCACGCTCGCGATCATCATCAACGGACGATGGATCGGCGCCGCCGCCGTGACGGCCGCGGCCGGCGGGGCGATCATCCCCGACTTCATGGTCGCGTACCCGAGCGAAGCCCTGGCGGCCCGGTTCGCCGCCCTCGGCGAGGCAGGGCGCGCGGCCTACCTCGTCATGAACGCCCTGGATTTCTTGTTCGCGGCCGCCTACGGCGTCTTCTATCTCGGTTGCCTCGGCTGGATGGCCCGGCGGCTCTTTCCCGCTCGACCTGCCCTCCGCTGGCTCGGCCTAATCGGCGTATTCGGCGCCGCGGCCGATGAGGCGGAGAACGTGATTTTCCGCGGCATCGCGAACGGCGGACTCGCGGCCGCGGGGCCCCTGGCTACGGTCGCATCCTTCATGTCCACCGCGAAGTACGTCCTCATCCTCGCCTCAATGGCCCTCGTGGTCGCCGGTCTCGCTACCCTCGCGATCGTTTCCCTCGTGCAAAGGGCGAATCGATAGGCGCCGCACCTGCATCCCCGGTCATCCGCGATCTCTCGGCCGGCCGAGGAATTCCCTGATCGCCGCCAACGACTCCGCGGGCTTTTCCCCGATCATGGTGTGGCCCGCGCCCTGGATGACGACGAGTTCCGCCCGAGCGAAACGCGGCAGGGTGCGCTCCAACTGCCATTCCGGGCCGACGATGGCGTTCTCGCTGCCCGAGAGGAAGAGGGCCCTGCCCTTCCAGCCCTCCACCCCCGCCGCGAGGTCGCGGAGCCGCCCATCGCTGCCGAGGCCCGAGGCCTGCACCGCCGCGTTCGCTCGGGAACCGAAGCGCCACGAGGCGAGGCTCGCCCGCCGCACGTCGCGGCCGGGATAGTAGCCGGCCAGGGGATGGTCCGGAGTCGCCGTCGCCATGAGATCGCCCATGAAGAAGTCGGCCGACTCCTGTCCGTCCGGCCCCGAGACGTGGAGACTCCGCCCCCACGACGCGAGGAAGGGCCCCCAGAGCGACGCCTTCGGGAAACCGCCGAGGCCGGTCTTGGCCGCGAAGGTCCGCATATCTTCGTGGGTGAAGAAACCGGGTTCGGCGAACACCGCGCGCTCCACGCGGTCCGGGTGTCCGCCGATGTAGGCCGCGGCGAGCATGGCGCCCCAGCTGTGGCCGACGATGGCGAAGGGCTGCCCGGGCGAGACGAGGTTCCCGATGGCGTCCAAGTCGTTCACCATTCGATCCAGGGTCAACTCCGCCGCATCCGCCCGCGGCGAAAGCCCCGCCCCCCGCTGATCGTAGAACACCACGCGGTACGTATCCGCGAGCGACGCGAGGTCCAGGAGGTATCGATAGTCGTTGCCGGGACCGCCGTGGAGGACGATGACGACCGGCGAAGCCGGACCGCCCCGGATCTCTCCATGAAAACGATATCCCGCAGCCTCGATGACCGGGAGGCTCGGGTCGTACGCGGTGGTCGCGGGAACGCGCCAGGAACCGGACGTAGCCAGATACAGAACGCCGACCGCGACGACCGCCGCGGCGATCAGGACGCCCGCGCTGAACGCGAAGATTTTCAAAAATCGAAACAGCATGTTTCCTCCTCGTGATGGAGGAATCATGGCGCGGGGACCGCTCGCGCTTCGCCCCGCTATGAAAAGTGGGACCCGCGGCCCGTTCGATCCAGATACTCCGAGGGCGTCGTACCGTAGCGGGCGCGGAACGCGCGGAGGAAGCTCGTTTTGGACGCGAAGCCGGCATCCAGGGCGTCTTCCAAGAGGCTGCGCGATGAGCCCGCCTTCCGCGCTTCCAGGAAAGCGTCGAGCCGCGCGGCGTTGAGGTACTCGCGGAATCCCATACCGAGCCGGTCGTTCACGATGAACGAGAGGGCGTTGGAGTGGAGTCCGAGCCGCCGGGCCAGGCGGCCGAGATCGAGGTCCGGATCGGAGAAGGCGCCCGAAGCCCGCGCTTTCTCCAAGCGGGAGAGGGTCTCGTCCGCGAAATCCTCGCTGAGGTTGAGGGTCCGGCGGATCGCCTCCCGTGCGTCCTTCGGTTCCAGGACGGAAGGGAAGCGGAGGGCGAAAAAAGCCGCGACATAGAGGAAGGCCAGGATGGCCGCGGCTTGGACCAGGATGGCGAGCGTCGCGATGGCCGAGCCCGCTGGGAAGACCCAGCGAAGGACGTTTCCCGCGGAGGCGAGGAGCCAGTTGGCCAGGAAGGTGACGGCCAGGGCCCGTAACCACCGTATCCGGCTCTTGCGGTCCGCCCAACGCCGCAAGCCCGCGCGATTGCGGTACCAGAGGAGGGCGATCGCGGCGCCGTACGAGAGGCCCTGGCCGAGCTTGAGCGCCTCCACGGCCTTCACCCAAGAGGGGCCGCCGCCCGCCATGGCCTCGGCCGCGATCCGGTTGAACTCCGCCGGGCCCAGAACCAGGAGCGATAGGCCGTACGCCGTCCACACCGCGAGCGCGGGAACGAAATGGATCGCGTAGGGGAGACGCGGTTCCACGCCCCGATGGAAAGCCTGCCACGAATAGCGCCAGAGGAGGGGCCCGTAGAGCAGAATCTCCACGCCGATCAGGGCCACCGCCGCGGGCGGAAAGAGCGGCGCGGGGCCGACCCAAGAAACGAGGCCGAGCCCGTGGATCGCGAGGAGCCCCAGGAGGACCGCCAGGGGGACGTTTCCGGGGTTTTTCCGCCGCGAAGCGACGAGGAGGGACAGAGCTACCCCTTGGATGACGATGAGGACGCCGCCGACCTGGAGCAAGGTGCCGCCGAAGCTCATGGGAAGATTCTATCATCCGACAAGGGAATCACGGGATATACTACGGGAGCTTTTCGCGGCTTCGGAGGTTTTCCATGGAACGGACCATAGTCGGCAATCCGATCATCGAGGCCGATTTCCCGGATCCGTCGGTCCTGTACCGGAACGGTACCTTCTACATGACGACGACTTCCATGCATTTCATGCCGGGCATCCCGATCCTGCGATCCTACGACCTGGCGCATTGGGAGATCGCTTCCCACGTCTATTCGACTTTCCTGGACAATCCGGCGCACGATCTTTCGGGGGGAGCCGACATCTACGGTAAAGGATCGTGGGCGACGAGCCTCCGCTACCACGACGGATACTTCTATGTCTGCTTCAACAGCAACGACGCCGGGAGGACCTTCGTCTACCGCACGCGGAATATCGAGGCGGGCCCTTGGGAACGCTCCATCCTCCCCGGAGCGCACCACGACCCTTCCCTGCTCTTCGATGACGGCGGGACCTACCTGGTGTACGGCAACGGCTCCATCCGTATCCGGGAACTCACGAGCGACGCCATGGCCTACAAGGAGGGCGGCGCGGACCGCGTCCTCGTGGAAACGCCCCGCGTAGAGGGCCTCGACTGCGAGGGTAGCCATATGCACCGGATAGGCGGCGTCTATTACTTGCTGCTCATCCAGTGGCCCGCATCGCCGCCGGGACGGCGCATCCAATGGTGTTACCGGAGCGACTCCCTGTTCGGCGCCTACGAGGGCAGGGTCGTCCTGGACGACGACCTGGGGTACGGGAACGCCGGCGTCGCCCAGGGAGGCCTGTTCCAGGCGGACGGAGACTGGTACGCGATGCTCTTCCAGGATAGGGGCGCGCTGGGTCGCTGTCCGGTCCTCCTCCCGGTTTCCTGGGAAGACGGTTGGCCCGCGCTCGGCAGAGCCGGAAAAGTACCCCGGGAATTCGAAGTCCCCTATCGGCCGCGGCCCGCCGCCCCCTTCGTCGCGAGCGACGAGTTCGACTACGCGACGGAGGCCCTTGCGCCGGTCTGGCAATGGAACCACAATCCGGATAACCGCTTCTGGTCCGTCACCGCGCGTCCCGGCTTCCTCAGGCTCGTGAACGGTTCCGTCGCGGGCGGCCTGGAACGCGCGCGGAATACCTTGACCCAACGGACGCTCGGGCCGGCGTGCGTCTTCAGCGCCGAGTTGGATCCCGCGGGCATGCGGCCGGGCGACTTCGCGGGCCTCGCGGCCTTCCAATCCCGCTTCGGCTACGTCGGCGTATCCGTTGCGGACGGCGAACGGCGGGTGGTGATGGTCGCCGGCGAGCGAGGCGAGGAACGGATTGTCGAGTCGGCGCCCCTCGCCTCGCCGACGGTCTTCTTGGAGGTTCGCTTCGATTTCCGCGACGGGAGGGACCTCGCCACCTTCGCCTACTCCGCGGACGGCGTCGCGTGGAGAAACATCGGGGAGCCGCTGGCCATGGTGTTTCGATTGGACCACTTCGTCGGATATCGGGCAGCCCTCTTCAGCTACGGGACCGTCGCCGCCGGCGGGTACGCCGACTTCGCCTTCATGCGCTTTCGGCGGGACTGAGCCGCGGCCGCGGACATGTCGAACCAGGTGGACGGGATCGCGGCCGGCGCAGAGCCGCGGAACGAATAGGAGTTACGGATGACGATCGATGTCGATGTACGGGCGCCGGGAGAACCCTTCGTCCCGCATTGGAAGGTATGCGTCGGCGGCGGCCGGGTGGCCGAGGCGCTTCGGGCCGATTTCCAGAAGCACCTGGAGATGGCGCAGCGGGAGTTCCCCTTCGGCTACCTCCGCATGCACGGCCTCTTCCACGAAGACATGATGGTGTACCGCGAGGAAGGGGGCGAGCCCATCCTCAACTGGCAGTACGTCGATCTGGTCTACGACCACTGGCTGTCCATCGGCATCCGCCCCTTCGTGGAGCTCGGCTTCATGCCCTACGACCTCGCGAGCGGCGAGGCCACCGTGTTTTGGTGGAAGGGCAACATCACGCCTCCGAAAGACTGGGGCCGTTGGGAATGGCTCGTCGAGAACTTCGTCCGCCACGTCGTGGAGCGCTACGGCATCGCTGAGGTGCGCCGCTGGTACTTCGAGATATGGAACGAGCCCGATCTCACCGTTTTTTGGAAGGACGCGGATTTCGACGCGTACGTGGAGCTCTACGGGCGGTCGGCCCGGGCGATCAAGAAGGTCGACGCCGACCTTCGCGTCGGGGGGCCCGCCAGCGCCGGCTTCGGGGACAAGCCCGGCGTGCCGCCCTGGGGGGAACGATTCCTCGCCGCCTGCGCGGAGCGTTCCTTGCCCGTGGATTTCTTTTCCACCCATCCCTACCCGACCCGGTACCCCGTGGACCCCGACGGAAAGGGCTACATGATCTGGGATGGGCCGGATCGCCTGTTGACGGACCTCCGGGGTTGCGAAACCTTGCTGAAAGGGTCGGCCTATCCCGACGCGGAACGCCACTATACCGAGTGGAGTTCCAGCCCGAGCCCGCGGGACCCGGTCCACGATACGGCGTTCCTGGCCTCCTTCATCGTGGAGAACAACTGGCGGGCGCGGGGCCTCATGGACTCGCTGTCTTTTTGGACCGTGAGCGATATTTTCGAGGAATGCCGCCAGGGCGATACGCCCTTCCACGGCGGCTTCGGCATGGTCAACATCCAGGGGCTCAAGAAAGCGTCCTACCACGGTTATTGGTTCCTCTCCCGCCTGGGCGAGGAGGTCCTGGGAGAAGGGGATTCCTACGCGGTCACGCGCCGCGCCGACGGGACCGTGGCCATCCTCCTCTGGAACTACTGCCACTATTCGCCGCACGCCAACGACAGCCGGCTCCTGGGCGCGGCCGCGCCCGGAGCGATTTACGACCTCTTCGATCTGAAGCCGCCGAGGGATTTCGACCTACGCCTGCAGGGATCCGGCAGGACCGTCCGCATCCAGTCGACGCGTTTCGATCGCGGCCGCGGCTGCGCGTACGACGCGTGGGGCGCCATGGGCGCGCCGGTCCACCTGCGGCCCGCGGACGTGGAGGCCCTGCGTCGGCGGATGGAGTTGGAGACTACGGTCGTTCGCCTTCCCGCCGCGGGAGGTTACGCGGAATGGTCGACGTCGGTGGAGCCCTTCGGCGTGACCCTGCTGGAGATCTCCGCGGAGCCGGGGTGACCCGCGCGGACTCCCGCCCTTAGCGCCCCTCGAATATCCGCTGCGCTTCCCGGTAGCTCGCGAGGTCGCCGATATCGTAGCGGAGCCCGGTGAACAGGTAGGCGTACACCGGCTTGCGGCCGATGAGCCAGGGGATGAAGTGGCCGGGCGCGTCGGGGTTCTCGCCCGACGCGAGGTACTCGCCGATGAGGGGCAAGGTAGCGCGCGTGTAGAGGTAGAACGGCGGGACGGCGAATTGGGATTTCGGCTCGGCGGGTTTCTCCTCGAAGGAGAGGACCCGCCCGTCGTCGGAGAGTTCGATGACGCCGGTCCGCCTGAGCTCGTCCACGTCGGGGAGGACGTGGGTCGTGATGCAGTCGGTGCCCATCCGCCGGAAGAAGGCGACGAAGTCGGAAAGGTCGAATTCGAAGAGGTTGTCGGCGGCGAGCACCATGAGGTCCCCGTCGATCCCGAGCTCGGTCACGGCCAGGCGCAGGTCGGCGAGGGCGCCGAGCCGGTTCTCGTTGTCGGTGGTGCCGTCGTTGAGGCACCGCGTTTTCTTCGGCGAAGCGCGCCGGGCCAGGAATTCCTGGAAGCGGCCGTAGAAGCGCGCGTTCGTCACCAGGACGATCTCGTCGATCTCCTCGACCTTCTCTATCTTATCGAAGATCCGGTCGAGGATGGTTCGGCCGCCCACTTCCAGGAGGCCCTTGGGCAGGTCGCGCGTGAGGGGATAGAGCCGCGTCGCGTAACCGGCGGCCAGAAGTACGCATTTCATCGGTCGGAACTCCCGCCGCAGGGGGAGACGACGGCCGCCCCGTCCGCGGTCTTGCAGAAATAGACCTTGTACTTGTCCGCGTATTCCGGATGCTTCTTGGGATAGACCGCAGCCACCCGCGCCTCGATCTCCGCCCGGTACGCGGGATCCACGAGGCCGATGCAGCAGCCGCGGTACCCTGCGCCGCTGAAGCGCGCGCCCCAGACGCCCGGCGATTCCTTAAGCGTCTCGAAGATGGTGATGAGCTCGGGGCAGCCGCACTCGTAATCGTGCACCGAGCTGTTCCCCGACTCGATCATGAGCTTTCCGAACGCCTCGATATCCCCCCGCTTCCAGGCGTCGATGCCGGAGCGGACGCGCGCGTTCTCCGTGAAGAAATGGCGCGCGCGGCGACCGAAGCGGCCCGGCAGGCGGTCGCGGTACTGCTCCCAGTCCTCGTGGCTGAGGTTCCCGAGCCGCGCGTCCTTGTAGGCCGAGGGCTTGCCGCGCGCGCACTCCTCCAGGATGGAGGCCGCGATCCGGCACTCGTCCACGCGGTTGTTGTAGTCGGTGCTGATGAGGGCCTTGGTGAAGCCCGAGTTGACGATGACCACCTCGAACTCCCGCATGGACGGGCTCTTCTCCACGAGATCCCACTCGTTCGTCGCGCAGTCCATGGTCATGAGGTAGCCGTCGCGGCTGAGGACGTTCGCCGATTGGTCCAGGATCCCGTTGTTGAGGCCGATGAAGCCCTTCTCCACCCAGTGGCTGAACTGGATCAGGTCCTCTTTGGAGCACTCGATGCCGTTGACGTCGCAGAGCGCGAGGAGGTAGGCGGTCGTGACCGCCGCGGAGGAAGAGAGGCCGCCCATCGGCAGCCTGCCGCGCACGATGCCGCGGAACCCCTTCCGGAGCTTGTAGGTCCGGGAGAGGGAGAGGACCGCGCCCCGGATATAGTTCCCCCACGACCCCGGCACCATGTCGGGGACATGGTCAAGGCTGAAGTATTCCTCGTCGGGGAAGTCCAGGCTCTGTACGCGCACGAATCCTTCGTCGTCGCGCTCGTAGACCAGGTCTACGTTCACGTCCAGGGCCATGCCCGTCACGAGCCCTCCCTGGTGGTCGACGTGGGCCCCGAGCGGGCAGACGCGAAGAGGGGAACGCACGCGACCCGTCGGCGCGCCGCCGTAGGTTTCGCGGAAGATCGAGCTGAGGCTGTCCATGGGCTTGTAGCCTACGTCGGGCCGCGGCTCCCGTCAAGCGAAAAGCCGGGCCGCGCCCGTTGCCTCGACGCGCGATCGCTGCCATGATGACGGGGTGAGTGCACGGTTCTATTTCGCCACCTGCCAGACGGGAGCGGAGAAAGCGGTCAAGGCGGAAGTCGGCGCGGAGTTCCCGCGGCTCCGGTTCGCGTTCTCCCGCCCCGGCTTCGTCACGTTCAAGGAAGAGTCCGACGCCGGCGCGCCGCTCGTCCTCCGGAAGGGAATTTTCACGCGCCTCTGGGGGGAAGCGCTCGGTCAAGCCAAGGCTCCCGTCGAGCTCCCCGCCCTGCTCGCCCTCGTTCCGCGGGGGGCGCCCCTGCATCGCTTCGACCGGGACCTCCACATCCCCGGCGAAGAGCCGGAGGGCTTCGTCCGCAACGCGCATATCGCCGCGTTGGACATTTCGCCGGCTGAACTCCCGGCGGAGGTAGCGTCGGCCGGCAGGCCATCGATCGGGAACCGTGCGCCGGACCTCCGTGCGCCGGCCCGTCCGCCCCGCGTGGGCGAAACGGTATACGACCTGATTTGGGTGGACGACTTCCATCTCTTCCTCGGCCGGCACGTACACGCCGAATACATGGTGGATGCTCCGGGAAACGTTCCCGATATCCCCTTGCCCGCCCAGTCGCCCTCCCGCGCCTACCTCAAGATCGAAGAGGCCTTCGCCCGGTTCCGTCCCCCCCCGGGGGCGGGGGCGCCCCGCCCGGCGTGGGGGGGGG
>JAEXTK010000059.1 GCA_023406985.1 Spirochaetota bacterium | reverse complement strand
ATGTTCCCACGGGGGGCCGGGGTAGACCGCGCCCCCGATTTCCCGGTAACCCGTACCATCTTCGGGAGCGAACCAATGAAGCGAAACACCGTCGTCAACGTGATCTTCGTCGCGCCGTGCGTCGTCGCCTTTACGATGATCATCCTCGTGCCGTTCTTTTTCGGCCTCTACTATTCCATGACCGATTGGAACGGCGTGAACAATGCGGTCAACTTCGTGGGACTCAAGAATTTCGTCAACTTGTTCTCGGTTCCCGATTTCCTCTATTCGTTCCTGATCACCGTCGCCTATACGGTCATCAATATCGTCTTCGTCAACGTGGTGAGCTTCATCCTCTCGCTCATCGTGACGAGCAACCTCCGCCTGCGCAACTTCTACCGCGCGGGCTTCTTCGTGCCGTACCTCATCGGCGGCATCGTCCTGGGCTACATCTGGCAATTCATCCTGAACAGCATCCTGGTCGCGATCGGCAAGAACCTGTCGATCCCGCTCCTCCAGGCATCCTTCCTGAGCAATCCCGCCACCGTCATCTGGACCATGTCGGCGGTGAACACCTGGCAATACGCCGGCTACATCATGCTGATCTACGTCGCCTCGATCCAGAGCATCCCCGCCTCCATCATGGAGGCGGCCAGCGTCGACGGCGCGAAATACCCCACGCGGATCTTCCGCATCCTCATCCCGATGATGGCGAACGCGTTCACCATCTCGCTCTTCCTTACCCTGACGACCTCGTTCAAGCAATTCGACATGAACCTGACGCTCACCAACGGCGGGCCCGCCACCCGCTTCCTGGATTCTCCGGTGAAGGCGAGCCAGCTGCTCGCCATGAATATCTTCAATACCGCGACGGCGAACCGGATGGCGGAGGCGCAGGCCAAGGCCGTCGTCCTCTTCGTCGCCCTGGTCATCGTCTCGCTCGTCCAGGTGTACATGAGCAAGAAGAAAGAGGTGGAAATGTGATGGAAGCGAAACGCCGCGCGCTCATGAAGAGGAACGGGGTAAAGCCCGGCCGCGTCGTCCTGGAAGCGGCGACGATCCTCCTCTTCGTCCTGTTCATGATCCCGTTCGCCATGGTCGTCCTCAATTCCGCGAAGACGTCCAAGGAAATCATCTTCAACGCGATAGCCCTGCCCTCCGATTGGGGCCAGCTCTTCACGAACGTCGGCCTCATCTTCAACAATCCGACGGTCGATTATCCGGGCGCCTTCGTGGACAGCGCGGTCATCACCTTCTTCTCGCTCGTCGTGATCGTGCTCTTCTCCTCCATGTGCGCGTGGGTGCTCGTGCGGAACAAGACAGCCTGGTCCACGGCGCTGTTCATGGCGTTCGTCGCGGCCATGGTGATCCCGTTCCAGGTCCTCATGTATCCGCTCGTCCGCTGGATGCGCGTCCTCGGCAACGTCTTCGGCTTCAAGATGCTCGGCACCGTCCCCGGGATCGTGTTCGCGTACCTCGGCTTCGGTTGCCCGCTCTCGGTGTTCGTCTTCCACGGCTTCATCAAGAACATCCCGTACGAGCTGGAGGAGTCCGCCACCATCGACGGCTGCACCCGCGAGCGTACCTTCTTCGAGATCGTCTTTCCCTTGCTCCAACCCATCATCGTCACGGTCCTCATCCTGAACGGCATCTGGATCTGGAACGATTACCTGCTGCCCCTCCTGGTCCTCGGCTCCAACGGCATCGTCCAGACCATACCGATCGCCGTCACGGCCTTCGCGGGGGCGTACCTCAAGCAGTGGGATCTGATCCTGACCTCGACCCTGATCGCGATGCTGCCCGTGATCGTGCTCTACTTGTTCGCGCAACGCTACATCATCAAAGGAATGGTCGAAGGTTCCATAAAATAACGCGGAGGAAACATGAAGATCGTTTTGGTAGGAGCCGGCAGCGCCCAGTTCGGCTGCGGTACGCTCGGAGACATTTTCAACAGCGCGAAGCTCGCGGGGAGCGAGATCACCCTGCTCGATATCAACGCGCAGGCGCTGGACGTCGTGTTGCGGGTCGCGCGGGAGTTCATCGAGAAGAACGGACTCAAATACACGGTCAACGCGACCACGGACCGTAGGGCCGCGTTCAAGGGAGCCGACTTCATCATTTCGTCCATCGAGGTGGGGAACCGCTTCCAGCTCTGGGATGAGGACTGGAAGATTCCGCTCCAGTACGGCGTGCACCAGGTGTACGGCGAGAACGGCGGACCGGGCGGCGTCTTCCACGCGCTCCGCATCGTCCCGGTGATCCTGGACATCGTGAAGGACGCGGTGGAGATCTGCCCGAACGCCTGGATCTTCAACTATTCCAACCCGATGACGGCCATCTGCACCACGGTCAAGCGCGCGTACCCGGAGGCCAAGTTCATCGGCATGTGCCATGAGATCGGCTGGCTCTCGCGGTGGCTGCCCCGCATGCTCGACATGAAGCTCGAGGATATCTACTTCAAGGCCGCGGGCCTCAACCACTTCAGCTGCATGCTGGAAGCGAAAGACAAGCGCAACGGCGCGGACCTGTACCCGGCGGTGCGGGAGAAGGCGGAGGCGTTCTTCCTCCACGAGAGCGGCTACAGCGACATGCTGGACGCCTGGCGCGAGACGGGAAAGCTGGACGAGTCGGAGCAGTTCGATAAGGGCGGCGCGCGGAAGAAGAGCCGGTACGAGTGGGCCGACCGCAAGATCGTGAAATTCATGCTGGAGCATTACGGCCTCCTGCCCATCACGACCGACAGCCATTTCGGCGAGTACCTCGGCTGGGCCTGGGACGTCGCCGACCACCGCGGCATCCTCGATTTCTACGACGTCTACAAGATCATGCTACTGCAGAATCCGCGGACCGAAATCGAGCTGCGCACCGCGGAACGGGTGGTCCCCATCATCGACGGCATCCTCGGCGACGCGGGCTTTGAGGAATCGGCGGTGAACCTGCCGAACGAGGGCCTCATCGAGGACCTGCCGTCCTGGATCGCGGTGGAGGTTCCGGCGATCGTCGACACGCGCGGCCTCACCGGCGTACCGATCCGCGGCGTGCCGAAGGGCTACCTGTCCTTGCTCCGCGCCTATTGCGGCGTGTATGATCTGACCGCCGAAGCGATCATCCGCAAGGATAAATCGCTCGTGATCCAGGCCATGCTCGCGAACCCGGTCGTGCACCAGGCCTCGCAGATAGAGCCCATGGTGGACCGGATGATAGACCAACAGAGCAGGTGGCTCGGCTATCTGCGATAGGCAGCTATGGCAACGATCAAGCAGATCGCGCAGATGGCGGGCGTGAGCCCGACCACGGTATCCAACGTCCTGCACGGGAATACCGGGAAAGTCTCCCCCGCCACCCTGGAGAAGGTCCGCTCGATCCTCAAGCAAGAAAAATACGCGCCCAACATGGGCGCGATCATCCTCGCGCACAGCGCCTCGCGCATCATCGGCGTCATCATGTTCATGGAGGCGCGGAGCGACGAGACCGTCCTGGAGGATCCCTTCACGTCCACCATCCTCGGCGTCATAGAGGAGGAGATCCGGGCGAGCGGGTACTTCATGATGATCCACACGACCGCCGACCTGGACGAGGTGTTCGCCCTCGCCGCCACCTGGAAGCTCGACGGCCTCATCCTCCTGTGGGTTCCGGGCGAGGCCTGCAGCACCATCCGGAAGAGCATCGAGACGCCCGTCGTCTTCATCGATTGCTATTTCGAGGATGACGGGCAGTCCTACCACAACATTGGCCTGGAGGACCGTCGGGGCGCCTACGAGATGGGAAGGTACCTGATCTCGGCGGGCCACGCGCGGATCGCCTTCCTCGCGAGCACGCAGGATTTTCCCGGCAACGACCACGTGCGCTTCAGCGGCTTCCGGCAGGCGATGGACGAGGCGGGACTGCCCGCGGGGGACGGGAACTTCCTCCCGCTGTCGCGGAACCGGGAAGCGCGGCAGGAGCTCTACCGCAGCCTGATCGCCGATCCGATGCCCTTCACCGCGCTCTTCTTCTCCGCCGACTACTACGCCGCGGACGCGATCAATTTTTTCGCGGACCGCGGGGTGGAGGTGCCGCGGCGCCTCTCGGTCGCCGGCTTCGACGACAACATCTTCGCCCGGCTGGTGAGTCCGCGCCTAACCACGGTCCATCAGGACGTGGCCGAGAAAGGCCGCTGCGCCGTGTCCCTCCTCATGAAGATCATCAAGGATGAACCCGTGCAGGAGGCGAACGTGCGCCTGCCCGTACGGCTCGTGATCCGCGACTCGGTGACGCGTCCCGCCTAGGATTTGCCCGCCGCCGCGTTCATTCGTATTCTTGAATGTATGAAAGTCGAAATATGGGCGGACCTCGTCTGCCCCTGGTGCTATATCGGCGAGCGGCGCCTCGCGGCCGCCCTCTCTTCCTTCGCCCACGGGGACGAGGTGGAGGTGGTCTGGCGCAGTTTCCAGCTCGATCCGGACGCTCCCGATACGCCCGAGCGAACCGTCAACGAGATGCTCGCCGAGAAGTACGGGGTGAGCCTGGAAGAGGCCGCGGCGATGAACGACCGGGTGAGCGCGATCGCCGCGGCCGACGGCCTGGAATACCATATCGAACGGACCGCGTACGTGAATACGTTCAACGCGCACCGCTTGAACCATCTGGCCGCCGCCCACGCCGTCCAGACCCGCTTGGGGGAGCGCCTGTTCCGTTTTTACTTCACGGAAGGCGGCAACTTGGCCGACGCCGAGGCCTTGATCGGCTTGGCCGCCGAAGCGGGGATTCCGGCCGACGTAGCCCGCGCGGTCCTGCAGGGCACGGCCTACGCCGACGCGGTGGAAGCCGACATCGAGGCGGCGCGCCGGCTCGGCGTCCGCGGGGTGCCGTTCATGGTTTTTGACGGGAAGTACGGCCTCTCGGGCGCGCAGCCCGCCAAGGTCGTCGCGGAGACGCTCGAACGGGCCTGGAACGAGTCCCGGTCCGGAGGCTCGGCGCGCTAGGACGCGGCAGGCCAGGGGCTTGCCGGCTAGGGCCCGGGGCGCTCGGTCTCCGGCGCGGGACGGAGACCGAGGAACGCGAGGCCGGCCAGGAGCGGCACGGGGCCCAGGTTGGAGATCAGGTTGAGCGCGAGGTTTTCCGCGGGGCCGCTCGGCGCGAGGACGAGGTTCCCGAGGATCATCCACAGGCCGGAGAGGACCGCGAGGTAGCCGACCCAGGACGGCCGGAGCCGACCGCGCAGGAAGGGGACGGCCAGCAGGACCGCGCCCGCGGCCCAGAGCAGCAGCGCGGCGAGGAAGGCGACGAGGAACGAGGCGGGGAGGGGCGCGCCCGCGAGGAGCCGCGGCGCCTCGCGCGCGAACCACGGCATGAGGAGCGCGGCGTACAGGCTCAGGAAGACGCCGAAGAAGGTCCAGGCTATCGCGATCAGCGCGAGCCCCAAGGAGGCGGCCCCGTCGGGACGCTCGGTCCGGCCGGCCGTACGCGCGAGCAGCGCGGGGAAGCCCAGCAGCACCGACACCGCGCCCGCGAATCCGAGCGCGTTGACCGGCACCCACAAGCCGCCGGCCGCGGCGGAGGTCGCCTCCGCGCCCGCGGTGAGCAGGGACCGCGCGACGAGGTGGACGGCGAAGGCCGCGGCGCCGACCGCGAGGCAGAACCCGCCGGCTTGGAATCGTTTCGTTTCGGTCATCGCTTCGTCCTTCGTGCGGCCGCGCGGGCCCGCGTCATTTCTGGCCGATCAATTCTTGGACCGCGATGGCCCGGTTGACGTAGCGGCCTTCCTTGAGGGCGTAGTTCTTGAGCAGGATGGATTGGGTCGGGCACGCGTTGAAACAGGCGAAGCAGTAGTAGCACTTCTCGTCGCGGTCCCAGGCGACCCTCCCGTCGGCGACGGCGATCCGCCCGGTCGGGCATATCCGTTCGCAAATTCCGCAGCCGGTGCACGTCGGATCGCTATAGAACGCGAGCCGGGACGTGTTGTTCTTGGAGGCGGCGCTTATGAGCGATTCCAGGATGACGGCGCCGAAGCCGCGACCGCCGACCGCGCGCTTGGCCGCGGCGAGGTCGGCCGCGATGGACGCGATGGAGGCCCGGGCGGCTTGGAATCCGGCGTCGGTGTTCTTTTCCCTGATAGAGCGAGCCCACCCCGCATCACCTTTCGTCGGCATGAGGCCGGTCGGGGAATTCTGCGGCATCTCCACTTCCGCGTGGTAGCTCAATTCCAGACCCCGCGCGCGCAGCAGCCTGGCCACGGTGAGGGCCGTCAGGTTGCCTTTCCGCTCGCAGGTCGCCACCGCCGCGACGTAGGCCGCCGCTCCCCGGTCCAACAGGCCGAGGTACTGCCGCACCGGCAGGGGCAGGGTCATCAGGTAGGTCGGGAAGACCAGGATCAGGCGATCCGCGCCGCCGCCCGCGCGTCCTTTCCGGATCGCCTTCACCATGGGAACCAAGGTCGCGCCTTCCAGGCGAGCGGCCAATTCCTTCGCGACCATGAGCGAATTCCCGGTACCCGAAAAATAGGCGATCTGCGTCACGATCTTCCCCCTCATCTCAGGCCGATCATTCTACCCTGCCTTTCCGCTCCTGTCGATTCGCGCGGGGTAGTTGATCCGCGCGCGGGGTAGCGGAGTACCGGCCAGGGTTTCGGCCCCCGCGTACGCAACCGATTTTTTTCCTTGACAAGCGGATAGCCAGAGGCGAGTAATCAAAAAGCGTTATATGATATCGACGCCGTTCGCGGGGCGGCGCCCGGATGGGGAACGCGCCGGCGAGGCTCATTACCGATAAAGACCGATCACTAAACCGAGCGAGGTCCCGATGCGCGAGTTACCTGAAACGTTGAGCGAAGACGGCATCCTGGTGGGCTGGTCCCTGGAAGCGGGCCGGCGCCGGCCGGTCATCGGCTTCGATGCCGAGGGGGCCGCCGGCCGTTCGACGGCGCGGTACCTGGAGCCCATCCTCGATACGGGGGAGGGCCACCTCCTGACGGTGGCGCCGACCGGGGCGGGCAAGGGGACGGGCTGCATCATCCCCACGCTGCTCCGGTACCGCGGACCGGTGGTCGTCGTGGACCCGAAGGGCGAAAACTACGCCGTCACCGCGCGGCGGCGGCGGGAACTCGGCCAGGAGGTCATCCTCCTGGACCCCTTCGGCATAACCGGCGCGGAGGAACGGCATCGATTCAATCCCCTCGACCTCGCCGATCCCGAGTCGGAGCGTTTCGTGGAGGACGCGGCCACCTTGGCGACCCTGATCGCGGGGACGCCGGCGAACAGCGACCCGAACCACGCGTTCTGGGCCTACATGGGCAAGGCGATGCTGACCGCCGCCATCATCGACGTCATGACCATGGAAGACTCCGAGCGCGCGAACTTGCCCGCGGTCAGGGAACTCGTGAACTCTCCCTTGGAGGTCTTGAAGCAACGGGCCGAACGGTGGAAGGCGTCGGGCCATCCGGAACTGCGTCGCCTCGCCGGCCTATTCGTCAATCCCGCGGACGAAACCCTCGGAGGCTACTGGGCGCTCGCGATCAGCCAAGTGGATTTCCTCAAGGGCAGCCAGATGTCCGAGCACTTGTCGGCCTCCGACCTCGACCTCAACAAGGTCTACGAGGGCGCCCCCCTTTCGATCTATCTGGCCCTGCCGCCGGATAAGCTGGAAAGCCACGCCGGATTGCTCCGGCTTTGGATCGGCACCATCATCAGCGCCATCACCCGACGACGCGCCCAACCGGACCTTTCCACGCTGCTCCTCGTGGACGAGGCCGCCCAGTTGGGCCACCTGCCGCAACTCCGGCAGGCGATCACCCTGCTCCGGGGGTACGGCGTGCGGATCTGGACGTTCTGGCAAGACCTGAGCCAGCTCCGCAACCTGTACCCCGGCGATTGGGAAACCATCCTCAACAACAGCCGGGTCCAGCAATACTTCGGCGCCACGACCGGGCTCGCCGCCGAGGCGGTGGGCGCGGCCTCCGGTTTCAAGGCGCCGGAAGTCATCATGGATCTTGAACGGGATGAGTTGATCCTCAACATCGCCGGCGACCAGCCGGTCATAGCGGGTAAACCGAATTACCGCCGGGATCGACCGTTCCAGAACCTCTACGAATCGAACCCCTTCTATCCGGGCCGGCCGCTCGTGGACGAGGACCAGCCCCGCGCCCGCCCGGTCTACCGTAAGACCCTCCCCCCGGCGCCGCGGTTCCGGGCCCTCCACGAGCGCACCGAGCGCATCCTCGCGAGCCGCATCTTCCACCCCGTACCGGCGGCCAATTGGAAAACTCTGGCCGAGCCGGAGCGGAGAGAACACCTGGAGTTGGTCGGAATAACGAACGCGTCGTTCCTGGACGACCCACAGGTCGTCGTACGGACCTGCCCGCTGCCGTTTTATCCCGGTCACGCCTGGTGCGATATCGAGGACGGCCAGACCGCGCCGAGCCGCCACGCGTACTACCTGATCGGCGCCGGCACCGCCCGGTTCCTGGACGGCGAATCGGGCGTGATCCATGACGTCAACGAAAACCTGCTCCGTTTGGAGCGCGCCGACGCGTTGCGGTATCTGGAGTTCTTCTGCACGAACGTCCACGGCGACAAGGGCCGGTTCTTGATCGTCGAGTCCGTCGATGAGCTGGAATGGACCGAGGATCCGGAAGAAAGTTTCCTAGAGAACCTTCGCTCCCAGGTTCGGCCGCCGCGGATCGTCTCGTCGGCGGACGGCGGAGAGGAAACGGGCTGGATCGCGGAAGCCCAGATCCAATACGAGGACACGCTGTTCTCCGTCCTGTTCCGCATAGACAAGGCTTCGGGCCAGGTCGAAATGACGGAAGATGCCGGCATCGCCGCCGATCTTCCGGTGGTTTCCGATCTGGACCGTTTGAAATACATCGGATTTTTCAACCGCGAGGGCGAGTTCCTGACCTTGAGCGAACGGCGAGCCGCGCTGGCGGAGGACGGCGCGCCGTGACGACCCGGCCATTCGCGAGGCGCGGAGGACTTCGCCTTTGAAGGCATATTCGATTCCCGCGTTGATCATCGCGTCGATCTGCTTCACCTTCGCGCTCAGCGATTCGTTCGCGTGGGTCCTGCGGCAGAAAAAGAAGAGCGATTTCGCCTTCATTTTGATCTGCCTCAGCGGCGTGGCCTTCAACCTCTTCTGCGCCGGCGAATACGGAATCGACGACCCGGTCCGGAGCGTGTTCTGGCTCAAAGGCCAGGTGATCTCCAGCACCCTGGCGGGCTTCGCGCTCTTCTGGTTCGTGGCGGAGGTGACCGGCCTCATCAAGGCGCGCTACGTCGTCGCGTGCTTGGTTTGGGCGGTCCTCTCCTTCCTGAGCCAGCTGTTCGATCTCGGGGACCTGACCTGGGTCGTGAGCCGGCCGTTCACCTTGCGCATCGCATTGCCCTTCGGCCTGGATTTCGTGTATCGCGAGGTGGAGCGGGGCATCGTGCTCGTCGCCATCGCGGCCGTCGGCTTCTGCGCGCTCCTCTATCTCCTCTTCGTCGTCATCGCCTATAGCCGCCGGGGAAACCGCACGGAAGCGCGGGTCCTCCTCTGCTCGCTCGGCTTCATCCTCGCCGCGCAGATCCTGGACTTCCTCATCGGGATCGGCGTGATCCGGTTCGTGTTCTTGCTGGAGTACGCGTGGCTCGCGACGATCTTGGTCATCGGCCTCCGCAGGTCGAACGACTACGTAGAGGCGGCGCTCACGCGGAAGGAACTGCAGAAGACGGACCAAGCCCTGAAGGATTGGAAGGCGACCCTGTCCACCCTCATGGACAGCACGGCCGATATGATCTGGTCGGTGGATGCCGACGATTTCCGTCTCCTCACCTTCAACCGGAGCTTCCAGCTCTATTTCTCCCGGTATCGCGGCGTCTCCGCCGCCGTCGGCATGGGGCAAGAGGATCTTTTCTCTTCCGCGGAGGAAATGGCGGAGTGGAAAGGACTCTATCGGCGCGCGATCGACGAGGGGAGTTATTCCATAGAACGCGCGATGGGCGAGAGCGGACGCGTGTTCCGCTTGAGCGTGAATCGGCTCGGCCGCGGCGACCGGACCTTCGGGCTCTCCGTCTTCGCGCAGGATATCACCGAGCGCAAGAAGGCCGAGGAACGGATCGCGCGATCCCTGTCGGAAAAGGAAGTCCTCCTGCGCGAAGTCTACCATCGCACGAAGAACAACATGAGCGTCATCATCTCCATGCTGAAGCTGCAGGCCAACGCGATCGGCGACCCCCGGCTCCGGGAAGCCTACGCGGTTTCCATCGATCGGATCAGATCCATGTCCCTCGCGCACGACAGCCTCTACATGACCGGCGACCTCTCGCAGATCGACCTGAAACGGTATATCGAGGACCTCGCGAACCGTCTGGTGAAAAACCGCGGACCGGGCGAAACGCAACCGACGCTCGCGCTAGAGATGGACAGCGCGCGCGTAGCGCTCGATACGGCCATCAACTGCGGGCTCATCGTCAACGAACTGATCACCAACGCCCTGAAGTACGCGTTCCCCGGCGATCGGAACGGGGAAATCAAGATCACCCTCCGCAAGGCGGAGGCCGGCCGGCTCCGCCTGACCGTCGCGGACGACGGCGTAGGCCTCGCGAGCGGCTTCGATATGGAGCGGGACGGCCACCTCGGGCTCAAGATCATCACCAAGTTGGCCCACGGCAAGCTGCGGGCGCAGGTGGAGTTCAAGACGGAGCAGGGTTTCGCGTGCAGCCTCGTTTTCCCGGGCGGCGGGGCCTAGGTCCCGCCGCCGGCCCGCGGTACGGTCCCCTTCCGGTTAGCCGTGCCTCTTGAATTTATCCGGGCACAGGATCTCGCGCGGTTTGATATGGAACATCTCGATATCCGGCGACGAGAAGAAGGCGAGCTCCCACGGGTTCTTCTCAATGAACTTTCGCTGGATGACGGGGAATAGCGGATTCTCTTTGGAAATCTGGAAGGCGGTTCCCTTGATGATCGTGTAATTCCAATCGTACGCCTTTTCGAAGAGATAGGTCGAACGGTGATCGATGGCGAAACAACAGTCGCTGTCGCAATGGAGGTTGCGGGATTTTCGATTGCCCTTGATGGTGATGAGGAAGATGTCGTCTTCCGTGGTGGAGAGGAACGCCATGACGGTGGTGTGCGGCTGGCCCACGGATTTGGTTATGAGTACGCCGAGTTTGTTGCTGTGCTCATGGTCGTCCACTAGGGCGAGTTCCCGCAACGCGCTCTCCCGCAACGGCCGTTCCGGCCGGGCGTCTTCCGCGTATCGAAATACGGGCGACTTGAATTGTTCGATCACCCTGGAGGAATAGACGAGCTGGTATTCCAGCGGTGCGATGAGGGCCGAATTCTCCTTCGACTCCACGATCGATCCCTTATAGGAACAGCGGTACACGCGGAGGTCGGGATCGAACGATTCGACTCCGGTCCTGTTGTCCAAGTGGAGCGTGAGCGTCTTGCGGTTCCGGTAGGGGTTCTCCTTGGGGAACGTCACGGCGAGCGTGCCGTCGTCGCGGATCGCCGCGGCGGCGACGAGCGACACGATTTCGCCGTCCTCGTAGGCCGCGGTTACGGTAAAGGTTTTTCGCGGAAGGTAGTTCGTCAGCATAGGCCACTCCAAACGTACGAGAAGTCGCTCACCGCCCGATCCGTTCCCGGATATACGCCATCACCCGGGGGCCCGGATCGATCTTGCGCGGTACGAAAACGCCCTTGATGGTTCGATCGAAGAAGGGCCCGCCGGAATCCGCCGCGAGCGCGGCATCCACCTCCGAGTGCCCCCAGACGCCGCCCGCTCCGATTCCGTAGGTCGCCATCAATTCCGCGGTCAAGGCCGCCGCCGCCTCCAAGAGGCGCGGCTTGGCCAGGAGGTCTTCCTCGTTCCGGGCTACCAGCTCGATGCTGACGGCGTCCAGGTTCGCGCCGAAGGCGGCGCGGCCCATGACGTCCAGGGGCAGGAGCTGGTGGACGACGGCCTCCCCGTCCCGCTCCTCCACGACGAAGTGGCTCGCGAGGCCCGGCCGCTCTCCGGCGAAGTCCCGGGATTCCAGCAGGTTGAGGGGGAAGTCCGCCGTCGCGGTGTAATGGAGGATGATGGCCGCGGGCCGGTTCGCGTGGGTGCGGACGCCGTAATGCCGGAACGCGTAGTCGGCGATCTCGCGTTTCCAGGTCTCCAAATCGCGGTTCTCCGTGCCGCCGTAGGCCGCCATCGGCTCAAGCCGTTCCAGGATGCCGACCCGTTCCTGCGCGGGCGCGTGCCGGTCGGGGGAAGGCAGTCCGAGGATGAACCAGACGAAGAGGAGCGCGGCCTGAGTCGGCGTCGAACGGGGCATACGGCTAAGATATACCGACGCGCGGGAAAAATCTCCCGCGGCGCGCCCAGGCGCCGGCCTAGGCGCCTCCCTTGGGCCGATAGGTGAGGATCGCCCCGCCGTTGAGCACGCGTCGGATATCCACCAGCTCGAGGTCGCGCGCCGGTAATCCCGGTTTGAACAGAGGATTCCCGGAACCGTGGATGCGGGGCGCGATGCAGATCCGGAATTCATCGATCAAATCGGCGCGGATCAGGCTCTGTACCAGCGTGGAGCTTCCGAAGACGAAGATGTCTTTCTTGGAAGTCCTCTTCAATTCGGCGATTGCGGCCTCGACGCGGGAGCCGATGATATTGGAATTGTTCCAGTCCGCGGTCCGGAGAGTGGCGCTGACGACGTACTTGGGCAAGGAGTTCATGTAGTCCGCTATGACGCCGGTTTCCTTTTTCCAATACGCGGCCATTCCCTCATAGGTCACCCGGCCGAACAGCAAGGCTTCGGCCGCTTGCAGCTGCTCTACGGAAAATTTCTCCAGGTCGTCGCTCCAGACCACGTCATGCCAGGATAGATCCCAGCTCGCGGCCCCTTCGAAATAGCCGTCGACCGTGATCACGTTCCACATGATGATCTTGCCCATGCCGCGCCCTCCCGCACGAGCCGATCCGCGGGGCTCCGCGCGCCGCGGCTCATGGCGAATAGTATGCGACTAAAATAGTACTATTTTGGTCTTAAAAAAACGCTCATCCGAAGCGCGCGATGCACCGCAGCAGGACCTCGTTGAATCGGGCCGGTTCCTCTATGGGCGCGAAGTGGCCGAGGCCTTCCAGCGATTCGAAGCGGGCGTTCGGCAGGGAGGCGGCGAGATACTTCGCGTGTTCGAGCTTGATGAACTCGTCCCGGTCGCCTTGGATCACCGCCACCGGCACCGTGATGCCCCGCAGGTCCTCCCGGCTATAGTTCGGCTCGTTGCGCTGCATCGGGCCGAGTTTCGGCTGCAGGTCCTCGAAGCGCCCGAGCGTCGGGGTCATGGCCGCGAAATCCGCCTCGTGCCGCGCGAGGCAGTTCCGGATCGCCTCGGTCATCCGGAATTCCACGGTGCCCGACGGATCGACGTTGCAGGCGAAGAAGACGACGCCGGCCGCCGGCGAAGGCTCGGTCCGGGCGAATTCCAGCGCGGTGCAGGCGCCGTCGCTCCATCCCGTCAGGATCACGTCCTTCAATCCCAGGTGCGCGATGAGGCGGCCGACGTCGCGGGCGAACAGCCGGTAGGAGAGCGGCAGGTTCCCGTCCGTGCTGCGCCCGTGCGCGCGCGTGTCCATCGCGACGGCGCGGTAGCCGGCCCCCGTCAGGGCGCCGATCTGATTGGCCCAATTGGTCGCGTTGCCCATACCGCCGTGGAGGAGGAGGACGGGCCGGCCTTCCCCGAACGCCGCGAAATAGAGGCGACAGTCGTCGGAGGTGACGTAGCCCTCGCTCGTCGGCACGACGGGGAACCGGAGGCCGAATTCGGCGAAGCGGGAGAGGTTCGGATCGTTCACGGTTTCCTCCGTTTCGCATCGCGCGCGGCGAGCGTTCCGTACGAATGATCGATCATGCCCAGGAGCGTTTCCTTATCCATGCCCTCATCCAAGAGCACCGTATTCTTGTAGCGCCGTTGCCGCAGGGGAACGTGGTAACCGGGCAGCACGATCCGCGGATATCGGGTTCGATAGTACTCCCCGATAGCGGGGTCGCAGCGGACGGTCATTTTGTAGTCATCGGAATTGGGGTATATCTCGATGAATATCCTCTCGCGGTACTTGAAGCAGATGGGAATATCCCCGAACGGAAACGCTATGCCGGCCTCGGGCTTTCCGGAACAGTAGTCGATCAACTCTTGGAGGCCTATCGTCCTTTCGCCCATCGCCGCTCGCATTCTCCGCTAGATGATCTTGAGCACGCCGAGCACCAGCGTGACGACGAACAGGATAAAGCAGACCGAATCGATGACCAAGAACGCGTGCAAGACCTCGTTCTGCTTCCCGAGTTCGTCGTTGATCTCCCGGTTGCGCAGCGTGTTGTCGGCCAACACGCTCCTAATGTTTTCGCTCGAAGAAGTCTCAAGCAGGTCCCGGATATCGGCCACCAAGAACCTATGGTTCCGGTAGTATCTCAACGCGATCAGGAGTGACCAGGCCGAGAAGTAGAAGATCGAAAAGAGCGCGACCGCGACGGCGAAGATGCCGACCTTGCTCAAGCGGAAATCGCCGACGGTGAATACGAGGGAGGTCGCGGTCAGGGAAATCATGAGCTCGAACAATTCGATGACGAAATAGCCGATCGTCTTGTCGTGTATCCTTCCCTTGCGGTCAAACTCGTTCCGGTATTCGCTCATCAGGAGCCGGGCGCTCAAGGTCTCGGGATCTTCCGGAACGGTCTGCATGGTGGTCATTCTAGTATATGACCGGCCGCTCCCTCCAGTACCGTATCGCGCTGCGGGCGTGAGGCCGAAGCCGGGGGGAAGCCCGGCCGCGGGAAAGATCGGCCGGAAAAGCGTTCCCCCGTCCTGGACACTCGTTTTTCTCCGTGATACTATCCGTAGAAACATCAGGAGCGCTTCGTCATGGCCGGTTCGGGAAAGATCGTCATCATCGGTGCGGGACACGTCGGTTCCCATTGCGCTTCGGCCTTGGCGTGGGCGGAAGCGGCGCGCGATATCGTCCTCGTGGATCGTATCGAGGAGAAGGCGCGGGCCCAGGCCCTGGACGTGGCCGATGCCCTCTCCGTTCCGCCCCGACCGGTCCGCGTGCGGGCCGGCGGGTACGCCGAGGCGGCGGACGCGGACATCGTGATCATCGCCGTCGGCGAACCCTGGATTCCCGGTCAGACGCGCCTGGACCTCTTCGACTCATCCCTCAGGATGCTCGGCGAGCTTATGGAGTCGCTCCGGCCCCTGAAGCTCCGGGGCCTCGTGATCACGATCACCAACCCCGCGGACGTCGTCGCGGATTTCGTGCGCCGGTCCCTCGGCCTGAGCCGCGCGCGCTGTTTCGGCACGGGCACCCTGCTCGATACCGCGCGGCTCGTGCGCCTCCTGTCCGAGGACACCGGCGTACCGCGGTCCGAAGTGACGGGCCTCGTCATGGGCGAGCACGGCGATTCCTCGGTGCCGGCCTTCTCCCAGGTCCGCGTGGCGGGGCGCCCCTTCTCCGCGTATCCGGCCTTGGATCGGGAGCGGTTGACGCACGGAACGCGCAGGGCGGGGATGGTCGTCGTGGAGGGGAAGGGGTCCACCGAATTCGGCATCGCGCAGGTGACGGCCGCGCTCTGTTCCGCCCTGCTGAGCGGACGGGGCGGGGTGTTCCCCCTGTCGGCCGCGCTGGAAGGCGAATACGGCCAGACGGGCATCCACGCGGGGGTTCCCTGCAGGATCGGAAAAAACGGCATAGAAGAGATCGTCGAGGTCGCGCTCGAAGCGGAGGAGCGGGCCGCGTTTGCGGCCTCCTGCGCCGTGATCCGCGCGTACGTCGACCGGGCGCGGAACCGCGCATAGCGCGGCGCCGTGGCGCGGGCATAGAAGGAAAGGAGGATCTCATGAAATCGGTGAAGACGTTGACGATGAGAAGCATCGCGGCGGCCGCGCTGGCCCTCGCGGCGGCGTTCCCCGCGGCGGCGGCTCCCAAGCTCCGGGTGGCCATAGTCCAACCCCTGACGCACAAGTCCCTGGACCAGATCCGGGAGACGATCGTGGCGGAGCTCCGCGCGTCGGGCCTGAACCTCGACATCGTCACCCTGGACGCCCACGGCGACACGTCCGCCCTGGCCACCATCTTCCAGAACGAGAAGAGCCGGAAGGCCGACATCATCGTTCCCATCGCGACGCCGGCGGCCCAGAGCGCCAAGGCCGTGTTCGACGGGGCCAAGACGCCCATCATCTTCGCCGCCGTGTCCAACCCCGTCGCGGCCGGACTCACGGGGCCGGACGCCAAGTACATCACCGGCGTGTCCAACAACATCCCGGCGGACCGGATCGTCAAGCTGATTTCCGATTTCCAGCCCGACTACAAGAAGATCGGGTTCCTCTACACCTCGAGCGAGACCAATTCGGTCTCCACGATCAAGGTCGCGAAGGACTACTGCGCCAAGAACGGCGTCGCCTACGAGGACGTCGCCATCGCCTCCCTGACGGATCTCCCCGCGGCGCTCAGCACCCTGCTCGGCAAGGGAGTCGACGCCCTGTACACCGGCAACGACAACACCATCGCCTCGGCCATGCCGACCTACACCGACCTGGCCTACGCCAAGGGCGTCCCCATCTACTGCGGCGCCGATTCCATGGTCGCCGACGGCGGACTCGCCACCATCGGCGTGGACTACGTCCAGCTCGGCAAGCAGGTGGCCGCGATGGTGGTCAAGGTCGCGGGCGGCGCCGCCCCCTCGAGCCTCCCCTACGAGACCCTGAGCGACTACGCCAAGTTCGTGAACCTCCAGGCCGCGGACAAGCTCAAGCTGACCCTCTCTCCCGCGGTCCTGGGCTCCTACAAGGTCCTCGTGGAAAAGAACGGCGTGAGCCATTTCGGCAAGTAAATCGGAAGATGGAACTCCTGATCGCGGCTCTGGGCCAGGGCGCCCTCTACGCGCCCATGGCCCTCGGCGTCTACCTCGCCTTCCGCATCCTCAATACGCCGGACCTCACCATCGACGGGAGCTTCGTCTTCGGCATGACGGTCTGCGCCGTCGTGACGGTCGCGGGGCATCCGTACTTGGCCCTCGCGGCGGGAATCGCGGCGGGCGCGCTCGCGGGCAGCGTCACGGGATTCCTCCAGACCAAGCTCCGGATCAACCCCATCCTCTCGGGCATCCTGACCATGACCGGGCTGTACACCGTCAATTACATGGTGCTCGGGGGACAGGCCAACCTGTACCTGCAGCGCATGGTCGCGAACGAGCAGGGGATCGAGGTTCCTACGGCGAGCGCCACCGCGTACAAGCTCCTCGCCTTCGGCGAGACGAGGGAGATCTCGGACCTGGCATTGGCCGCGGCGGCCGCGGCCGCCGCCGGCCGCGGG
>JAEXTK010000041.1 GCA_023406985.1 Spirochaetota bacterium | reverse complement strand
CGCGTAGCTCGTCTTGAGCCGCTTCTCCTTTTCGAACCGCGCCATCGCGAGCCGGATGAGCCGGTCGATGAGGTCGGCGTAGGACACGCCGGCCGCCTCCCAGAGCTTCGGGTACATGCTGATGCGGGTGAAACCGGGAATCGTGTTGATCTCGTTGACCAGGATGGTGCCGTCTTTCTTCAGGAACATGTCCACCCGGCCGAGCCCCTCGCAGCAGAGGACCTTGAAGGTCTCCACGGCGAGCGCGCGCGCCTTTTCCGCCGTCTCGCCGTCCAGATCGGCGGGGATGTCGAGCGCGGCGCCGTTCTCGTCGATGTACTTCGCCTCGTAGGAATAGAATTCGTGATTCGACCGGATTTCGCCGATGCCCGAGGCGATCGGCTCCTCGTTCCCGAGCACCGCGCACTCGATCTCCCTCCCCTCGACGAATTCCTCGATGAGGATCTTGAGGTCGAAGGAGAACGCCTCGTCCAGGGCAGGCCCGTACTCGGCCTCCGAGCCCACCTTGCGGACGCCCACCGAGGATCCCATGTTCGCGGGCTTCACGAAAAACGGAAGGCCGAGGGCTTCCGCCACTTCTCCGAAGGGCGGCCGGCCGTCGTGTGACCGGAGCGCGACGAAATTCGCGATCGGGATACCCGCGTCGCGCAGCAGGCGCTTCATCACGTCCTTGTCCATGCCTACCGCCGAGCCCAGGACGCCCGCGCCCACGAAGGGGATGTTGGCGAGCTTCAAGAGGCCCTGCACGGTGCCGTCCTCCCCCATCGGTCCGTGGAGGATGGGAAAGGCCACGTCGATGGCCGGCGCGCCCGCGGCGACCGGCAGTACAATTCCCGCCGCCCCCGCCAGGCTCGAGAGCGCGCCGTTGCTCTCGGGCGCGAAGGTGACCGCCTCGCTCGACTTGTTGAGGGCGATGAGCTTCGGGTCGCTCTCGTTGATGAGGAAGGTGGACTCGTCGCTCAGGAGCCAGCGGCCCGCCTTGTCGATCCCGATGAGGACGGGGTTGTACGTTTCCTTGTCGATGGCCTCGAGGACGTTCTTGGCCGACTGGAGCGAAACCTCGTGCTCCGCGGACTTACCGCCGAACAGGATCGCCACGTTGATGCGTTTCATGGAGGGAACTCCTTTCTCAACTTCGGCAGATGACGGTCTCTTTCTTCAAAAGATGGTTGCTGAGGAGCAAGAACAACGCGGCATAGCACACATTGGAGGCGGCCGCGATCAGGAAGGCGAGGACGTCGATGCGGGCGAATAGCAAGGTCCGGACGACGCACGCCAAATTCAGGATCGGAATGAAATAGAAAACGAGGTCGATGGAGAAGGGGTCGGCGCCGACGAAGCCGCTCGACAAGGCCGAGCCCAGGATGATCACGGGAAGCGTAAGGATGGTGCCTTCCTTGACCGATTTGGCGTAGAGGCCGATCGCCATACCCGCCGCGGCGAAGAGCAGCACGGACAGCGCGGCCACGACCAACATCAAGCCGATACTCCCCAAGCCGACGGAGGCCGCGAGCGACAGCCCACCGGTTATCCTCGGGAAGATCCACGATCCGAGGCTGAGTCCCGCGAGCAAGGACACGATCGCCGTGAAGCCTACGCCCGCGGCAGCCAAGGTCTTCCCGAGGATGATCGTCCCGCGGGCGACGTTGCAGGTGATCAGCGTCTCGATCGTGCCGCGCTCCTTCTCCCCCGCGCTGAGGTCTATGACGCTGGACATCGTGGAGGAGGCCGAGAAGATGATGAGGAATACCGGCAGCAGCACCGAGAGCGTCAGCAGGGTCTCGCTCTCCTTTTCGCCGCGGACCGCGGCCGCCGTCAGCCGAACTCCGTCCGCCGAGCGCACGGCGAACAGGGCTGCCAGGACGCTCTGGATTTTGGAGTACGCGAGGGCGGAAGCGCCTCGGGAGGGGTCGTAATGGAGGACGATCCCCGTCAAGCGGCCGTCAGACTCCTGGAGCTCCAACCCCACCTCGGCCTCTCCGGCCTTGACCGAATCCGCGAGGGAAGACGCATACAGGTACCGGGCTCCCGGGAGCGAGGCGGAGATCCGATCCTCCAGCTGGGGCCAGGCCTCCCGTAGCGCGAGGCGAACCGGCGCATTGAGGTCTCCGCCGGCGGTCGCCCGCGTCATGAAGAAAAGCAGGAACGGAACGATGACCGCCGGGAGGAACACCGCCGCGACCATCGTCCTCTTGTCCCGGATCTGGTCGATGAGCTCCTTTTTGAAGATGACGGAAAACTTCATGTTAGCCCTCGATGTAGGAAGTCAGAGCCGCCGCCCTATCCTTGCGGAAGGATTTGACCGGTTTATCGCAGACGATCCGGCCCTTGTGGAGGATGATGATCCGGTCGGCGCAGGCGAAGATCTCATCCACGTTGTGGCTGGAAAAAAGCACGGTTTTCCCGTCGGCCTTGAGCCGGGCGATGATCCGCTTTATCGATTCGCTCGCGATGATGTCCAGGCCGGTGGAAGGCTCGTCCAGGATCACGAAGGCGGGATCGGCGATCAGGGTGCGGGCTATCGCGGTGCGCTGTTTCATGCCGCGCGAAAAGGTACCGACCTTGTGGTCCAAGAAAGCCGACAAGGAAAGCTCCGCGGTGAGCAGCTCGAGCGTCGTCTTGAAGGCGGCCCGCGGAATTCCGTTCAGGCGGGCGTAGTATTCGATATTTTCTTTCGCGCTCAGTCGATCGTACAACGCGCCGTCACCGGAAAAAAGGGTGCCGATCTTGCTCTTTATATACGCGGGGTTCTCCCGATACTGCACCGAATCGAGGGAAAGGGAGCCGCCGTCGGGCTGCAGGACGAGGGAGAGGAGGCGAATCAGGGTCGTTTTCCCCGCGCCGTTTTCCCCGACGAGCGCGACGACCTCGCCCTTGTCCATGGTGAAGCTCAGACTGGAAAGAATCTTCTCTTTTTTGGGCGGGAAGCCTTTGGAAACCGAGGTGACCGAGAGCATGGGCATCATACTATCGAGGGTCAAGCCGCACCGCAATCAGTGCGGCCTATCGCGCTGGTACCCCTCAGATGAGCCTAACGATGACTATGACGAGAATGACCACCACCAATAAGCCAATAATGCTCATACCCCCTCCTTATGTCCTTTTATACTATCACGGCAGCTTTCAGCACGCCATGCGTTTTTTTCGGGGAGTACGAGTACCGGGATTCGATCGGACTCGGGCGCCTCAACTCCCCCTGAGGAGATCCCGCGGCTTGGATCCCTGCGCCGGCCCGACGATGCCCCTATCTTCCATCAGCTCCACGAGGCGCGCCGCGCGATTATAGCCGATCTTGAGGCGGCGCTGGATATAGCTCGCGGACGCCTTGCCCTGCTGGTGCACGATCTCCAGGGCTTTCTCGAAGAGGGGGTCCTCGTCCTCGCCGAAGAGGGACGGTTCCGCGTCCTCCTCGTCCTCGTCGTAGAAGATTTCCTCGTCCAGGTAGTCCGGTTCGCCGAGGGTCTTCACATACTCGACGACGCGCTCCACCTCCTCCTCGGAGACGAAGGCGCCCTGCATGCGGATGGGGAAGGGATCCCAGGCGCTCGCAACGAGCATGTCGCCCTTGCCGAGGAGCTTCTCGGCGCCGACCATGTCGATGATGATGCGGCTGTCCATCTTGCCGGCCACCATGAAGGCGATGCGGCTCGGGATGTTGGCCTTGATGAGGCCGGTGATCACGTCGATAGAAGGGCGCTGGGTGGCGAGCACCAGGTGGATGCCGACCGCGCGGCTCATGGCCGCGAGGCGCGCCACCGTAGACTCGAGCTCCTTGCCGGTGGTCGCCATGAGATCGGCGAATTCGTCGATCACGACCACGATGTAGGGCAGGCGCTCGGTGGCGATGTTCCGTTCCCGGATGCGCTTGTTGTAGCTGCGGACGTCGCGCACGCCCATGGAATCGAGCAGGGCGTACCGGCGCTCCATCTCGTAGATGCAGTACTGGAGGGCCTGGAACGCCCGCTTGGGCTCCGTGATGACCGGCGTCAGGAGGTGCGGGATGTCGTTGTAGAGCTTGAGCTCCACGATCTTGGGATCGATAAGGATGAGCCTGACCTCGGCCGGAGACCGCGTGTAGAGGATGGACAGGATCATCGAATTGACGCAGACCGACTTGCCCGAGCCCGTGGCGCCGGCGATGAGGAGGTGCGGGGTCTGGACCAGGTCGAGGGTCTGGGCCTCGCCGGTGATGTCCTTGCCGAGGATCACCGGGATCTCGGCCTTCTTGGTCTCCTTGGCTTCCTTGCCGAGCTCCCCCTCGATCATCTCGCGGAAGGAGACGATGTTGCGCTTGCGGTTCGGCACCTCGATGCCGACGGCGTGCTTGCCCGGGATGGGCGCCACGATGCGGACCGAGGAAGCGGCCAGGCGCAGGGCGATGTTGTCCTGCAGATTGACGATCTTGGAGAGCTTGACGCCCGGGGCCGGCAGGATCTCGAACATGGTGATGACCGGCCCCTTGCGGATGCCGGTCACCTCGGCGGCGATGTTGAACTCTTCCAGGGTTTCCTTGAGGATCACGGCCGCGTCGCGGGTCGCCTGGTCTATGACCCAGTATTGGCCGTCGGGGTACGCGGTCAGGATGCCGTCCACGGGCACGCCGTAGGGTTCGTTCCGACGCTTCCGCAGCTCGCGCGCGCGATGCTCCGCCTCGGCGGCCTTGGCCGCCGCCGCTTCCTCCGCGGCGCGGGACTTGGCTTCGGCGTCCGCCTCGGCCTCCGAGAGGGCGCGGCTCAGGTCGTCGACCGGATGCTTCGGGGCCGGAGCCTCGTCCGGCAGCTCCTCGTCCGCCAGAACCTCGTCCGCCGCCGGTTCGCCGTCCGGATTCCCGTCCGCCGCCGACTCCGCATCCGCCGCGCGTTCCGCTTCCTCCGGGGACTCCGCCGCTGCGAACGTCGCGCGACCGGACCCCGCGAACGAGCCTGCCGGTTCCTGCGCGTCGTCGAAGAAGGTCGTAGGATCGATGATCTCCTCCGCTGCGCGGCCGTCCGATCCGCGGGAGAGGAGGGAGGAAAGATCCACGACGGCCGGAGCCTCGCCTTCCTCCGGGAGGCCCGCGTCGTGACCGCCGCGCGCCGCGGCGTGGAGCGGGCCCAGCGGAGTCATGAACACGCCTTCGGCCTCGAGCTCATCCGCGTCCGGAACTTGGCCCGAGAGTTCCCGTTCCGCGGCCAAACTGGAAAGCGGCTTGAGTTCGGGGAGATCCAAGGACAAGGTCGGCGCTCCCGCGCCGCCGAGAGGCAGGCCGGCTACGGCAGGGCTCTCCGCGTCGCGGCCTTCCGCGATTCCGCCTCCGGTCTCCTTGGGAGGAGGCAGGAAGCGCACGAGCGGCGCGAAGGCGCCGCGCTCCGATCGATCGTTCTCCGAACGATCTTGCCCCGAACGGTCGCCCGTCGAGCGGTCGCCTTGCGCCCGCGCGCGCCCCGCGTCCGCCTTCGGCGCGGGCCGCCGCGCGGGGAAGAGGGCGGCGGTGAGGGAGACGATGCCGAGGCATTCCAGGGCGGTCGCCGCGGCGATGATAGAGGCGATGCCGCGGAGCCCCATGCTCTCCAGGAGCGGATACCGATCGAAGGTATGGGCCGGGTCGCGGAGGAGCGCGACTCCCGCCGCGAGCGTCAGGAAGGGCACGACGGTGCAGCTGAGGGCGAAGATGCGGTCGGGGCGATACGCGCGATCCGCGAGGATGAGGGCCGCGATGAGGAGATAGGCGGGCACGAGGAAGGCGAGGTAGCCGTAGGCTTCGAAAAAGAAAGCCCCGGGGGCGGCGAGAAGGGGGACGCGATCCAGCGATGCCGCGAGTATGGAGAGGGCGAGCGCCGCCGCCGCCGAAGCCAGGATGACGGCGCCGGCGGTCGTGAGGCCCAGGATGGCGGAATTCGGTTCTTGCTCAAGCGGGGACGATGTTCGAGGCACGGACTATTGGACCTCCGTAACGATTATCGGCGCCGGGGAGCGAATGCAAAAGCCGCGCGGCCTTCCATTCGTCCCCTCATCATTTGGGGAATATCTCGGCGACGACCCGCTCCAAGGTCATTCCGTAGTAAAGATATCCGTATACGGCAGAAGCCGCAAGGACCTTCCTTCCGTAGTTTTGGGTCTCCGCCACCGGGATGGTCTCCAGGAAGAGGTCCTCCGGCAGGTCCTTCAGCTCGGCGCGCCAGCGCCGGACGCGGGAAGGTCCGCCGTTGTAGCCGAGGAGGGCCATGAGCGGGCTGCCCGCGCGCCTCGTTTGGTCGGCGAGGTACCAGGCGCCGAGGACGGTGTTCGTCGCGGGGTCGCGGAGATCCGGCCCTCCCTCGGTCAGGAGGATCTCAGCCTGCCTGCCGATCCGGGACGCCACGTCGGCGGCCGTCGCCGGCATGAGCTGGGCGAGCCCCACGGCACCCGCGTGCGAGACCACGTCGGGGATGAAGGCGCTCTCGGTCCGCACCAGGCCGAAGAGGATGGGCTCGCTCACTCCCCAGAGGCTCGCCGCGGCGCCGATCTCCGCGGCGAAGGCGTGCGGGTAGAGGAGTTGCATGTCGCGCCGGTCCAGCCGATAGGCGGAGCGCTTCTGGAGCTGGGAAACGAACCTGAGCGAATCGCCCCAGCGGCCCGCGGCGGCGAACGCTTCCGACAAGGTCGAGATCGCCGGAGGGTCGAGGCGCGGGGCGGCCTCTTGGGCATAAGGCATGGCCAAGTCGGCGCAGCCGAACGCGAAGAAGTCCAGGAGGAACGCGAGTTCGTCGTCCACGGTCGGTTCACCGGCGGCCGCCCCCACCGCGAAGGCGCGCCCGCCCTCCGCCGCGTTCGCCGGGGCCCCCGAAGCTCCCGCGCGGGAAACGGCGAAACGGTCGAAGTCGTTCATCCGTTCCTCGGCGGGAATGGGGTCGACGTTCTCGCCGAGGTGCGAGGCCGCCAAGCAGCGGTAGTAGAACGAGGCCGAATCCGACTCGAAGGCGATGCGGAAGAACCGCCGCGCGATTTCCGCGGGCTCGAACGCCGCGGGCATCGTGCCCTTCCGCTCGATGGCCGCCGGCGACTTGTCCAAGAGCTCCATCGGACGCCCGGCGCCGATGTACCCGAGGGAGACGGCCCGGCCGATCACGTACGCGTAGCGGGCGATGGTGGCGGAATCGGCCACCGTGCGCACCGTCCGGAAAGCCTCCATCAGCGAGGCCCAGTCCCGCTCCGCGACCAGCCGGCTGCAGAGCCGGTCCAGGAAATCGGTGAAATTCGCGCTGGAGCTCAAACTGGGCGCGTACCGGCGCAAGAGCGGTACGGCCGAGGCGGGCGAGAGGGAGACCGCGTTGTCCAGGAGGTACCAGATGCAGGCGTCGCGCTGGACGGCGTCCGGCGACAGCGGCAGGGCCGCGGTGAACAGGAGGTCGGCGCCGGCCGGGTCTCCGACCTGCTTGCGCATCCGGGCGGCGTAAAAGAGCAGACGGAAGCGGACGGCGTTCGCTTCGCCCACGCTCAGCGTCGACGCGCCGGCGGGGTCGGTGCCCGCCCTGAGCGCTGACTCCCATTCCAGGAAGAAGCGGGCTCCCTCTTCAGCCGCGCCGCCGTACAGGAAGGCTTTACCGAGGTCCGCGAGCAATTCGCCGCGCGGATAGAAGTAAGACTTACCGCCGGCGAGCACGCGGCGGAAGAAATAGAGGGCATCCCGATACGAACGGTCGTAGACGAAGAGGCGACCCAACGCCGCCAGGTCGTCCCGCTCGGAGAGGAAGCCGCTGTCCACCGCCTTGAGCTCGCGGTAGGCTTTCCGGTGCTCGGCGGTGACGGGCGCGTCCAGGAAATAGGCGAGCGCCCGCTCGCGGCCGTCCGGTCGGGAGGTCCGCACGGCGGCGATCAAGGCGAAGGACCGGTCCCGGGCCGTCCGCGCGAGCGCGCCGTCCTCCCCGTACAGGGCCAGAAGCTCCGCGTACTCGCCCGCGGCGGCGAGGGTTTCGCCGAGGAGCGAACGGGCGGACGCGTCGTCCCGGCGCTCCTGGAACAGCGCGCGCGCGATCTCTACGGCTTTACCGCGCCGATCCCCCGAGTCCGCGTCGCTCGGGGCGAGATACCGGGCGACCAGGGCCTCCGCAGCCTCCCGGCGTACGGCGGGCGATTCCGCCTTGAGGGCCGCGGAAAACAGGGCTTCGGCGCGCGCGCCGTCGCCGGAGCGGTCCACGAGGAGGGCGGCGAAGTACGGGGCCGCAGGATCGATCCGCGCGATCTCCGACATCCGCGCCGTATCGCCTTCCAAGATGAAGCCGATATCGCCCGCGGCGAGCCGCCGCGCGGCCTCTTCTCGATCCAGGCCCAACACCGAGCCGGCCCCGCAGGATGCGAGGCCGACGACGGCGAGGAAGGCTACTGCGATGGGTATGCGGGGACTATTTCTTCGGGGGAATCCGGATGTAGGTACCCGAGATGATGAGGTCGGGGTTGCGTATCTTGTTGAAACGCGCGATGCGCGGATAGAGCCAAGGGTTGCGATAGAAAGCCTCCGAAATGTCCCACAGGGTATCGCCCCACGTGATCTTGTAGCGGACTCCCTCTTTGGGGATCGTCCGCGGTACTTTATACGATTTTACCGGCGCGGGCGGCCGCTTTCGGCTGACCGCGGGCTCCGGGGCCGGTTCGCTCGCCGGTTCCGCGACGACCTGCGGCTCCGGGGCCGGCGCGGGCGCCGGGGCAGGCTGCTCCACCGGAGCCGCCGCTTCAGGCGCGGGGGCTGGTTCGGCGGGAGCGGGCTCCACGGGAACGGTCGCCGCAGGAGCGGTCGCCACCGCGTCCTCGCTCGCGCTCCCGCGCCCGAAAACCAACCAAAGCAGGCCGAAGATGATGAGCACGGCCGCGGCGACCGCGATGGCGACGGGCACCACGGGGAAGGCGCGCCGGTCGGTGGACACGACCTCTTTCTCGTTCGCCTCGTACAGGCCGCGGGGCGGTACGGTTTCCGGTTCCAGTTCGAAATCCGGGACCTCGTAAGTCCGATCCTGCTCCAGCGCCTGCATGGACACCGAGAGGTGCTGACGCTCGCCGGATTCGGAGGCGTCCAGGTCCGAAGCCTCCGCGTTGAGCTCGTCGGTCCCGTCCGAACCGATCACCAGCTCGATGGACGGTTCGCCCTTCGGCTTCGGGGCGATCTGTTCCACGACCAAGCTGCCGATGTATTCGGCGTCGGCCATCGAGCGGGCGGCGCTCTTGTACAGATCGATCTGTACGCTCCGCTGCCCGTCGTGGACGGTGGTGAGAACAAGACGTTTCTTGACGGTCGATCCTTCTTCGATGACCGGGTAGAACTCGCCGTTCGCGATCTTAATGCCGATGCTGGAAGCCATTGGCCGACACCTTCCTTTTTATCAACTTTAGACGTGCATCCTACCTTTGTCAACGTCGGAAGCCGATCGCCGACCCGCGCGGGAGACGGTCTTCCTTGACACTGCACGATGCCCTACCGATAATGGCACTATATGGTCGGCATCGTCCCCATTCTCATAGTCATCATCATTCTCGCCGCCATCCTTATCATCCTTTCGATGTTGTCGGGCAAGCGGGGGGACCGGCCCGACCGGAAAAAGAAAAGCCGCGCCAAAGGGCGGGAAGCCCTCTTAAAGGAAGCGAATCGCCGGCTCGCCCAGAATCCCAAGGATCCGGACGCACTGAATACCCTGGGCGACGTCTACTACGGCGACGAGGCCTGGGACAAGGCGCTCAAGACCTACGAAGTGCTCGTGGAACTCTGCGGCTCGAACTCCGACTTGGACGAGTTCGAGATCAACATGCGCTTCGGCATGGCCGCCATGAAGCTCGGCCGCCTCGAGGACGCCTACAAGGGCTTGGTCATCGCGAGGACGCTCAACCAGACCAACTTCGAGGTAAATTATAACCTCGGTTACCTGGAATTCCTGAAAAAGAGCTACGAAAAGGCCATCCAGCTGCTGCAGCAGGCGCGCACGCAGGACCCCGAGCACGCCCCCACCCTCCGTTACCTCGGGCACGCCCACTTCCGGGTACAGAATTACCGCGAGTCGCTCGCCCTGCTCCGCAAGGCCATCGATCTGGAGCCCGAAGACAAGGATTCGCTCTACGCCATCGCCGAGTGCTACTACGAGCTCAACCAGACCGAGCAGGCGATCAAGATCTTCACCCACCTCCGGCCCGACCCCGTCCTCGGGCCGAACGCCTCGCTCTTCGCCGGCACGATCCACTTGAACCAGCACCAGTTCGCCAAAGCGATCATGGACTTCGAGATCGGGCTCAAGCACGAGAACCTGAAACTGGAGACCGGCGTCGAGCTCAAGTACCGCCTCGCGATGGCCTACCTCAAGCAACAGGAGATCGGCCGCTCGCTCGCCTATCTCCGGGACATCCAGGCCGGCTACCCGAACTACAAGGACGTCCCCGGCCTCATCGCGAAGTACCAGGAACTCAACGCGAACAAGAACCTCCAGATCTTCCTCATGGCCCCGACGGGCGACTTCGTCACCCTCTGCCGTAAAGTGGCGCTCGGCTATTTTCCGAAAGCCAAGGTCAAGATCGTGGACATCTCGATCAACAAGAACGAGTGGGCGGACATCTTGGCGGAGGTCGAGACGCGGAAATGGCAGGACGTGGTCCTCTTCCGCTTCATCCGGACCACCGGCACCGTGGGGGAACTCACGCTCCGCGATTTCCATTCGCGGATCAAGGAGCTCAAGGCCGGGAAGGGTTACTGCCTGACCACCGGCAACTTCAGCGACGAGGCCAAGAAGTTCGTGGAAGCCCGCCTCATCGACCTCATCGAGAAGGACCGCATCGGCAAGATCCTGGATTCGGTGGACGCGAGCGTCACCTCGCTCCCCATCGAATGATCCGGCCGCGGCTCACCGCGGAGGCCGCACGACCACGAGCCGACGCTCTTCGTCCAGGAAGGGCACCGGCGTCTCGAACTCCTCCCAGCTGCCCACGAGCGATTCTATCGCCGCCATCTCCTCGGCCACCTTCTCCCGTCGCGCCTTGTAGGCGGCCAGGACCCCGC
The DNA here is from genome assembly GCA_023406985.1 of Spirochaetota bacterium. Taxonomy (GTDB): domain Bacteria; phylum Spirochaetota; class Spirochaetia; order Treponematales; family Breznakiellaceae; genus JAEXTK01. Next base: position 10,994 of record JAEXTK010000041.1, on the reverse strand, counting down.
CGTTCGCGAGGAGCCGGAAGAGGGACTTGAGCATCGGCGGGTCGAGGGGACGGAAGGCGCGGAACACCACCATGTCGTAGCGGCCGGCCTTGCCGCGCTCGATCTCCGTCTGTTCCACGTCCACGTTGGTCAGGCCCAGGATCGCCACGGCGTTGTTCAGGAAGCCCACGCGGCGCCCCATGCGCTCCAGGAGGGCGAAGTTCACGTCCCCGCGGGCGATGGCGAGCGGGATGCCGGGCAGCCCCGCTCCGGAGCCCGCGTCCGCCACGATGGGCACGCCCCGCGGCAGGAGGGCGGAGATGACCCCGAGCGGGGCGAGGCTGTCCAGGATATGCTTCACGACGAGTTCGTCGCGGTCGGCCGCGCCGACGAGGCCGTAGGCGGGATTGAAGAGCTCGATCTCCGCGACGTAACGGCGCAGGAGGCCGAGCGCCCGCTCGGCCCGCTCGCCGCCGAAGGCTGCCGCGGCGGCGGGACTCGCGGAGGCGAGCTCGGCGAGCCCGCGTTCCAGGAGATCGCCCGGAGCGTCCATCGCGCTACTTCTTCCCCTTCTTTTCCTGCATCTTCTTCAGGGCCTCGGCGAAGGGATTGTACATGGTCCCGTCGTCGTCGGCGGCGGGCCTGCCGTAGGATTCCTGCGGCGCGCGGCGGCTATCGGGCCTGCCGCCCTGGTTTCGGCCATCGGGCCGCGGGCCCGGGGGCCTGCCGCCCTGAGCGCCGCCCCGGTCCGCCACGGCGGTAGCGGGGCCGTCCCGTTTCACCGCCACGACGCGCTTGGCGCCTTCGGCGCGGCCGGACGCCCCTTCCCCGCGGCCTTGGCTGCCGTGGCCGCCTTCGCCGTGGCCGGCGCGGCCTTGGCCGCCCGAACGCGTCCCGTGGCCGGCGCGCGCGCCGTCGGGGGCCTTGAGGGATAGGCTGATGCGCCTGCGGTCCACGTCCAGACCGATGATGCGGAACTCGCGGACGTCGCCGACCTTGAGGACCTCCATCGGATCCTTCACGAAGTTGTCGCTCATCTCGGAGATGTGGAGCAGGGCGGTTTCCTTGATGCCGAGGTCCACGAAGGCGCCGAAATCGACCACGTTCTTGACCTTGCCGGTCACCGTCATGCCGTCCGCGAGGTCCTCGAAGGTGAGGACGCCCTTCTGCATGATGGGCTTGGGGAAGCCTTCGCGCGGATCGCGGTTGGGCTTCTTGAGCTCTTCCACGATGTCGGCGAGGGTGGTGTCGCCGACCGAATATTTCGCCTTGAGCGCGGCGCGGTCCTCGGAGGTGAGGTCCCCCTTCGCCTTGATCGCCTCCAAGATCTCCCGCGCGACGGGATAGTTCTCGGGATGCACCCAGGTATTGTCGAGCGGGTCGGCGCTCTCCGGGATCTTGAGGAAGCCGGCGCACTGCTCGTAGCTCTTGGGGCCCATGCCGCTCACGTCCATGAGTTCGGCGCGGCCGGCGATGCGGCCCTTCTCGTCCCGGTGCTTGACGATCTTCTTGGCCAGCGAGCCGTTGATGCCGGACACGTAGCGCAAGAGGGACGCGCTCGCGGTGTTGAGGTTGACGCCGACGTTGTTCACGACGGAGGCGACCACTTCGTCCAGGGTGTCCGACAGCTTCTTCTGGTTGACGTCGTGCTGGTAGAGTCCCACGCCGATGGACTTGGGATCGATCTTGACGAGTTCGGCCAGGGGGTCCTGTAGACGGCGGCCGATGGAGATGGCGCCCCTGATCGTGAGGTCGAGGTCGGGGAACTCTTCGCGGGCGATGTCGCCGGCGGAATACACCGAGGCCCCGTCCTCGTCCACCACGGTATAGAGGACGTCGAGCTTATTGTCGGCGATCACGCCGGAGACGAGTTCCTGCACCTCGTGGCTACCCGTGCCGTTGCCCACCGCGACGAGCTGCACGTTGTAGGCCTTGATGGCCTCCAGGACGAGCCGCTTGCCCTCTTCTTCCTTATGCTGGTAGATGACGAAGTGTCCCAGGTACTTGCCCGTGTCGTCCAGCGCGGCGCACTTGGTGCCGGTGCGGATGCCGGGGTCCATGCCGAGGACGCGGGTACCCTTGATCGGCTGCTGCATGAGCAGGTTCTTGAGGTTCTGGCTGAAGACCGAGATGCCGTGGTCGTCGGCCGCGTCGCCCTGGTCGCCCCGGAGCTCGCGTACGACCGCGGGCGACAGGAGCCGCTTGAGGCCGTCCTCGACGGCGGTCTTGTGGTAGTCGTTGAGGATCCGGTATTTGCGCTGCAGCAGCTCGGTGGCGGCGTTGTCGTCCACGTCGATGGCGACTTCCAGGGCGCCTTCCCGTTCGCCGCGGTTGATGGCGAGGACGCGGTGCGGTTTGACCTGGGAGAGAGGCTCGGAGAAATCCCAGTACATCTGGTAGGTGGAGGTCTTCTTCTTCTCGTCGTCGCCGACGCCCTTCACGATGATGCGGCCGTCAGCGAGGTAGAAGGACTTGACCGCGGCGCGGTTGGCGGGTTCCTGGGACACGCGCTCGGCGATGATGTCCATGGCGCCCTGCAGGGCGTCGTCCACCGACGCGACGGACAGCGCGGGGTTCTCGGCGTCCTCTTTGACGAACTCGGCCGCTTTCGCGCGGAGCGCGGCCGCGTCCAATTCCGTCATGGCGTCGGCCAAGGGTTCGAGCCCCTTCTCCTGGGCGACCATGCCGCGCGTCTTCTTCTTGCGCTTGTAGGGCGCGTAGATATCTTCCAGCTCGGTCTGCGTCGCGGCCTTCATCACGACGTCGTAGAGGCCTTCCGTGAGTTTCCCCTGTTCGAAGATGCCGCGCACGATCTCCAGCCGCCGCGTCTCCAGGTTCTTGCCGCTCGTGAACAGGTGGTCGACGTCGCGCACCTGCACCTCGTCGAGGCTTCCGGTCATTTCTTTCCGGTAACGGGAGATGAAGGGCACGGTGCTGCCTTCGGCCAGGAGGCCGACGACCGCCGAAACCTGATTCAGGCGAATCTTGAGGTCTTCCGCGATGCGCTTCATGATCGCGATCTCGTTGACGACCAGGCCGTCTATGAACTCTTGGTTGATTTCCATGTGGGGGGCTCCGCTGAATGCTCTGACGCAGTATCGATCGTTGGCATTCTACACGAGCGCGACAAAAAAGCAAGTCGCGGCCGCCGGCGGTCCGGCGGTCCGGCGGTCCGGCGGTCCGGCAGGGCGTATGGGAGGCCGCGGGCGATCTTGTCCGTAAACCTCAGGCGCGATACATTAGGGGCGCATGAAAGGCAACGTACCGTATAGGATCGTACATGAGGACGCCGCGGTCATCGTGGTGGACAAGGCCGCCGGCGTCGCGGTATTGGCCGACCGCTGGGACGACTCCAAAGAGCGCCTGGACGAGCTCCTCAACGCCATGTTCGCCGCGGAAGCCGCGGCCGGCGCGAGCTCGCGAATCCCCTTCCCTCATCGGGTCTTCGTCGTCCACCGTATCGACCGGGACACCTCCGGGCTCGTGGCCTTCGCCAAGACCGCGGAGGCCCACCGGTTCCTCTCCTCCGCCTTCGAGGCCCGCGGCGTGGACAAGACGTACGTTGCCGTCGTCCACGGCAGGCCCGCCTGGGCGGAGACTTCCTGCGAACTTCCCCTGAGGCCCGACGGCGATCGCGAACACCGCACGGTCGTGGACAAGGCGCTCGGCAAACGGTCGGTCACGCGGTTCCGCGTCCTCGGCGGCGTGGGCAACTACTCGGTCGTCGAATGCCGGCCCGAGACCGGCCGCACGCATCAGATCCGCGTGCATCTCGCGACCCTCGGCTATCCCATCGTCTGCGATCCCCTGTACGGATCGGCCAAGCCCGTGTTGCTCTCATCGTTCAAACACGGGTGGAAGGGCGATCCCTTCGAGGAGCGCCCCCTCCTCTCCCGCCTCGGCCTCCATGCCGCGCGCCTCATCCTGCCCGCGCTGGGTGCGGAATCCGACAACGCCGAAGCCCCGCTCGCGCCCTTGGAACTCTCGGCTCCGCTCGCCCGCGACATGGCGGCCCTCGTCAAGCAGCTCGAAAAGGCCGGGGACCTTTCCTTCGGCCTCGACGGACTGCTCTGAGCTCATCCGCGCGGCGGATGCTCCGGCAATTCCAGCACGGCCGCTCCCGATTTCGGATCCTGCCGCGGTCGGCTCCCCGGCGCGGCGAACTCCACGAGCGCGCCTGACGGCAGCGCCTCCACGGCGTTCCTTCGCCCCGCCACGAGAATGAGGCCCGGCTCCGCGCACGCGTAGCGCCCCGCCCCGCCCTCCGCGAGCGGGAAGGCGTCCGAGATCACGCGGACGGGTAGCCGTACGCCCGCCCGCGGGGCGCGTTTCGCCGCGGGCGCGCCCTCGGCCGCGGCTTCCTGGGCTGCCCCCGAAGCGGTCGCGGCCGAGCCCGCCGGTCCCGCGAGCAGGAAGCTCAGCGTGGCCCGCTCCTTGGGGATGCCCGCGGCCGCGGACAACTTGTGGAGGCGGGCCGGAGCCTGGTCCGTATCGAAGGCGAAATGGCACCACTTCGCGCCCCGATGCCCGCCCGGCATGGGGCAGGCGGACGCGTGGGTACAGGGAGCCAGCGGGTCCCGCCCCGCGTCGATGAACGCCGCGCGGAGCGCCGCGATGAACTCGCCGGAGCGCGGAATGCCGGGCTCCACGACGAGGACCTTCCCGTCGTCCCTGGCCAGGGCCGACAGGAAACCCGCCTTACGCTCCGCCTGTTCGGCTACGGGCGTACGGTCGTCCCAGAAAAGTTCGTTGAGGACGTTGACGGCGGTGACCACCGCGGCCTTCCCGCCCTCGATCCGGGTACCGAGCGAGCCCCGGATCGTCCTGATCTTCCAGGGGGTGTCCGTGCCGGCCGTGAGGGCCGCGAAGAGGGTACGCCCTTCCTCCAGCACCTTGCCCGTCCGATCCAGGCAGCGGAATTCCAATTTGACCGCGCGGAGCTCCGGCCGCGAGAGCCAGAGGGCGATCGGTAAGGTGAGGGGCCCTGAACCGAGATCGGTGACCGCGTCCCCGTCCGCCAGGTCCAGGGGAAGCGCCGGCAAGAGGCGCGCGAGCCGGTAGACGTTCCAGGGGAGGAAATAGCGGAGATAGGCCGAGAGCGCCGCGGGCTTTCCCAGATAGCCGTCGTCGCGCTCGCTCCGCCGATCGGTGAGTGACCTGGAAAGGTCCGCCACGTCCCTGCCCAAACCGGCGCGGAACCGCGCGGGCAACGGAAAAATATCGTCTATGGTGTCCAGGAGGCTTTCCAATCGCCCCCTCGAATCCTCCGGTAGACGCGGGAACAGATCCCCGCCACGAGCGGTGCTCACTTTGACCCCTCCTCGGCGTCCTGGCCGTCCGTCTCGCCGAGGGCGGACGCGGCCTGGGCTCTCAGCGCGCGGGCGATGAAATAGACGGCCACGAGCTCCGCCCGCGCGGCGTCCACGACGGCCCGCGTATCCTGATCCGTACCCGAGAGTTCGCGCAGGAGCTGCGCCCGCGCGCCCTCGACGGTGAACCGCCTGACGTACAGGAGGTGCTTGAGCCTGAGGAGCACGCGGACGTCGCGGCCCGCGTAGACGCGCCGGCCGAAGACGTCCTTCCGGGGCTGCAGCATGGGAAACTCTTTCTCCCAGTAGCGGAGCACGTGCGGCTTCACGCCGAGCAGCCGCTCCACCTCGCCCATCTGGTAGGTCGGCACGTTTACCCCCGCCTAGTCGTGCGGCCGCCGGCGGCCGAAGGGCCGCTTGGTCCCCGCGGCGCCGCCCTTGGAGGGTTTCTTGGCCTTGGCCCAACCGGAGCCCGACGTGCCCGCGCCCTTCGAGGCCGCGCCCTTCGAGGCCGCGCCTTTCGAGGCCGCGCCTTTCGCCGCACCGGCCGAGGTCCCGGCCGCTCCCTTCGGAGCCGCGGCCGCGGATCCCGGCTTCCGGCCGGTACCCGCCGCGGACTTCCGGCCGGATCGCGCGGCATCCCCCGGGGCGGCGGCGCGATCGGCGGCGGCCTTGTTCTCCGCTTCCCGCCGTTCCTCCCGTTCCTTCCGGGCGGTGACCGGGTCCTTGCGCGAACCGCGGATTTCCACCTCCACCGGGATCATCGAATAGCCTAGGTCCTTGCGGATCTTGTTCCGGAGGTAGGCCACGTAGGGGTCGCTCACCGCCTCGGGCCGGGAGACGAAGAACATGAAGCGGACCGGATTGGCCGAGGTCTGCGTGGCGTACCGGACCTTGAAGCGCGTGCGCGGACCGATGGGCGTCGGGTACTCTTCCAGCCACTTCTCCAGGGCCTGGTTGAGCGGCCCCGTCTCCACCCGCTTGGTGAGTTGTCCGTACATGCGGAGCGCCGTGTCCAGGAGCTTGTCCACGCCCGTGCCGTCCATCGCGCAGATCGGGAGGATGGGGGCGTACTCCATCTGACCGAACATGAAATGGATGCGGTCGGTCATCGCCTCGAGGGTGTTCTTCACCGCGGGCATCTTGTCCCACTTGTTGAGCACCAGGATGATGCCCCGGCCGCGCTCGTGCGCGAGGGCGGCGATCTTCTTGTCCTGGTCGGTGAGGCCCTCCTCCGCGTCGATCAAGAGGAAGACGATATCCGCCTCGTCCAGGGTCTTGATGGCCCGGTTGACCGAATAATACTCGATGTTCTCGGTGACCTTGTTCTTGCGCCGGATGCCTGCCGTGTCCAGCACGGCGAAACTCCGTCCCTTGTAGGAGAACCGGCCCTCCACCACGTCGCGGGTGGTGCCCGGCATGTCGCTCACGATGGAGGCGTCGCTCGCCGTGAGTCGGTTGGAGAGGGTCGACTTCCCCGTGTTGGGCTTCCCCACCAGGGCGAGCCGGATGTCGCGCGTCTCGTCGTCGTTCACCTCGACCTTGGAAAAATCCAGGCGGCCGACGATGGCGTCCTCCAGCTCCAGGATGTTGTCCCCGTGTTCCGCGGAGATCATGAGGATGGAATCGAAGCCGTAGGACAGCAGGTTCCACGCGGCGGCCTCGCGGCGGCCGCCTTCGGTCTTGTTGACCGCGACGAGGAGCCGGTCGCGGTAGGGCCGCAGGAACTCGATGAACTCCTCGTCCTCGCCCGTGCTCTCGCCGGCCTCCAGGACCAACACGATGAGGTCGGCCCGGCCGAGGGTATCGAGCGTCTTCTCCACGACGAGGTCGTCCAGGCCCTCGCGGTCGAGCTTGAAGCCGCCCGTGTCCACGAGCCGGAGCGGCCTGCCGCCGATGAAGGCGTCGGCCTCCACCGGATCGCGCGTGACGCCGGGCGTGGGATCGGTGATGGAGCGGCGCTGCCGGAGCAGACGGTTGAAGAGCGTAGACTTACCGACGTTCGGCCGTCCGGCCAAGGCGACGAGGGGAAGATTCCGGTATTTCTTATCGGGATCGAACTGCATGCGACGGTTTCTCCAGGAAAGCGGGGCTCGGGCTCAAAGAGGCCCTTATTCGGCAGGGAAGCGTTCGACCATCCAGGATCGAACGAGGGAATCGATGTCGCGGTACGACGTGAGCGCCAAGGCGCTTTCGGCGAGCGCGCGGCATTCGGACGCGAGCGATCCGCGGATCACGCGCTTCACGAGGGGAATGGACACGGCGGACATGCTGAACTCGTCCAGGCCGAGGCCGAGCAGGATCGCCGTGGCGTTGGGATCGCCCGCGAGCTCGCCGCACATGGCGGCGCTGATGCCGGCCGCGTGGGCCGCGTCGATCGTGGTCTTGATGAAGCGGAGCACCGCGGGATGGAAGGGCTGGGCCAGATAGGCGACCCGCTCGTTGCCGCGGTCGGCCGCGATGGAGTACTGGATGAGGTCGTTGGTGCCGATGGAGAAGAAGGCGGATCGCTGGGCGAGGATATCCGCCGTCATCGCGGCCGAAGGCACCTCGATCATGGTGCCGACCTTGATATCGGCGGCGATCGGCCGGCCCTTCTCCGCGCACTCGGCCCTGGCTTCCTCCAGGATCGCGAGCGCGTCCTCGAGCTCTTCCAGGCCGGAAATCATGGGGAACATGATGCGGAGGTCGCCCGCGACGCTCGACCTGAGGAGGGCGCGGAGCTGCGTTTTGAACAGCTCCTTACGCGCCAGGCAGAAGCGGATCGCGCGCCATCCGAGGAGGGGGTTCTTCTCCACGCAGTCCTGGAGGTCGGGTATGAGCTTGTCTCCGCCCACGTCGAGGGTGCGGATGGTGACGGGCTTACCCGCCATGGCGGCGACGACGCGGCGGTACGCCTCGTACTGTTCCTCCTCGTCGGCGGTGCGTCCGGGGGTGAGGAAGAGGAATTCGGAGCGGTACAAGCCGATGCCTTCGGCGCCGTAAGCGAGCGCATGCTCGACTTCTTCCGGTATCTCGATGTTCGACTTGAGGATCACGCGCCGGCCGTCCCGGGTTTCCGCGGGCAAGTCTTTCTCGGTCAGCAGGTGGTTCGCGGCCCGGCGGAGCCTGGCCATGAGCGTCTTGTAGCGTTTGACCGTCTCGGCGTCCGGGTCCACGATCACGCGGCCGGCTATCCCGTCCACCACGACCGGGGAGCCCGGCGCCACCTCTTTGGTGGCGTCCGAAAGGCCGAGGACCGCGGGTATCTCGAAGGCGCGGGCGAGGATGGCGGTGTGCGAGGTACGGCCGCCCACATCCATCACGATGCCCTTGACCCGGGCCTTGTTCATGGTGAGCGCGTCGGAAGGAAGCAAATTGTGCGTCACGAGGATCACGTCCTCGTCCAAGTCGGCGAGGGATATTTTCTTGACGTTCAGCAGGCAGTTGAGCACCCGGCGGGAGACGTCGTGGATGTCCATGGCCCGGTCGCGTAGGTACGGATCGGAGGCGGCCGCCATCTTCTGCGAAAGCTCGCGGGATACATCCCAGGTGACCCATTCGATATTGCGCTTGAGCGAAGACAGCCCCGCGCGGAGGCGGTCATGCAACTCCGGATCGCCGAGCATGAGGAGGTGCGCCTCGAAGATCTTGGCGTGCTCTTCGCCCATCTCGCGGGCCGCCCGGTCGCGGAGCTCGCGCACTTCCCCTTCCGCCTTGGCGCACGCGGATAGGAAACGCTCCCACTCGGGAGCGATGTCCCGCTCCCGGATGGCATAGCGGGGTATCTCGGGCGCTTCGTCGTCCGTATACAGGAACGCCTTCCCCACGGCGATACCGGGAGCGGCGGAGATTCCCCTCATTTCCTTCATTTGTTCAAGGATACCGTAAAGCCGCGCGCGCTGTCAAACCCGACCTCCGGCAGCCTCCGCGCGCCAAACCTTGACCCCGTACGGCATTCGCCGTATCATCCGTTCCGTGGCGGAACGTAAAAAAACCTCAGGCGCGCGTCGCGGCGGCTCAAGTCTCGGCTGCCTTTTCTGGATAGCCTTTCTCTTGGTCGTCATGGGGCTCTTCCTCTTCAATCGGGAACTCATCCGCAGGACGGTGGAGGAAACCCGTTTCTTCGATCGGCTCCTGAATCGTCCGCCCGCCGAGGCTCCCGCCGCCCAGCCCGGCAACGTCGTGGCCCCGCAGGAACTGCCGGGCGCGGAGAAGCCGGCGCCCGCGGCCGAACAACCGGTTCCCGCGGTGGATTTGCAGCCCGCCGCGGAGGACGATACGCCGGTGGTCGTACCGGCCCCGCCGGAGAAACCCGCGCCCCTTCCTCCGGCCCGGGACGCCAAGCCCGCGCAGAAGCCGGCGGCGGCGCCCGTGGCCGCGCCCAAACCGACCGCGGCGCCCGCGGCGACGCCCAAGCCGGCCGCGCCGAAGCCCGCCAAGCCGCAGCCCCAGGCGGAGGACCGCGCCGCGACCCGCGACCGCACGCTCTGGTTCGTCCGCGTCGACGACGACGGCATCATCGCCCGCACCAAAACAGTGCGGAGCCTATCCGTCTCCGACGCGCCGCTCCTCGACGCCCTGTCCGCCCTGATCGCGGGCCCGACGGAGGCCGAGAAGCAGAAGGGACTCTCCTCCCTCATACCCGCGGGAACCCGCCTGCTCTCCGCCATAGTCCGCGGCGACACGGCCTACCTCAGCTTCAGCGAAGAGTTCCAATTCAATTCGTACGGCATCGAAGGCTACGCGGCCCAGCTCAGGCAGATCATCTGGACCGCGACGGAATTCTCCAACGTGAAGACGGTGCAGATACTCATCGAAGGCCGCCGCGTCGACTACCTCGGTTCCGAGGGCATCTGGATCGGCGGCCCGATCGGCCGCGAGTCGCTCTAATCGGTCCCGGTCAGGCTTCCGAGGCTCGGCTGAACGCTTCGATGGAGACCGCGCGCCCGGTCGCCGTATCGACGGCGACTAGGACGCCGCGGATGGACGCGCGCCCGGTTGCGCACTCCATGCGGTGCGGCACTTGGGTCCGGCATCGTTCCAGGCAGATCGCGGCGTCCATGCCGATGACTCCGTCCATCGCGCCGGTCATGCCCAGGTCGGTGACGTAGGCGGTGCCCGCGGGCAAGAGCCGCGCGTCGGCGGTCTGTACGTGGGTGTGGGTGCCGACGAGGGCAGCGACCCTGCCGTCCAGATGGAAGGCGAGGGCCTCCTTCTCTTGGGGCGATTCCGCGTGGAAGTCCACCAAGACGAGGGGCGCCTCGCCGCGCGCCGCCGACAGCGCCTCCACCGCGGCGTCCGCGGCGGCGAAGGGACAATCGATGGGCGTCATCTCCTCCCGCCCCTGCAGGTTCACCACGGCCCAGGCTACGCCCGCCTTCTCCCGCACCACGGAGCCGCGGCCGGGCGCCCCGCGGGGATAGTTCCCCGGCCGGACGACGCGTTCCTCGCTCTCCATGATCGGCCAGAAATCCCGCTTCTCCCAGACGTGGTTCCCCGTGGTCACGACGTCGGCTCCCGCTCCGAGGATGCGCGCCAGGGTATCCGCGGTGAGGCCGAAACCGTTCGCCGCGTTCTCCCCGTTGACCACCACGAAATCGGCGCCCGCCTCGGCCGCGAGGGGGCGGAGACCCCGCTCCAGGGCTGCGAGCCCCACCTCCCCCACCACGTCCCCGATCATAAGCGCCTTCACGATCGCCATTCGCACCTTCCTCTCCGATAGCC
>JAEXTK010000280.1 GCA_023406985.1 Spirochaetota bacterium | reverse complement strand
GGCGAGTTCCTCCCCGTGGTGAACGAGGAGGGCGCGATCCTCGGCAAGGCGCCGCGGCCTCTCTGCCACGCGGGCCCGCGCGCCCCCAAGCTCCTCCACCCCGTCGTCCGGCTCTGGCTCGCCGACGCTTCGGGCGGCTTCTGGCTCCAGAAGCGCGCCGCGCGCAAGCTCGTCCAACCGGGGAAGTGGGACTGCGCCGTCGGCGGCCACCTCGCCTTCGGCGAGACGGTGGAAGCCGCGCTGTTCCGCGAGGCGGCCGAGGAGATCGGCCTCGCCGGCCCTTCCCGCGGCGCATCAGGCTCCGGCGGCGCATCAGGCTCCGGCGCATCAGGCGGTCCGGGCGTCGGCGCGCTTAAGGCGCTCCGGCCCCTCGCGCGGTTCGTCTGGGAGACGGAGCTCGAGCGCGAGCTCGTCTTCGTGTTCATCGCCTCGCTCGGCCCGGGCGCGGCGCCCGCGGCGGACCGGAACGAGGTGGACGAGCTCCGCGTCTGGTCGCGGCAGGAATTGGCCGCCGAACTCGCGAAGGCTCCGTACGCCCGTTCCCTCACGGCCCTCGCCGCATTCGAGGCGGAACGGATCGAGGAACTGCTCAGGAAACCTTGAAGCGCGCGGTCAAGCCGCCGAGGATCTGGACGTTCTCCGCGTTGGTGGTGCTGACGCGGTTGAGCTCCACCACGTCCACCGCGATCTCGTGGATGCCCTGGGTGATCTCCTCGATGGCGCGCCGGTTCCGGTCCGCGGTCTCCAAGAGGACGTTCATCGAATTCTCGATGAGATCCGTATTGTCGCGCATGCTCACCATGGAATCGGTCACGTCGATCGTCGCCTTCACGAGCTCGTTGTGGGCGACGAGCATGGCGTCGGCCTTGGAGGCGAAGGCCAGCAGGCGTTCGGTCACCTGCCGGATGTCGTCGGCGTTGCCCCGCATCTCCGCGAGCAGGGCCTTGAGGTTGGCCTCCGTGGACACGGATAGTTCGACGCCTTCGGCGACCAGGCCCATGACCGACTGCAGGCGTTCGGTGATGCGGCTCGAGTTCTGCTTGGCGAGGTCCGACAGCGTGCGGATCTCCGCGGCGACGACGCCGAAACCGCGGCCGTAAAGGCCCGCGTGGGACGCCTCTATGGACGCGTTGATGCCGAGGACGTTGATGCGGTCCGCGGTCTCGTCGATCAGGCCGACGAGCTCGCCGATCCGGCCCACGCTCTGGTCGATCTCGCCGATCTTGCCGGCCACGCGCACGATCTCTTCCAGGTTGCGGTGCGACCGCTCGATGGAACGGAAGATCGAGCCGGTCTTCTCCTCGGTCTCGCGGGAGACGGCCTTGAACCCGTCGATGGTCTCCTCGAGCACCGCGGACAAGACGGTGAGGGTCTCCGATTGGCGATCGATGTTCTTGGAAACAACCACTGCCGAGTCGTTGATGTTGACCCGGGCGTTGTCCACGTTCTGGACCTCCTCGATGAGGAGCTCCGTCTGCTCGCGGATCATGCCCATGTGCTCGGAGATCTGGGCCGAGGCGGTGGAGGTCTCGGTGCTGTTGGCGGCGAGGTCGAAGCTGACCTGCTGGGTCTTGTCGGCGATGAGGGAGAGGTTGCCGATCATCTGCCGGAGCTTGGCCTGGAACCGGTCGAAGTTGAGCGCGAGGCGGCCGACGCTGTCGTCCGAAACGATGCCGAGGTCGCGGCTGAGGTCGCCCTCGCGGTCGCAAAGTTCCTCCAGGCGGTCGGCGATCCGGTCGATGACGGAGAGCACGGCGAGCCTGCCGATCAGGAAGGAGAAGAGCCCCACCAAGAAGCCGGCCGCGATACAGCCGGCGGTGAACACCGCCGCGTGGACGGGGCTCTTGTACTCGACGAAGTAGCCGGCGTAGAGGGGGAAGAGGAGTCCCATCGCGACGCCGAAGCCGAGCGAGAAGAGGAAGTACCGAAGCACGATGCGCCGGTTCCGCCCCGGCCGGTTCGACGCGTTGCCATCCTGACGCTGCATGGTTTCCTCTTCACCGATCCCGATCGAAGAGGGTCCGGACGTTCTTCGCGATGCCGTCGGGCCATTGGTCCAGGCCGAGGTAGGCGGCCTTCTTCTTCATCGACTCGGGATACTCCGCGTACCGCGTCCCCGCCATCAGGAGGGCCGTCTCCGCCGCATCGAAGTCGACGGGGCGTCCGATTTCCGTGAGCTGGTCCCGGTTCATCGGGCAGGCGAGTTGGCACTTGAGGCAATCGTAGAGCGTGTGGTGCACCGACGAGGGGACCCAGTCGGGGAAAGGCGTCCCCGTCTCGTTCATGCAGGAGAGGCAGCGCTCGTTGTCGATGAGGAAACGGTCCGCCAGGATCGCGCCCGTCGGGCAGGCCTTGAGGCAGGCGGTGCAGGTTCCGCACGCGGCTCCCTGCCGGACGGCGGTCCACCCGTCCTCTTCGCATGCGACGTCGGTGTAGTACGCGAGGTACGAGAAATTGCTCCCGTGCCCCTCGATGTAGGTGACGTTATTCCTTCCGTATACCGCGAGTCCGCTCCGCACCGCGAGGCGCTTGAGCGGCAGGGCGTCGGTCTCCGCCAGCCGCGCCCCGGCCTTCGTCGCGGCCGCTTCCGCCGCCGCGCGCGCGGAATCGAAATCGGAGCTGACGAGGCCCAGGCAGCCGACCTTAAGCCGTCCGTCCGTGAGGGTCACGCGGGAATAGAGGGGATGGGGGAGCGCCATGAGCAGCACCGAACGGATCGGGAAGCCCGTCTCCGGGAGCGAGAAGTTGAAGCGATGATCCACCAGCCAGGTCTGGAAGCCGTTCAACTTCTCGGCCTTGAGGGCGGCGAGATCGGCTTCCAGTTCGGCCAGGCGGAAAACGGGGACGAGGACGGAAGGGACGTCCAGATCCGCAAAGGCGCGCGCCATAGGATCCTCCTCAGTACGCCCTTCCACGATACCATACCTGGCCGGTTTCGGTCATAGGGCCGGTAAAAAACCGATTTTCCCGGTTATTACTTGTATTTACACATACAAGGTTCATACAAGCTATCTGAGAATTGTCCTCGCGTCGCTTCCCCGTTACGTTAGGCTCACACCTACACACAAACCGAGGAGGATGCTCATGACCAATAAAACTGCGCTCACGGAATTCGACTACGAGCGGCTGTCCTCGCTCGCGCGGGCGGTGGGTCGCGGAGCGAAATCCGCGGCCGCCACGAACCTGGAGGATCGGCTGCGCAACTCCCTCGTCTTCAAAGAGGAAGTGCTCACGGAAGTATTCGTACGAATGAATTCGGTAGCGACCCTCAGCGAAATCGCGACGGGCGAGAATTTCATCTATCGTCTGGTTTTTCCGGCCGACGCGGACATTTCGGCCGGCCGCATCTCCGTGCTGTCGCCGCTCGGCGCGGCGCTGCTCGGGAGGCGGGAGGGCGAGACGTTCGGGTACGAGAGCCCGGGCGGCACGGTGCAGATGCGCGTGGAGAAGGTTCTCCATGAAAGCTGAAGTCTGCCTCGTACCCGCCCGCGAGCGGATTCCGGGCCGCGAGCGGCTTCCCGCCGCGCTCTTCCGGCACCCCGCCTGGGTAGCCTGGAAGGAGACGCAGGGGTGGCGTCGGGTCGGCGAGCTCGACGGCCGGCCCGTCTTGGTCCGCGATCTCACTCCCCGGAGCTCGATGGCGTACGTCCTCGGGCCGGCGCTGGGCGGAGACGAGGACGATCGCGGCGGCCGCCTTGAAGCTCTGTCCCTCCGCGCGCGGCCCCTGCTGCCCTCCGATTGCGCGTTCATCCGCTGGGACCTGCTCGATGCCCCGTGGAGGGGCGCGGAGGGCGCGCCGCTCGACACGCGGCTGATCGAACTCAGGATGAACGCCTCCACCCTGGAACGGCGTCTCCGGAAGGCGGCGGTGGAGCCGCTGTGCCCCGACACCATGGTCGTGGATCTGCGCGGCGGCTGGCCCGCCGTGGCCGGCCGCATGGAGCATCGCGCGCGCTACTCGGCGCAGCTCGCCGAACGGAGGGGAACCAGGGTGGAAAAGGCGGGCGAGGCGGGCCTCGGCGACTTCCACGCCCTGTTCCGCAAGACCGCTTCGCTGCGCGGGTTGAAGCTCCACGACGAGGCCTGCTATCGGGAGCTGTTCCGAACGGCCCGCGAGACGGGGCTCACCCTCGATCTGTACCTCGCCACGGCTGCGGGAACGCCGGTCGCGTCCGCGGTCTTCGCCCGGCACCGGCGCGAGGCCTGGTACCTGTTCGCGGCGTCCGATCCCGCGTGCCGGCGCTGGGCGGGCCCGAGCGCCATCCTGCACCGGGCCTTGCGCGAATGCGCGGAGGCCGGCGACGAGCGCATCGACCTGCTCGGCGTAGCGCCGGCGGGTATGACCAGCCATCCGCTGGCCGGACTCTCGCTCTTCAAGGCCAGCTTCGGCGGCGTGCGGAAGAGCCGGGCCGGCGCCTGGGACTTCGTGCTCGATCCGGAGGTCTACGAGGCCTACGCCCGGGCCGAGGCCATCGCGCTGCCCTGATTCCAACTTTTATAGGAGGCTTCGACCCGAATTGGTAAAGCACGTGCGCGGACGCAAGGTGCGTCTGGAAGGTTTCAACAATCTCACGAAGTCGCTGAGCTTCAACATCTACGACGTCTGCTACGCGCGGTCGCCGCCTTCGCAGCTCGAGTATCTCGAGTACATCGATAAGGAATACGACTCCGATCGGCTACGCGGCATCATCGAGGAAGTGACGCGGATCATCGACGCGAAACTCGTGAACGTCACGACCCAGGACTACGAGCCCCGGGGAGCGAGCGTCGTGGCCCTCCTCAACGAGGACCATCCCGTCATGGGCATCCCGGCTCACGCCTGCCCCGGGGAGACCTCCATCGTCGGGCACCTGGACAAGAGCCACATCACCGCGCACACGTACCCGGAGTTCGACACCGCGACGGGCTTGGCGACCTTCCGCGTCGACCTCGACGTCTCCACCTGCGGCACGATCAGCCCGCTCCGCGCCCTCCACCACCTGATCGACAGCTTCGATTCGGACGTGGTCCTCATCGACTACCGGGTCCGCGGTTTCACGCGGGACGCCAAGGGCCACAAGGTCTTCATCGACCACGACATCGGTTCCATCCAGGATTTCATCGACGAGGACGTGCTGGCGGATTACCTGGCGTACGACATCAACATCCTCTCGGACAACATCTTCCTCACGAAGATGCGGAAGAAGGAAGTCAGGCTCAAGGATTACCTCTTCGGGCCCGAGATGGAGGACCTGGACGCGGAGGAGCGCAAGCGGATCAAGGAGCTGCTCCGTAAAGAAATGCAGGAGATATTCGAATGCGAGAACTTCTAGGGCGCCTTGGGCGCCGCCCGCGGCTGAGCCGCGGGGGACAGAGCTCGGGGCGGGGACAGAGCTCGGGGCGGCGGGAGATCCGCGAGCGGCTCTCGGCCGGTTTCGGCTGGTTCTACGAGGTCGAAGAGACCCTCCACGCGGGGCGGACGAAATTCCAGGACATCGAGGTGGTGCGGACCGCGGATTTCGGGACGACGCTGCTCCTGGACGGCGCCACCCAGGTGATGGAGGCCTGCGAATTCCAATACCACGAACCGATGGCCCACCTGGCCTTGACCGCGCACCCCGATCCGCGCCGCGTCCTCCTGATCGGCGGCGGCGACGGGGGCCTCCTGGCCGAGATCCTCAAGCACGCCTGCGTGGAGTCGGTGGATTTCGTGGAACTGGACGAGGAGGTCGTCGCCTTCTCGCGCCGGCACCTCGCGTCCCTCGGCGGCGACGCCTTCGAGAACCCGCGGGTCAGGCTCGTCTTCATGGACGGCAGGGCCTTCGTGCGCGCCGCGAGCCCCGCCTCCTACGACGCGGTGATCATGGACATGACCGATCCCGCGGGAAGCGCCCTCCCGCTCTACACGGTCGAATTCTTCCGGTCGGTCGGCCGCGTCCTCCGCGACGAACGATCCTTCTTCGTCATGCACACCGAATCGCCCGAGGCGCGGCCCGCCGCCTTCGGTCGGATCAGGCGCACGCTCGCCGCGGCCTTTCCCGTGGTGCGCGGGGCCTACGCCTACGTCCGCATGTACGGAACGCTCTGGTCCTTCGCCGTGGCCTCCCTGGGGAAGGACGCGGCGGAGCTCAGTGCCGCGGAAGTGGACGGCCGCCTCGCCCGGCGCGGCGTCGGCCCCCTCAAGCTCGTCGCCGGCGCGACCTGGCCCGTCCTCTTCGCGCGCTACCCCTACGTGGAAGCGCTCGCGGCCGAGCCGGGGGATATCTGCACCGACGCCGAGCCGGCCTTCCCCGATTCCTTCGATCCGCGCGCGTAGGCCGCGGGGGCGCCCATGCTGCGGCCGCGATGCCGGCGGCATGGGGGCCGCCCTATGCGTTCTTATTTGGAGAAACACCTCCCGTATCGGTATCTTTTGCCGAGGGAGACCTCCATGGGTACGTACAAGATCGCGCTCATCGTCGGCAGCATCCGTCGGGATTCCCTCAACAAGAAGCTGGCCCAGGCGATGGTCAGATTGGCGCCGGAAGAACTGGCCTTCACTACCGTCCGCATCGACGACCTGCCGCTCTACAGCGAGGACGTCGAGGCCGATCCGGACATCGCCGTGTTGCGATTCCGGGGCGAGATCAAGTCGGCTCAGGGATTCGTCTTCGTCACGCCGGAGTACAACCGGTCGATCCCGGGAGTGCTCAAGAACGCGATCGACGTGGGCTCGCGGCCGAGAACCGAGAGCGGGTGGACGCTCAAGCCTGCGGGCGTCCTCGGGCTTTCCACGGGGACCGCGGGCACGGCGGCCGCCCAACAGCATCTGCGCAATATCCTCGCGGCGCTCAACGTGTTCGTGCTGGCCCAGCCCGCGGCGTTCATCCAGGCCAGGGAGGGCCTGTTCGACGAGGAAGGGAACATCTCTCCGGGCAGCGAGCCGTTCTTCCGCGGCTGGATGGACGCCTACCTCGCCTGGGTGAAGCGCTTCGCGGGTTGAACGGGCTCCCGACCGGTCGCCGCGCCGAAATCGCGGTCGCGCGCACGAGTTCGCGCGGCCGGGAACGAATCCCCAAAGAAGGAGGCCGGAAACGTTTCCGGCCTCCCGATTCGGCGCGTGCGCACGCGTAGGTACGCGGTGCGTAGGTACGCGGCGCGCTCGACTCAGTGATAGAACGAAGGCAGCCACATGGTGAAGAACGGCACGTAGGTGATGAGGAGCAGGGCGACGATCATCGCGAGGAAGAAGGGCCACATGGCCTTGGTTCCCGCCTTCACGTCCACCTTGCCGATGGCGCAGCCCACGAAGAGCACCGTTCCGACCGGCGGGGTCAGGAGTCCCATGCCGGCGTTGAAGATGAGCACGAGGCCGAACTGGATCGGGTCCATGCCGAGCTTCATGCAGACGGGGAGCAGGATGGGCGTCAGGATGACGATCATCGGCGCCATGTCCATCGGTCCGCCGAGGATCAGGAGCAGGATGTTGATCATGAGCAGGATCACGAACGGATTGTCGGAGACCGCGAGGAAGAGGTTCGTGATGATGTCGGGCAGCCGCAACAAGGTCATGGCGTAGCCGAACGCGCCGGAGGCGCCGATGAGGAAGAAGACCATGAGCACGGTGCGGAAGGTACGCACGAGGACCGGCCAAAGATCCTTGAGCCGGAGTTCCTTGTACACGAAAAAGCCGAGCAGGAAAGAGTAGAGCACCGCGAGGGCGCCGGCTTCCGTCGCCGTGGCCAAGCCGCCGATGATGGAACCGAGGATGATGACGCCCGGGGTCAGGGAAAGGAAGCCGTTGAGGACGATGGAGGGCAGCCGCTTCGGGTCTACCGGATCGCCCTTGGGGTATTTCCGTTTGATGGAGATGACGACGCCGACCACGCAGAGCGTGATGAGGAGCAGGAAGCCCGGGAGGATACCCGCCAGGAAGAGCTTCGGCACCGACAGGCCGCCGACGACGCCGGCCGCCACGATGGAGTAGAGCACGAGGTTGTGGCTCGGGGGCACGACGACGCCCTGGATGGCGGAAGAGATCGTGACGCCGACCGCGTATTCGGCGGAGTAGCCCTTCTTCTTCATGATCGGGATCATCACGGAACCGATGGCGGACGTGTCCGCTACCGCCGAGCCCGAGAGGTTCCCGAAGAACATGCACGCCACCGAGTTGACGATGGAGAGGCCGCCCGGCAGGCGTCCGACGAAGACGTTCGCGAAGTCGACGATGCGGTTCGCGAGGCCTCCCGCGCCGAGGAGCTGGCCGGTGAGGATGAAGAAGGGGATGGCCAGGAGCGAGAATTGGTTGATGCCCTGGATGGTCTGCTGGGCCACGACCACGAGGGGGATCTGCATATAGGCCATGGTGGCGATGGCCGAGAGCGCGAGGGTGAGGGCCACGGGGAAACGGAGGAGCAGGAGCGCGGTGAAGCTTCCGCAGAGGATCCAGATGGCGACGGTATCGTTAGGCATCTTTCTTGATCTCCTCTTCCACCGCGTTGAAACGTTTGAGGTCCTTACCGATAAACCGGAGCGCCGAATAGACGCAGGTCAGGACGCCGGTGATGGGCATGACGACGTATTGCACCATGTTGGGCCATTGGGTGGCGGCGAGGACCGAATCCCGCATCATCCACGCGAATTCCCAACCATAGATGACCAAGTAGAGGCCGAAGAAGAACACGACGACGTCGATGCAGCGGTCCCACACATAGGCGACTTTTTTCGGGAGCAGCGTATCCAGCATGTCCATGCCGAGATGCAGGTCCTCGCGGAATCCGATCGCGATGCCGAGGAAGCTGAACCAGGTGAGGCAGAGGAGCGTGACCTCCTCCGACCAGGGGAAGACGAAACCCAAGAGCTTCCGGCTGAAAACCGCGAAGGTAACAATGAAGATCATCGACACGAGCAAGAAGATCGCGAAACCTTCTATCACCTGGTCGATGCGGAGGAAGAAGCGCTTGGCGCTCCCTGATTTCTCGGCCATTGATCGACTCCTTAGCATTCCATGGAATTCGGGCGCGAAACCGCCGTGAGCGCGGGGAAGGGAGACCCCTTCCCCGCCTTCAGAAGGAAACGGTTATTTCTTGGGCTTCGCGGCTTCGATGGCCTTGAGGGTCTCGGCGAATTTCGGCGATTCGTCGGCGACGAGCTGCTTCACCGCGTTCTTGAACGGGGTCTTGTCCTTGACGGGGACGATGATCTCGCCTTCGGCGACGATCTTCTTGGTCGCCTCGACTTCGTACGCGTCCCACTTCTGGCGCTGGATCGCCACGGTCTCGGAGGCCGCCTTGCGGATGGCGGCCTGCTGGTCCTTGGAGAGGCGGTTCCAGACGATCTTGCTCATGAAGAGGACTTCCGGCAGGCGGAGGTGCTCGTCGAGCATGTAGTACTTCGCGACCTGGTAATGGTTGAAGGAAACCAAGGAGGGGGCGTTGTTCTCGGCGCCGTCGATGACGCCCGTCTGGATGGCGCTGAACACCTGGCCGGCGCCCATCGGGACCGCGGAGGCGCCCATGGCCTCGACGACTTTCACGAGGAGGGGGTTCGGCATGACGCGGAACTTCTTGCCCTTGAGGTCCTCGATCTTGTTGATCGGGTAGTTGGCGTAGAAGGAGCGCGCGCCGCCGTCGTACCAGCAGAGGCCGATGAAGCCGGAGGGCTCGAGGTCGGCGAGCATCTTCTGGCCGCCCGGGCCGTTCAGGAAGTTCCACATATGGTCCGAGGACTCGAAGAGGAAGGGGAGCGAGAAGACGTTGAGCTGCGCGTTGAAGGCGCCGAGGGCGCCGGAAGAGACGCGGGCGATGGCGATGGCGCCGATCTTCACCTGCTCGATGACGACCTTCTCGTCGCCGGAGATGGCGCCGCCGTAGAACCCGTCGATCGTGATGGAACCGTTCGTATACTTCTCCACGAGCCGGATGAACTCGGCGTCCGCCTGCGCGGTGGGATACTCCGCGGGGTGGATCTCCGAGAGTTTGAGCTTCATCTGCTGGGCGAACGCGCCGGAAAGCGCGACCATAGAAGCGAGCGCTACCACGAGTAGCTTCTTCATGATTCCTCCTTACTTGTGCCCGGGCCGGATGCTGGACTCGGCCCCGATCCGTTTCACTATATGCCCGTTTTCTTGCCGCCCGTTTTTGAAAATTTGCACTTTGTAGTATTTTCTTGCGCGGCGCTCCCCGGTCGGCGCCCGCCGCGCGCTTCCGGCGCCCCCTTGCCCTCGGCCCGTCCTCCGTGGTAGGTTCGGCTCGACAACGGAATAGCCTTCGGCCCATATATGCCCCGTAATACGGTCGGGGCGTCTCTACCGGGTAGCCGGCCCGAGCGAACGCTCGGCGAAACCTCCCGACTATGGGCTCGAGTACTCGTCATCCGCGCGCCGGCCGCCACCGGCGCGGTGGTCTCGTCGGCAGGGTGGAGCCATCGGCTCCGGCTGCCGCTCGCTGGGGCCGAGGCGACCCGCGTCGACGGACGGGCCTGAGCCTGTCCGCCGAGCCGCGTTCGGCCGTAGACAGTGCTCCGGGAGGCCTCGACCTTGAAAGTCGCCATCATCTTCGGTTCCCAGTCCGACAAGCCCGTCATGAAGAAAGCGGCCGACGTCTTCCGCGAATTCGGCGTTCCCTTCTCCGCCCACGTCCTCTCCGCCCACCGCGTACCCGAACTGCTCAAGGAAACCCTCGCGGCGCTGGAGGCGGACGGGGTCGAAGTCGTCGTCGCGGGCGCGGGCCTCGCGGCCCACCTGCCCGGCGTGATCGCGAGCCTCACGACGGTGCCCGTCATCGGCGTGCCGCTCACCTCGGGCGGCCTCGGCGGCCTCGACGCCCTCCTCTCCATCGTCCAGATGCCCAAGCCCATCCCCGTGGCCACCGTCGGCGTCGACAACGCCGCGAACGCCGCCTACCTCGCCTGCGAAATGCTCTCCCTGAAATACCCCGAGATGAAGCAGAAGATAGTCGCCTTCAGAGCCAAGATGAAGGCGGACTTCGTCGCCGAGGCGAAGTCCGCCGCGGAGGCGAGATCCGCCGAAAACGCGCCGGCCGGAATCGGCCAAGGAGTGGAACTGTGACCGCAAGCGCCAAGAATCCCCGGGACGTGAAGAAGCTCGACCAGCTCTACGAAGGCAAGGCCAAGCAGGTCTTCGCGACGGATGATCCGACCCTCGTGATCATGCACTACAAGGACGACGCGACGGCCTTCAACGGCGAGAAGAAAGGCCGGATCGAGGACAAGGGCGTCCTCAACAACCGCATCGCCGCCGGCCTCTTCGAACTGCTCGCGAAGGCGGGGATTCCGACCCACTTCATCGCGCGCCTTTCCGACCGCGACACGCTCTGCAAGAAGGTGAAGATCACCCCGCTCGAGGTGATCGTCCGGAACGTCGCCGCGGGCTCCATGGCCAAGCGACTCGGCCTCGCGGAGGGGACCGCGCTCAAGACCACCGTCTTCGAACTGTCCTACAAGGACGACGCGCTCGGCGATCCGCTCATCAACGACTACCACGCGGTGGCCATCGGCGCCACCTCCTTCGCCGAGCTGGAAGAGATCTACCGCATCACGGGCAAGATCAACGACGTGCTCGTGGCCTTCTTCCTGGAGCGCGGCATCAAGCTCATCGACTTCAAGCTGGAATTCGGGCGGACGACCGACGGGGAACTCGTGCTCGCCGACGAGATCTCGCCCGACACCTGCCGGTTCTGGGACGCGAAGACCAACGAGAAGCTGGACAAGGACCGGTTCCGCCGCGACCTGGGGAACGTCAAGGAAGCCTACGTCGAGATCCTGAACCGCATCGGGGTCTGACCCTATGACCGACTACGAAGACGATAAGCTTCACGACGAGTGCGGGGTATTCGGCGTCTTCTCCGAAGAGGAGGGGCGCAACGTGGCCCCGCTCGTGTACTACGGCCTCTTCGCCCTGCAGCACCGGGGACAGGAGAGCGCCGGCATCGCGGCGTCCAAGGGCGGCCCCATCGAGTGCCGGAAGGGCATGGGGCTCGTGGGCGACGTCTTCGACCCGGAGACCCTGGCCAAGATGGAAGGCCGGATCGCGGTGGGGCACGTGCGGTACTCCACGGCGGGCTCCAGCACGATAGAGAACGCGCAGCCCTTCGTGAGCCGCTTCAAGCTCGGCTCCATCGCGGTGGCGCACAACGGCAACCTGACGAACGCCGACGTGATCAAGGAGCTCCTGGAGGACGGGGGCGTGGCCTTCACCTCCACGAGCGACAGCGAGGTCATCGTCAACCTCATCGCCAAGAACTACAAGAAGGGCCTGGAGAAGGCGCTCACCGACACCATCCAGTTCGTGAAGGGCTCCTACGCCCTCGCGGTCATGACCGAGACCGCCCTCGTGGGCGCGCGGGACCCGAACGGCATCCGTCCCCTCTGCCTCGGCAAGATCGAAAAGGGCTGGATCCTCGCGAGCGAGTCCTGCGCCATCGACGCGGTGGGCGGGACCTTCGTCCGGGACGTGGCGCCCGGCGAGATCGTCATCATCGACGACAACGGCGTCCTCTCCTTCGAATTCGGGGAGAAGACGCGGAAGGCCACCTGCGCCTTCGAGTACATCTACTTCGCGCGGCCGGACACCGCCATCGACGGGATCGACGTGTACGGGTCGAGGATCCGGGCGGGCGAGATCCTGGGCCGCCAATCGGCGGTCGCCGCGGACCTCGTCATCGGCGTGCCGGACTCCGGCGTGCCCGCGGCCATCGGCTACGGCCGGGCGACGGGGACGCCCTTCGGCCTCGGCATCGTGAAGAGCAAGTACGTAGGACGCACCTTCATCGCGCCGAACCAGGAACTCCGCAAGCAGGCCGTCTCGGTCAAGCTCAACGTGGTCCGCTCCGAGGTCGAAGGGAAGCGCATCGTCATCATCGACGATTCCATCGTGCGCGGCACCACGAGCCGCCACCTCGTGACCCTGCTCCGCGACGCGGGGGCCAAGGAAGTCCACTTCCGCGTCTGTTCGCCGCCCGTGCGCTTCCCCTGCTACTTCGGCATCGACATCGCGCACCGCAAGGAACTCATCGGCAACGCGAACTCGGTGGACAAGATCCGGGAGACCATCGGGGCCGACAGCCTGGCCTTCATCTCGGTGGACGGCCTCCTGGAAGCCCTGGACGGGCCCGGCGGCTACTGCCTGGGTTGTTTCACCGGCGTCTACCCCGTGCCGACCCCCGGCGAAGCCTACGCCGACCGCGCGGGCAATCAAAAGTAAGGAAGGACCATGGACTACAAACAGGCCGGCGTCGACATCGAGGAAGGCTACAAGGCCGTCGGGAAATACCGCGAGCTCGCCGCCGGGACGATGAACCGGGCGGTGATCAACGACATCGGCAGTTTCGCGGGCATGTTCTCCCTCAAGGAACTGATAGAGGCGGGCGCGGGCATGGCCGATCCCGTCCTCGTCTCCGGCACCGACGGCGTCGGCACGAAGCTCGACGTCGCGTTCCGCATGAAGAAGTACGACACCGTCGGCATCGACTGCGTCGCGATGTGCGTCAACGACGTGCTCTGCCACGGCGCGCGGCCCCTCTTCTTCCTCGATTACCTGGCCTGCGGCAAGCTCGACGCGGACGTGGCCGCGGCCATGGTGAAGGGCGTCGCGGTCGGCTGCCGGGAGACGGGGAGCGTCCTCCTCGGCGGCGAGACGGCCGAGATGCCGGGCTTCTACGACGAGGGCAAGTACGACATCGCCGGCTTCTCGGTCGGCATCGTAGACCGATCCAAGATCGTCGACGGCAGGGACATCCGCGACGGCGACGTCCTCGTCGGCATCGCCTCCTCCGGACCCCACTCCAACGGCTTCAGCCTCATCCGCAAGGTCCTGCCGGACCTGGACGAAGACTTCGGCGGCATGCCCCTCGGCCGCGCCCTCCTCGAGCCCACCCGGCTCTACGTGAAGCCCGTCCTGGCCCTCATGGACAAGGTGAAGATCCGCGGCATGGCCCACATCACGGGCGGCGGCTTCTACGAGAATATCCCGCGCATGTTCGCCGCGCCCCACACGGCACTCATCAAGGAAGGCAGCTGGACGATCCCGTCCATCTTCGGACGGATCGCGTACGGCGCGAGCGCGGCCGGGGCGGGTGCCGCCGGGTCCGGCCGGCTCCGCGGCGCGGCCGCGCAGGCGGCGGGGACGGAGCTCCTCGCCTCCGACCCCGACCTCCGGCGACGGATGTTCAACACCTTCAACATGGGCATCGGTTTCGTGGTAGCTCTGTCCCCCTCCGACGCGGACGAAGCCATCGGCTTCCTGGACCACCTGGGGTTCCCCGCCTGGAAGATCGGGACGGTCGTCCCCTACGACGCCGCGACGGCCGAAGGCGGGACCTCCGGCGGGAAGGCGCAACCGGGAAGCGGCGACGTCCGGTTCCAGGCCTAGCGGCATGGCCGATCCTCTGCGCCTCCTCGTCCTCGTCTCGGGAAGCGGCACGAATCTCCAGGCCCTCCTGGACGCGGAGAAGGCGGGCCGGCTCCAAGGCCGCATCGTCGGCGTCGTCTCCGACCGGGAAGACGCGTACGCCCTGGAACGGGCCCGCGCGGCCCTGGTTCCCGCCATCGTGGAGCTTCCCGACCGGTCCCTGCCCAGACTGGAACGGCGACGCGAGCTCTCGGACCGCATCCTCTCCCGAGCCCGGTCCCTCCGGGCGGACGCCATCGTGTTCGCGGGGTTCCTCTCCATCCTGGAGGGGCCGCTCATCGACGCGTACGCGGGGGCCATGATCAACCTGCACCCCTCCCTCCTCCCCAAATTCGGCGGGGCGGGCATGTACGGCGAGAAGGTCCACGCCGCGGTGCTCGCGGCGGGAGAGCGGGAATCCGGCTGCACGGTGCACCTCGTGGACGCGGGCACCGAC
The DNA here is from genome assembly GCA_023406985.1 of Spirochaetota bacterium. Lineage (GTDB taxonomy): Bacteria > Spirochaetota > Spirochaetia > Treponematales > Breznakiellaceae > JAEXTK01. The sequence goes on along the minus strand of JAEXTK010000280.1, from coordinate 6,979 downwards.
ACCGGCCCCGTCCTGCTCCAGCGCCGCGTGCCGGTCCTCGCGGGCGACACGCCCGGCACGCTCGCCGGCCGCATCCATGTCGAAGAGCATATCGCCATCGTGGAAGGCGTCGCCGTCCTGGCGCGCCGAATGAATAAAAGTGCGGCGCCGCGTCACGGCGCCGCGGAGGAATAAAGCATGAAAAAGCGGGCGCTCATCAGCGTGTTCACCAAAGACGGTATCCTGGATCTGGCCTCCTACCTCGCGGGCGCCGGCTGGGAGATCCTGTCTACCGGCGGTACGGCCAAGCACCTCAAGGAGAACGGGATCGCCGTCACCGACGTGTCGAGCGTGACGGGCTTCCCCGAGTGCCTGGACGGCCGCGTGAAGACCCTCCATCCCGCCATCCACGCCGGGCTCCTCGCGCGGCGGGGCGAACCGGCCCACATGGACACCCTCGCCTCCCTCGGCCTCTCGACCATCGACCTCGTGTGCGTGAACCTCTACCCCTTCTTCGAGAAGGTGCAGGCCGGCCTCTCCCTGGAGGACACGGTCGAGTTCATCGATATCGGCGGACCGACGATGCTGCGCTCCGCGGCCAAGAACTTCCCCGACGTGCTCGTGCTGACCGACCCCGCCGACTACCCCGCGACCATCGAAGGTCTCAAAGCCGGCTCCGTCCCCCACGACTTCCGCAAGCGGCTCGCCGGCAAGGTCTTCGACCTGACCGCGGCCTACGACGCGGCGATCGCGCGCTACCTCCTGGACGAGGAGTACCCCGAATACTGGCCGATGTCGCTCAAGAAGGCGCAGTCGCTCCGCTACGGCGAGAACGGCCACCAGTCCGCGGCGCTCTACCTCGCGACGGACCGGAAAGGCGCCTTGGCCGGCATGCGGCAGCTCCAGGGCAAAGAGCTCTCCTACAACAACATCCGCGACCTGGACCTGGCGTGGAAATGCGCTGCCGCCTTCGGTATCGAAGCCCTCGGGAAGGCCGCCGTGGGCGCGGACGACGAAGAGAAACTCACCGGCGCGCGGTACGCCGTGAAGCCCGCGCTGGTGGCGGTGAAGCACAACACGCCCTGCGGCGTCGCGACGGCCGCCACGCTCGCGGAAGCCTACGAGGCCGCCTTCCGCTGCGACCCCAAGTCCATCTACGGCGGCATCGTCGCCTGCACCGCGGCCGTGGACGGGGCGACGGCCAAGAAACTCGCGGAGCTTTTCCTGGAAATCGTCGTGGCCCCCGCCTTCAGCCCGGAGGCCCTCGAGATATTCCGGGCCAAGAAGAACCTCCGCGTGATGGAGGCTTCCCTCGCCCCCGCGGACGCCGTGGAGTGCATCGCGGTGGACGGCGGCCTCCTGGTCCAGAGCGCGGACCGGAAGCTCCTGGAGAAGTGGGAGGTCGTGACCGCGGCGCAACCCGATCCGGCCGACTTCGCCGACCTCCTCTTCGGCATGCGGACCGTCACCTTCGTGAAGTCCAACGCCATCGTGATCGTGAAGAACGGGGCGACGGTCGGCATCGGGGGCGGCCAGACCAACCGCATCTGGCCCGCCGAACAGGCGTTGGCCCGGTCCGCCGCGGTGATCGAGGCCGCGGCCGCGGCGGGCGCCGACGACGGGAAACCCGCCCGCGTGCTCGCGAGCGACGCCTTCTTCCCCTTCCCCGACATCCCCGAGGCCGCGGCCAAGGCGGGCATCAAGGCCATCATCCAGCCCGGCGGGTCCATCCGCGACAAGGAATCGATCGAAGCGTGCGACCGGCTCGGCATCGCCATGGTGTTCACCGGCACCCGCCACTTCAAGCACTAGGGAGCGACGAAATGAAAGTGATGGTGGTCGGTTCGGGGGGCAGGGAGCACGCGATCGCGTGGAAGCTGGCGCAGTCGGACAAGGTGGAGCGCGTGTACGTTTCTCCGGGGAACGGAGGGACAGAGCTCGAGGCGAAATGCGCTAACGCGCCGGCCGACCTCGGCGATCCCTGCTCGGCCGCCGGCCAGGAGGCCCACGTCCTCTTCGCCAAGCGCGAGGGCATCGACCTATCCGTCATCGGCCCCGAGGCGCCGCTCGCCGCGGGGATCGTAGACCGCTTCCGCGCCGCGGGCCTCGCCGTGGTCGGACCGGATACGCGCGGGGCGCACCTGGAATCGAGCAAGGCGTACGCGAAAGAGTTCATGGAACGGTACGGGGTCCGCGCCGCGGAGAGCCGCACGACGACCTCCTACGAGTTGGCGCGGCGCTACGCGGAGGCGCACTTCAAGACCCAGTCGAAGCCGCTCGTCGTGAAGGCCGACGGCCTCGCGGCGGGCAAGGGCGTCGTCGTGGCCGCCGATCTCGCCGAGGCGGACGCGGCCCTCCGCTCCTTCTTGACCGACGGCAGCCTCGGCGAAGCGGGCAAGACCGTGGTGCTGGAGGACTTCCTCTCCGGCGTGGAGGTCTCCGTGCTCGCGGCCGTCAGCGTCCGGCCCGGCTACTCCACCCGCGCCCGCATCGTTCCCTTCGTGAGCGCCCGCGACCACAAGCGGCGGTTCGAGGGCGCGAACGGGCCGAACACCGGCGGCATGGGCGCCATCGCCCCGGTGCCGGATTTTTCCGCCGCGGCGGAGGCCGATTTCCGCGCCGCCATCCTCGAACCGACGCTCCGGGGGCTCGTCGCCGAAGGCTTCGACTACCGGGGCTTCATCTTCTTCGGCCTCATGGTGGACGCCGGTCGCTGCTCGCTCCTGGAATACAACGTCCGGCTGGGCGATCCGGAGACCCAGGCCGTCCTGCCGCTCCTGGACTCGGATTTCGCGGACCTCTGCGCCGCGATCCAGGCGGGAAGCCTGGACGCCTTCCCCATCGAGTGGAAGCGCGGCGCCTCCTGCGCGCCCGTGGCCGTGGCCGACGGGTATCCGGGCAAGTACCGGAAGGGCGACGCCATCGCCATAGACGCGGATAAGGTCGCGTGCGCTCCCGCGAAGGTCTTCGTCGCCGGCGCGACCCTGGACGGCGCCGCGCTCCGCACCGCGGGAGGCCGCGTGCTCGCGGTGTCGGCCGTCGCCGACGACGCCGAAGAAGCCCGCCGCCGCGCCTACGAAGCCATGGACGCCGTGCGGTTCGCGGGGATGGGGTTCCGGAAGGACATCGGGACGGAAGTCGCGGGTCGCGCGTAACGCCGCCGCGGCCTGCGACCGCTAGCCGCTGCCTGCAGCCGCTAGCTGCGGAGGCGGCGGGAGGGAGCTCTCTCGCCGCCTCCCCGCCTTCGATCCCTCTTAGAACCGCTCCTCAGAGAACGCCGTCTCCAGGAGTTCCTTCGTATACGCCTCTTTCGGGTCGGCGAAGATATCCCGCGCGCTACCCGCCTCCACGACTTTGCCGGCCTTCATTATCACGAGGTCGTGGCAGAGCCGCTTCACGACCTTGAGGTCGTGGCTGATGAAGAGGTAGGAGAGGCCGTGCTTCTCCTGAAGATTGCGGAGCAGCTCCACGACCTGGAACTGGATCGTCCGATCGAGCGAGGAGGTCGGTTCGTCGAGCACGAGGATATCCGGCTTGAGCACGAGGGCGCGGGCGAGCGCGACGCGCTGGCGCTGGCCGCCGGAGAACTCGTTCGGGAAGCGATCCTTGTCCGCGGGATCCAGGCCCACTTCGACCAAGGCGTCCGCGACGGCCCGTTCGCGCTCGGCCTCATCCCCGATGCCGTGGATGAGGAGGCCTTCGCCCACGATCTGGCCGACGGACATGCGGGGGCTCAGCGATCCGTACGGGTCCTGGAAGATTATCTGCAGCTTCCGCCGGAGGGGCCGCATGGCCTTGGCGTCCAAGCCGTGGACCGGCGTACCCTCGATCAGGATCTCGCCCTCGCTCTTCTCCAGCCGCAGCAGCGCCTTGCCGAGGGTGGTCTTGCCCGAACCGCTCTCCCCCACCACGCCGAGGCTCCGACCTTTCCGGAGGGTGAAGCTCACCCCGTCCACGGCCTTCACGTGGCCCGTGACGCGGCGCAGGAGGCCGGAGCGGATAGGGAACCAGACCTTGAGGTCCTTCACCTCGGCGACGACGTCCTCGGCGGCCGCGGCCGCGCCGGCACCCGAGGCCGCGCCGGCACCCGAGGCCGCGCCGGCGAACGCGGGTCCCGTGCCCGCCGAATCGGCCGCGAGGAGCTCTTTCGTGTAGGGATGCGTAGCGGACGTGAAGAGGTCTTCGGTCGTGCCCTGCTCCACGATGCGGCCGTCGCGCATGACGACCACGCGGTCGGCCAGGCGACGCACGACGCCGAGGTCGTGGGTGATGAAGAGGACGGCCATGCCGAGCTCCCGCTGGAGGTCGGCAATGAGGGAAAGGATCTGGGCCTGGATCGTCACGTCCAGGGCCGTCGTCGGCTCGTCGGCGATGAGGAGCTTGGGCCGGTTGGCCAAGGCCATGGCGATCATGACGCGCTGCCGCTCGCCTCCCGAGAGCTGGTGCGGATAGGCGCCGAGGCGCTCCTTCGCGTTCCGGAGGCCCACGCGTTCGAGCCATTCGAGCGAGAGCGGCCGGGCCTTCTCGGGGGACAGAGCTTGATGGATGAAGAAGCACTCCGCGAGCTGTTTCTCGATCGTATGGAGCGGATTGAGGCTCGTCATGGGCTCCTGGAAGATCATGCCGACCTCCCCGCCCCGGATGGAGCGGAGCTCGGCCTCGCCCATCTTGAGCACGTCCCGTCCCGCGAAGCGCACCTCGCCCGCCGGGTAGGAGATCCAATGTTCGGGGATGAGGCGGAGGATCGATTGCGCGCTCACCGTTTTGCCCGAGCCGCTCTCGCCCACGAGGGCCACGGTCTCGTGCTCGTTGAGGTCCAAGTCGATGCCGTGGACCACGCGCTTCTCGCCGCCCGCGCGCCGGAAGGCGACCTGGAGGCCGCGGATGGAGAGCAGGGGTTCGACCGCGCCTGCCGCGCCGGCTCCGCTGGGGACAGAGCTTGCCGCGTGCGGAGCGCCGCCGGCCGCACCGGGGACAGAGCTCGCCGCGTGCGGAGCGCCGCCGGCCGCGCCGGCTCCGCTGGGGACAGAGCTTGCCGGACGCGGAGCGCCACCGGCCGCGCCGGGGACAGAGCTTGAAGTTTTCTCGCTCATCGCGCCCTCCGGGGATCGAAGGCGTCCCGCACCGCTTCCCCGATGAAGACGAGGAGGCTCAGGGTGAGCGCCAACACGACGAAGGATGAGAGGCCCAGCCAGGGGGCCTGGAGGTTGGCCTTGCCCTGGGACAGCAGCTCGCCGAGGGAGGGGGACCCGACCGGCAGGCCGAAGCCGAGGAAGTCCAGGGACGTGAGGGTGGTGATGGATCCGCCCAGGATGAAGGGCAGGAAGGTGAGGCTCGCCGTCATGGCGTTCGGGAGGATGTGGACGAACATGACGCGCCCGTCCCGCATGCCGAGGGCCTTGGCCGCGAGCACGTACTCCGCGTTGCGGCCGCGGAGGAACTCGGCCCGCACCACCCCCACCAGGCCCATCCAGCCGAAGAGGAGGGTGATCCCCAAGAGCCACCAGAAGTTCGGCTGCACGACGCTCGACAGGATGATGAGGAGGAAGAGGGTCGGCATGCCGGACCACACCTCGATGAAGCGCTGCATGAGGAGGTCGATCTTGCCGCCGTAGTACCCCTGGACCGCGCCGGCCGCGATCCCGACGATGGACGAGAGGACCGTGAGGGCGAGGCCGAAGAGGACCGAGAGGCGGAAGCCGTAGAGGATGCGGGAGAGCACGTCCCGCCCCTTGTCGTCCGTGCCGAGCCAGTTTTCGCCCGTGGGAGGCGAGGGGGCCGGCCGCGGCAGCGAATAATTGATGGTGTCGTGGCTGAAGCGGATGGGGGCGCGGACCATCCAGCCCTTCGACTGTACCAAGTCGACGACGTAGGGGTCGCGCCAGTCCGCGAGGATCTCGAATTCGCCGCCGAGGTCGGTCTCCAGGTAGGGGGCGGCGATCGGGAAGAGAAGTTTCCCGTCCACCCAGGCCGCGAGCGGCTTGTCGTTCGCGAGGAGCTCGGAGATGAGGCTCGCGCCGAAGAGAAGGCAGAAGATCCAGAGCGAGACGTAGCCGCGCTTGTTCGCCTTGAAGCGGGCCCAGCGTTCGCGGTTGACCGCGTTGAGGTGGAAGGCTTTCATTTGCGCGCCTCAAAGTCGATGCGGGGATCGACGAAGGTGTACATGAGGTCAGACAGGAGCCCGAGCAGGAGGCCGAGCAGGGTGAACATGTACAGGGTGCCGAACATCACCGGGTAGTCTCGCTGCATCGTGGCTTCGAAGCCGAGGAGCCCGAGCCCTTCCAGCGAGAAGATCACCTCGATGAGGAGGGAGCCGGTGAAGAACATGCCGATGAAGGCCGCGGGGAAGCCCGCGATCACGAGGAGCATGGCGTTGCGGAACACGTGGCGGAAGAGGGTTTTCTTCTCGGTGTTGCCCTTCGCGCGCGAAGTCATCACGTACTGCTTGTTGATCTCGTCCAGGAACGAGTTCTTGGTGAGCATGGTGAGGGTCGCGAAGCCGCCGACCGTCATAGCCGTGACCGGCAGCACGAGGTGGCTCGCGTAGTCGAGGATCTTGCCGACGAGGCTCAGCGACTCGAAGTCCGGCGAGGTCAGGCCGCGCAGGGGGAACCACTTGAGGTAGCTGCCCCCCGCGAAGAGGATCACGAGCACGATGGCGAAGAGGAAGGTCGGCACCGCGTTGCCGAGGATGACCGCCGTGCTCGTCCAGACGTCGAAGCGGGTCCCGTTCTTCACCGCCTTCCGGATGCCGAGGGGGATGGAGATGAGGTAGATGAGGAGCGTGCTCCAGAACCCGAGGGAGATCGAAACGGGCATGCGGTCGCCGATGAGGGCGAGCACCGACCGGCCGCGGAAGAGGCTTTCCCCGAAGTCGAAGACGAGGTAGCTCTTGAGCATGTCGAAGTAGCGGACGTGGATCGGCTTGTCGAAGCCGAAACGCTTCTTGATCTCCTCGATGGTCTCGGGCTCCAGGCCGCGCGCGCCGCGGTACATGGAC
>JAEXTK010000237.1 GCA_023406985.1 Spirochaetota bacterium | reverse complement strand
TGGCGACCGGTCGCGGAGGGAACGCCGTCCGCGCCCACCGCGCCCGGCCCCGAGAGCCCCTCGATCGTGGTGATGCGGGCGCCTGAGAGCTTGGCGGGCTTGAGGAGGCAGGACCGCGCGGCCTCGCCGTCCACGAGGACGGTGCAGGAGCCGCAGTGTCCGACCTCGCAGCCGTTCTTCGTGCCCACGAGGCCGAGCTCTTCGCGGAGGAAGCGGAGGAGCGTTCTTTTCTCGTCGACGTCGCGGGATACGGCGACGCCGTTGACGGTAAAGGATACGGTCATGATGTTGTGCCTCCGGTTCATTATAGCCGCTTTTCCCGGTTGAAGGGTTTTCCGAGTTCGGCGGGACCGCGCGCGCGCGACGAACGCGCGAAGGCGAGCACGACCACGACCAAGACGTAGGGCAGCATGACCGCGAACTCGTAGGGGAAGTCGATGCCCGCGACCTGGACCGCGAGTTGGAAGGATTGGGCGAGGCTGAAGAGGAGACTCCCCCCGAGGATGCCGAGCGGATGCCATCGCCCGAAATAGACGAGGGCCACCGCGATGAAACCCCGCCCCGCGATGAGGTCGTCGGCGAACATCTTGGCTTGGCAAAGGGATAGGTAGGCCCCCGCGAGGCCCGCAAGCGCTCCGCCGAGGGCCAGGGCTTGGTAGCGGGTGCGTATCACGTCGATCCCCATCGTGTCGGCCGCGCGCGGGTGGGTGCCGACGGCGCGGACCTTGAGGCCCCAGGGGGTCCTGAATAGGAGGTACCAGGCGGCGGGCACGAAGAGGAAGGCCGCATAGGCTACGGGCGTCAGGTTGAAGAGCACCGGGCCGAGGACGGGCAGGTTCGAAAGGAAGGGAATCGGCAGGGGCGCGATGCCCTCTACGCCCGTGACGCCGCCGACGAAATGGCGGAAGAGGGTTCCCGCCGCGCCGACCCCGAGCATCTGGAGTCCGATGCCCGCGATTCCCTGGGGAGCGCGGAAGGTCACGACCACCAGCGAGAATAGGACGCCGAGAACGGCGCCGACCGCCGTCGCGGCGGCGAGGCCGAGGAGGTTGGCCGCGGCGGCGGGAAAGAGCGCCTTGAGGAAGTAGGGCGGCAGGAAGCCGGCGAAGGCGCCCATCGCCATGATGCCCTCGCAGCCGAGGTTGAAGACGCCTGCGCGCTGGTTGAACATCTCGCCGGTCGCGGCGAGGAGGAGGGCGACGGAAAAAGGAAGTCCGAGGGTGAGGATGTTGAGGATCATATCCGCGGCGCTCATCGGTCGGCCTCCCGATCGGGAGAAGCCTCCGACGGGTTCGCCCCCGCGGCCGCGCGGCGCGGCCCGGCCGAGGTCAAGGAAGGGAAGAGGCGGTAGGCGCGATCGCGAGCGTAGGGATCGGCCAGGACCGACTTGGCGGCGACTATGCTCAGGATGATCGCTCCTTGGAGAACGTAGACCATGTTCGCGGGCACCGACATGGCGCGCTGGGTCATATCGGCGCCGATGAGGAGAAGCCCGAAAAAGAAGGCCGCCGGCGGTATGAGCGCCGGGTGCAGGCCGGCGAAGAGGGCGACCACGATACCCGAGAATCCGTAGCCCGAGGTGATGCCCTCGATCGCGCGCCGATGGACCCCGGTGAGTTCCACGGCCCCCGCGAGCCCTGCGAAGGCGCCCGATAGCAGCATGGCGGCGACGAGGCTCCGCTGGACCCGTATGCCCGCGTACTTGGCGGCCTTCGGTTCGGCCCCGGACGCGCGCAGGCGGTAGCCCGCGGTCGTCCTCCAAAGGAGGACGTAGACGAGGACGGCGAGGACGAGGGCGACGATGATACCCGCGTGGAGCCTCGTCCCCGGCACGAGCCGATCGAGCCAGGCGGCGCGGGGCAGCCGGACGCTCTGCGGCGTGCCCGAGCCCACGGTCAATTCTTCCGGATCTATCATGGGGCCGCGGAGGAGGAAACCGTAGAGCTGGGCGGCGATATAGTTGAGCATGACCGTGGAAAGGATCTCGTTGACGTCCCGCTTCGCCTTGAGGTAGCCCGCGAGGCCGCCCCAGAGCGCGCCGGACGTCGCGCCGGCGAGGAGCGTGAGCGGCAGGAGGGCCGGCTTGGGAAGATCGGGGAACGCGATCGCGACCGCGGCGGCCGCGGCGATGCCCACCGCCATCTGGCCTTCGGCGCCGATGTTGAGGATGCCCGACCGGAACGCGACCGCGATGCCGAGCGCCACGAGGGTGAGCGGAACGGCGCGTACGAGGATCTCGGTGAGGCCGAACGCGTCCTTAAGCGGTTCGGTCAGGATGACGAGGTAGACGGCCAGGGGCTCCACGCCGATGGCCGCGAGCACCGCCGCCCCGGTAAGGACGGCCGCGGTCGCGGCAACGGCGATCACCGCGGCGGAGTAGGCGAATTTGAAGCGGGCCGTCATCGCGCTTCCTCCCCCGCCGCGACCCGGTCCTCGAGGCCCGCCATGAGGGACCCGAGCCGGGCGGTCGTCGCGTCCTTCGTTTCCACCGTCTTCACGATCCGGCCCTTGCAGATCACCGCGATGCGGTCCGATAGGTTCATGAGTTCGTCCAATTCCTCGGAGATGAGCAAGACGCCGACGCCCGCGCTTCTGAGCTCGAGCAATCGTCGATGGATGAATTCCGAAGCGCCCATATCCAGGCCCCGCGTCGGGTAGACCGCCACGAGCACCGATGGAGATCGGGCGAGCTCGCGGGCGAGGATGACCTTCTGGATATTGCCTCCGGAAAGCGAACCCGCGGCGGAGGCGGATGAGGGGACGCGGATATCGAAGCGCTCGATGAGCTCGGCGGCGTTGCGTTCCGCCTCGGCGAGTTTGAGGAAGGATGCGGCGCTGAAGCGCCGGTCCGCGAAGTCCTTGAGCACGAGGTTCTCCCGCACCGAGAAGGAGGGGACGATGCCCTCGTTGTGCCGGTCTTCGGGGATATACCCGAAGCCCGCGTCGATGATCTCGCGCGGCGTCTTGCCGAGCGCTTCGTTCCCGTCGAGGAGGATCGAACCCCGCTCCGCCTTCCTGAGGCCGGCGAGGGTATCGGCGAGTTCGCGCTGGCCGTTGCCCGATACCCCCGCGAGGCCGAGTATCTCGCCGGATCGGAGTTCGAAGGATACGCCGTCCAGCGCGCGGTGGCCCCGGTCGCCCCGAACCGTGAGGCCGCGCACCGCGAGGCGGACCTTGCCGCAATTGTCTATGCAGTCGTTGCGGGGCAGCGTTACCTGGTGGCCGGTCATGAGGGCTGCTATCTCGGCCGGGCTGTGGTCGGCGGTATCGCCCCGGAACGCGATCCGCCCCCGGCGGAGCACGGCCACCTTGTCGGAAAGGGACTTAACCTCGTTCAGTTTGTGGCTGATGAAGATGATGGATATCTCTCCCGCCATACGCCTCAGGAGGGCGATGAGCTCTTCCGTTTCCTGCGGGGTCAACGCGGACGTCGGCTCATCCAAGATGAGGAAGCGGGCTCCGAAGCAGAGCGTCTTCACGAGCTCCACGCGCTGTTGCTCCCCCACCGAAAGCTGGTCCACGTAGGCGTCAGCGTTGACGGGGAGGCCGTAGCGCTCGGAGATCGCCGCGATGCGGCGACGGGCCTCGGGGAGGTCCAATCGGAGAAAGCGATGGAGATCGCGGGAACCGAGGGCGACGTTCTCCGCCACGGTCATCGCGGGTATCAGCATGAAGCGTTGGTGCACCATGCCGATGCCGCGTCCGGCCGCTTCGTTGGGGTCGCGGAAGCGTACTTCCTGTCCGTTCACGAGGACGCGTCCGGCGTCGGGTTGGTAGAGGCCCATGAGGATGTTCATGAGCGTCGTCTTCCCCGCGCCGTTCTCCCCTACCAGGGCGAGGATTTCTCCTTCTCCCACGTCGAGCGAGACGTCGTCGCAGGCCAACACGCCCGGGAACCGTTTGGTCACGCCGTCGAGGCGGAGCGTACGGATAGGTTCGAGATTGGGGGACATCGATTCCTCATGGAAACCGCGGCTTGAGAAGGGGCCGTCCGGGAAGCGCGGGGCTTCTCCGGGCGGCCCCCTCCGACGCGGTCGGATCAGTATTTGACTTCCCGCCAATTGACGGCGAGCTTACCGGCGGTGATGTCCGCCTTGGCCTTCTCGGCCGCGTCCCGCGCGGCGGCGGGGAGGGCTGCGCCGACGGCATCGTTGAACTTGAATACGAAACCGCCGTTCTTGAAGTTGAGCGGGATGCTTTCCCCGCCGAGGACGCCGGCGCCGCGCTTGGCGATAAGGGCCTCCACGACGGCGGAATAATCGTAACTCGCGGCCGCGAGCACCTTAAAGCTCTCGGGGACGGCGAGCTGCGCCGTATCCTGGCCGACCCACCATACCGGCTTATCCTTGTATTCGGCGACCGCTCGAAGGGCGCCGAGCGCCTGCTGGGCGGAGCCGGTGAGCACGTCGGCGCCCGCCTTTATGTGGGTGTGGGCGAGTTCTCCGGCCTTGACGAAGTCGTTGAAGCTGCCGGTGTGCGCGACCTTCACTTCTGCCTTGGGGTTGGAGGCCTTCACGCCGAGCACGACGCCGCGGTTGTAGCTCGCCGCGTCTCCGCCGTCCACCGGGCCCACGACGCCGACGATGCCCGTCTTGGTGACGAGGCCCGCGATGACGCCGTTGATGTAGCCGGTCTCCTCGCTCTGGGGCATGTAGGTGAAGACGTTGGCGGGCCCCTTTTCCGCGCTCGTACCGAAGGCGAAGCTCGTCTTCGGGAAGTCCTCGCACATCTCCAGGACGAGGTTCTTGAACTGGGCTCCGTGGCAGATGATGACGTCGTAGCCGCGGGAGGCGTACTGGCGGGCGGCGGAGCCTGCGTCCACCGGTTTCATCTTCTCGCTGTAATTGTACTCGACCAGGGCGGCTCCGTACTTTTTCTGGGTCGCGACGATGGCGTCGTGCATGGCCTGCGCCCACCCCTTGTCGTCCACGGTGGATTCGACGATGAGGGCGATACGGACTTTCGAAGCGGGCGCGGCATAGGCCGTGCCGCCCAACGCGACTGCCGCGAGGATCGCGGCGAGCAGCTTTTTCATGGTTGCCTCCTGGCTTTAGAGGGTTGCTGATGCAACCTAGCACGCTCCCTACGGGCGCGCAATCACATTATGTTGAAAAACGCATGTTTATACAATAAATATGCATATTAGTTACATTTATGTATGAAATTCGATCGTGTTTGCGTGCGAAAGACTTCCCTCGCGGTTTTTTGACGTATAAAATGGGGGCATAGATTAGAATGGATAAAAACGGACGCCGGAATTGAACGGGGGGCGGAGGGCCATATGGGAAAGGGCACGGCAGTGATCGCGATCGGCGGCAATTCCCTGATCAAGGACACCCGGCATCAGACCGTGCGGGACCAGTACATCGCCGCGAAGGAGACCTGCGACCATATCGTGTCGATGATCCGTTCGGGTTGGAACGTCGTGATCACCCACGGCAACGGTCCCCAGGTAGGCTTCATCCTCCGCCGGTCCGAACTCGCGGCCGGGGAGCTCCACGAGATCCCGCTCGATGCTTGCGGCGCCGACACCCAGGGCGCGCTCGGCTATGCGCTCCAACAGAACCTCTACAACGAATTCCGGCAGTTCGGCATGGATAAGGAAGCGGTGACGGTCGTCACCCAGGTGGAGGTGGCCGCGGACGATCCCGCCTTCCGTAGTCCTTCCAAGCCCATCGGCTCCTTCATGGACGAGGCGAAGGCGAGGGAGCGACGCGAAAAGGACGGCTGGGCCGTGGCGGAGGATGCCGGCAGGGGCTGGCGTCGCGTCGTGGCGTCCCCCAAGCCGCTCCGCATCGTGGAGGAGCGCGCGATCCGCCGCCTCGTGGCGGAGGGCTTCGTCGTCATCGCCGTGGGCGGCGGAGGGATCCCCGTGGTGGCGGACGCGGAAGGCCGCCTGGAGGGCGTCGCCGCCGTCATCGACAAGGACCTCGCTTCGTCCCTCCTCGCGCGACGGATCGGCGCCGACCTCTTCATCATCAGCACCGCCGTGGAAAAGGTGGCGCTCGACTTCGGGAAACCGAACCAGCGTTGGCTGGACACGATGACGCTCGCCGAGGCGAAACGCTACCAGTCGGAAGGTACGCATTTCTCCAAGGGGAGCATGGCACCCAAGATACAAGCCGCCATCGATTACCTCGAAGGAGGCGGGGCGGAAGTACTCATCACCAAACCCGAGACCCTGGAAGGGGCGCTCGCGGGTCAAACCGGAACGAGGATCGTCAAATGAAGAGCGGCATCCCCTATCCTGATTTGGCGGCGGCTTCCCTCGGCCGCGCGCCGTGCGATATCAATATCACGAATTGCCGGCTCGTCGACCTGTTCAGGCGACGGATCGTGGACGGTTCCACCGTCTCCATACGGCGCGGCGTCATCGTCGGCGTGAACGACGGCCTGGATGCGGAAAAGACCTACGACGCGAAGGGCCGCTTCCTGTCGCCCGGTTTCGTGGACTCGCATGTCCACATCGAGTCGTCCTTGCTCTCCCCCGCCGAGTACGCGCGCCTCGTGGTTCCGCGGGGCACCGTCGCGGTGGTGGCCGATCCCCACGAGATCGTGAACGTCCTCGGCTACGACGGCATGACGTACATGCTGCGCTCTTCCGAGGGCCTGCCGCTCGACGTGTACCTGACGGTGCCCTCCTGCGTGCCCGCCACGGGCTTCGACACGGCGGGGGCTTCGCTCTTCGCCGCGGACATGTATCCCTTCGTCCGCGACAACCGGGTGCTCGGCCTCGGCGAGATGATGAATTTCCCCGGCGTGCTCGCGGGCGAGGCGACCCTCTTGGACAAGCTCGCCCTCTTCCGCGACGCGGGTAAGGCTTTGGACGGCCATGCCCCCGGCCTCCGCGGCCGGCAGCTCTCCGCCTACCTCGCCGCGGGCATCTCGAGCGACCATGAATCGACGACCGCCGAGGAGGCGCTCGAGAAGATATCCAAGGGCATGATGGTCATGATCCGGGAGGGCTCGGCCGCCCGGGACCTGGAAGCCCTCGCGCCGGCCATGACGGCCCAGACCGCGGCCCGCTTCCTCCTCTGCTCCGACGACCGCCACGCGACGGACCTCCTCGCCGACGGCCACATAGACCGGTCGCTCCGCATGCTCGTGGAGCGCGGGATCGATCCGTTCGACGCCCTCTCGGCGGCGACCATTAACTCCGCGCGGCACTACGGCATCCGCGCTTCGGGAGCGGCGGCGCCCGGGTACGCGGCCGACCTCGTGCTCCTGGACTCCCTGAAGGATTTCCGGGTCTCGGCGGTCTTCAAGCACGGCGAGCTCGTCGCGGAGAACGGGAATTTGGTCGCTCCGCTCGCGACCCACCCGTCCACCCTGCGCGACTCGGTCAACATCAAGTGGCTGGAGGCCGCGGACTTCCTCATCAAACCGGAAGGCGCGCGGGCGCGCATCATAGAAGCCCGCGAGGGGAGCCTCCTCACCGGGGAGCTGATCGAGGCGCCGCCGATCGGTGCCGACGGTCTCTGCGTGAGCGACACGGACCGGGACATACTCCGCATCTACGTCATCGAACGCCACCGCGGCTCGGGCAACATCGGAAGGGGCTTCATCCGCGGGCTCGGCCTCAAGCGGGGCGCGATCGGTTCGACGATCAGCCACGACTCGCACAACATGATCGTGGTCGGCGTGGACGACAAGTCCATCTTCAAGGCCGCCCGCCACCTCAACAAGATCGGGGGAGGCCTGGTCGCCACCGTCGGCGACGAGGTCGTGGCCGATCTGCCGCTTCCCATCGCGGGGCTCATGAGCGACCGGCCCGCGGCGGAGGTCGTCTCCTCCCTCGGCGCTTTTTCCCGCTATTTCGCGGCCGAGGGGCTCACGAACACGGAGCCGCTCATGACCCTCAGCTTCATGGCCCTGCCGGTCATACCGAAACTCAAAATCACGGACCGCGGACTCGTGGACGTTGAACGCTTCGAACCCGTCCCCCTGTTCCTGGATTAGGAGAGAAAAATGCTCGCCATTCTCGCGAAAAAAAGGAAACGGGCGTGAACCGCACGATCGCCTGCGTCCTCAACGGAGAGAGTCTCCGGTTCGAGGCACCGGAGGGCCGGGTCGTGGTGGATTGGCTGCGCCGGGAGCGCGGTCTCACCGGGACGAAGGAGGGGTGCCGCGAGGGCGACTGCGGCGCGTGCCTCGTCCTGCTCGGCGGTCCCCCCGCGGACGACCCGGGCACGGCCGCGGCGGGTATGGCCCCGGCGACCACGGTCGGGGCGACCGCATCGGAGACGGCTGCGGCTGCCGGCTCCGGCGCGTCCGTCGGGATCGAGTGGCTCGCCGTCCCTTCCTGCCTCCTCGCGCTCGGCGAGCTGGACGGCCGCCACCTCGTGACGATCGAGGGCTTGGCCGCCGCAGGGCCGACGCCCGTGATGATGGCCCTGCACGGGGAAGGGGCGAGCCAGTGCGGTTTCTGTTCTCCCGGCATCGTGGTCGCGCTCACCGCCTTCCTGCTCGGCGGCGGTACGCGCGACGCGGCCCCGGCCCAGGGCCCGGGGGGCCG
>JAEXTK010000149.1 GCA_023406985.1 Spirochaetota bacterium | reverse complement strand
GCGGCTCGCCTCCACGCTCCGACGGCCGCGGCGAGTCCGGCCCCCGGGCGTCCGGGTCGTCGTTCCCGTAGGGGAGGGCGACGACGAGGAGGGACGGCGAACCGGCGGAGTACCCCGCGGGCGGTTCGGCCCCGCCTCCCGAGCGCGGATCGAAGGGGGCGAGGAAGCGCGCGCGGGAAAAACCGGCGGCGACGGCCATGTCCCTGACCGCGGCGGTGCGCTCGTTAATGATATCTATTGACGCCACCGTCATTTTGCCGATACTTTACCCAGAGTCAGAGGAATTTTCCAGACCGTTCCTACCGAATGAGGTATCGATGTCCTTGGGAATCATTGAGCGGGTTCTCGCCTTGTTTTCGGGCAGGGGCGACGCCGAAGCCGAAAAGCGCAAGCTCCTCAAACAGATCGCGAAAGATCTTTCCAAAAGCCGCTACCGGTTCTACAAACCGCACGGCGAGGAAGCCCAACCGGCGTTGGCGAAGTTCTTCTATGAGCTCTACAAGGTGGTGGCCCCCGCCCAGGTGTTCCTCCAGAACGCGGCGACCTCCGTCCAGCTCCGGGCTATCGTCGTGGATTCGTTCCTGGATAAGGACCTCCTCGAACTGCAGGATCGGCTCTCCGAGGAATCCATCCAGCAGCGGGCCAAGACTACGCCCACGAAGGACCTGGCTCAGCAGCTCAGGGACGAGCTCGTCACGTTCTTCGCCGCCTTCGACGGCACGCGGGTCCGCTCGACCGATTCCTGCTACAACGCCATCCTCTCGTTCGTGCAGTTCGTCAATTTCGATTATTTCTTTCTGCTCAAGAAGTTCGATTCGAATCTGAGCGAGCGTAACTTCACCTACCACCCCAAGTTCGAGCCCATCCGGACCGAGTACGTCGGCGACGACCTCAAGGACTTCCTGGAGGTCCTGCTCGCCATCGACCTAGACCAGGATTGGAAACCCATCTTCGCCTCCCTCAAGGTCTTCAAGGGCGTGGAAGTCGTAGCCCACGACCAGTGGGCCAAGCTCGTCTCCCAGCTCAAGGAACTGAACCGTTCCAGCGTGCTGGAGCTCATGGTCCGCCACATCGACAAGAATCCGGCGTGGCAGCCCGTGGTGCGCCGGCCCGACGAGCGGATCGTGGAGCCCTACCTCCAGAAGCTCAAGACGCAGACCGAGGTATCCATCCAAAAGATCCTGCAGGAAAAGCGGAACGCCAAGATCGACGAGTTGGCCGTCGCGGTTTTCGGTACGCCCGCCGTGGCGCGCATGAAGAACTATACCGACAAGGCGAACATCGTCTTCGCCAAGAAGATGCTCGGCGGCTACACCCAAGTCCAGGGCATGAACTACCTCAAGGCCTTCCTCCTGGACTGCTTCAAGAAGGACATCCGGGAGCTCGTGGACCTCTTCCTCATCCGCGGCCAGTGGTCGACGAACCTGCTGTCCCAGCAACTTTCCGAGGGTTTCCATGAGCTCATGGGGGTCTCGGAGAAACTCTTGGCCTTCGACGATGCGCTCGCCGACGACGGCGAGGTGGGGGCCCGGTTGCGCACGCTCATGGCCAAGGCGGACCGGGACAAGGAACAGATCAAACACCTCCGCATCCTGCTCAAGGGCATCAACGACGACGCCCAGCGGATGATCAACGCGGCCGCCCAAGGCCTCATCTCCATCGGCAAGAACCTCAAGAACGTGCTGGAGGATTATCAGCGCAGCCCGCACGAGCTGATCATCAACTGGAAAGAGATCGAGTTCGCCTCCGAGCGTCCCATCGCGGATCGCGTCACCGAGATCTACAAGAAGATCTACTATTTCGTGCAGCTCATGCAGTTTTTCTCCAAAACCGGCGAAGAAGCGCCCCGGGGCTGAGTTTTCGGGTAGAATCGCCCCATGAACACCGATACCTCCGCCGATCCCCTCGTGCGGTCCGCGGCGCGGGCCCTCCTTTCCATGCAGCGCCATTCCTGGGAACAGGGCGTCGCGGCCCAGGCCTTCCTGGAGCTCGGCGACCTGGATACGGTCCTCCTCCTCGTCTCCGACGCGGTCCTCCGCGCAGGTCCGGACGGGCGGCTCGCGCTCATGGGCGAGGATCGGGGCGCGACCGATCCCGCGAGCGCCTTGGAGCCGCTCCTCGCGGCCATAGGCCACGTCCGCGGCGCTTCCGCGGCGGCCCTGGAGGCCGCGGCGGCCCTCGAGGCCGCGGCGGCCCGCCAAACGGAGTATCTCCTGACGCGCGCCCCCCGCTCCGCCGACGGCACCCTCTACCACCTCATCGACGCGAAGGAATTCTGGATCGATTCGATGTACATGGCGCCGCCCGCGCTCGCGGCGGCGGGAAAACCGGACGAGGCGGTGGCCCAGATCGAGGGCCTCCGGAAACGGCTCTTCCTACCCGACGTGGGCCTCTTCGCGCACCGCTGGGACGAGGGACGGCTCGCGTTCATCCGCCGGGACGCGTGGGGCGTCGGGAACGGCTGGGCCGCCGCGGGCATGGCCCGGGTCATCCGCGCCCTCCCGCCCGGCTCGGCGGACCGGAAGCGGTTGGCGGGCTACGTCCGCGCCCTCGCCGACGCGTGGCTCCCGCTCCGGACCCGCGACGGCCTCTTCCATGACGTGCTGGACGAGAGCGCTACCTTCGTGGAGACCAACGCGGCCCAGATGCTCGCCTACGCGCTCTTCCGGGGCGTCGCGGAGGGTTGGTTGCCCCCCGCGTACCTCTCCGAAGCCCGGTCCCTCCGCGCGGCCGTCCGGGCGAAAGTGGACGCTCTCGGCTTCGTCCGGGACGCCTGCGGCGCTCCCCGCTTCGAGGGGCCGGGAGTCGCCGCGGAGGCCCAGGCCTTCTTCCTGCTCATGGAGGCCGCCTCCTCGTTCGCAATCGATTAATTCTTATTTTATCCATATGGCTCCGCCGGCCCCGGCGGAGCTTGCACAATTTTTACGTACGCTATAGTATGGAAGAAACTTCCACCACCAAATCCACCAACGAGGAAGGTCTATGTCCGATAAGCACATGGTCATGATCGACGGTAACAACGCGGCGGCCCACGTAGCCCACGCGCTCAGCGAGGTGATCGCGATATATCCGATCACGCCCTCAAGCCCCATGGGAGAGCTCTCCGACGAGTTCTCGGCTCAAGGGCGAAAGAACCTCTGGGGCACGATCCCGCAGGTCGTCGAGATGCAGAGCGAAGCCGGCGCGGCCGGCGCCGTCCACGGCGCCCTCACCACCGGCGCCCTGAGCACGACGTTCACCGCGTCCCAGGGCCTCCTGCTCATGATCCCGAACATGTACAAGATCTCCGGCGAGCTGACCTCCACGGTGTTCCACATCGCCGCGCGCGCCATCGCCGCGCAGGGCCTGTCCATCTTCGGCGACCACCAGGACGTCATGGCGTGCCGCCAGACCGGCTGGGCCATGCTCGCGTCGAACAACGTGCAGGAAGTCATGGACACCGCCCTCATCGCCCACGCGGCGACCCTGGAGTCCCGTATCCCCTTCCTCCACTTCTTCGACGGCTTCCGCACCTCCCATGAGGTCCAGAAGGTCGAGGAGATCTCCTTCGACCTCATGCGCAAGATGATCGACGACGACCTGGTCGCCGCCCACCGCAGCCGCGGCCTCTCGCCCGAGAAGCCCGCTATCCGCGGCACCGCGCAGAACCCCGACGTCTACTTCGCCGCCCGCGAGACGGTCAACAAGTACTACGACGCGGTCCCCGCGATCGTGCAGAAGTACATGGACCAGTTCGCCAAGCTCTCGGGCCGCCAATACAAGATCTTCGACTACTACGGCGCCAAAGACGCCGACCGCGTGGTCATAGCCCTCGGTTCCGGCGTGGAGCCCATCGAAGAGATCGTGGACTACCTCAATGCCAAGGGCGAGAAGGTCGGCGTGCTCAAGGTGCGCCTCTACCGCCCGTTCTCGGCCGAGCTCTTCGTCGCGGCGCTCCCCGCCACGGTCAAGGCCATCGCGGTCCTGGACCGCACCAAGGAGCCGGGTTCCCTCGGCGAGCCGCTCTACGAGGACGTCCGCACCGCCATCGGCGAGATGCAGGCCGCCGGCAAGTGCGCGTTCAAGGATTACCCCGTCACCGTCGGCGGCCGCTACGGCCTCGGCTCGGCGGAGTTCACCCCCGGCATGGCCAAGGCCGTCTTCGACAACCTCAAAGAGAAGCAGCCGAAGAACCACTTCACGATCGGCATCTACGACGACGTCTCCAACACCTCCCTCAAGTGGGACGAGAACTTCAACGTCGACGAGAAGGGCGTGTTCGAGGCCCTCTTCTACGGCCTCGGCTCGGACGGCACGGTCGGCGCCAACAAGAACTCCATCAAGATCATCGGCGACGCCACCGACAACTTCGCCCAGGGCTACTTCTTCTACGACTCCAAGAAGGCCGGCACGGTCACCGTCTCCCACCTCCGCTTCGGCAAGAAGGCCATCAAGCGCCCCTACCTCGTGGAGAAGGCCGACTTCCTCGCCTGCCACAAGTTCAGCTTCATCGAGAAGCTCGACATGCTCGCCAAGGCCAAGAAAGGCGGCACCTTCCTCCTCGCGAGCCCCTACGGCAAGAACGAGATCTGGGACCACCTGCCCATCGAAGTCCAGAAGCACATCATCGACAAGCAGCTCAAGTTCTACGTGATCGACGCCATCGACCTGGCCGAGAAGGCGGGCATGGGCGGCCGCACGAACGTCATCATGCAGACCGCGTTCTTCAAGATCTCCGGCGTCCTCCCCGAGGCGGAAGCCATCGAGCTCATCAAGAAGGCGATCAAGAAGACCTACGGCAAGAAGGGCGAAGAGGTCGTCAAGAAGAACATCGCGACGATCGACATGGCTCTTGAGGGCATCCAGAAGGTCGACTATCCGGCCACCGCCTCCAGCAAGCTCAAGATCCACTCCCCGGTGCCCGCGGATTCTCCCAAGTTCGTCAAGGAAGTCATCGGCGAGATCATCGCCATGCGCGGCGAGAAGCTGCCCGTCTCCAAGCTTCCCGACGACGGTACCTTCCCCACCGGCACCACGAAGTACGAGAAGCGGAACATCGCCGAGAAGATTCCGGTATGGGATTCGGCGACCTGCATCCAGTGCGGTAACTGCACCATGGTCTGCCCGCACGCCTGTATCCGCATGAAGGCCTATCCCGCCGCCGCGCTCGCCGGAGCTCCCGTGACCTTCAAGTCCACGGAAGCCAAGGGCAAGGAATTCGACGGGATGAAGTTCACCCTCCAAGTCGCGCCCGAGGATTGCACCGGATGCGGCGCCTGCGTGAACATCTGCCCGGCCAAGAACAAGGCCGACGACACGAAGAAGGCCATCAACCTGGAGCCGCAGATCCCCCTCCGCGAGACGGAGTCCAAGAACTGGGACTTCTTCCTCAAGATCCCGAACACAGACGCCAAGCTCCTCAACCTCAACCTCGCCAAGGGCATCGGCATGAAGCAGCCCCTGTTCGAGTTCTCCGGCGCCTGCGCCGGCTGCGGCGAGACTCCGTACGTGAAGCTCCTCAGCCAGCTCTTCGGCGACCGGGCGGTCATCGCGAACGCGACGGGCTGTTCCTCCATCTACGGCGGTAACCTGCCCACGACCCCCTACGCGCACCGCGACGACGGCCGCGGCCCGGTCTGGTCCAACAGCCTCTTCGAGGACGCCGCCGAGTTCGGCATGGGTATGCGCCTGACGAGCGACAAGCTCGCCGAGCACGCCCGCGAAGTGGCCGTGGAAGCCAAGGCCGCCGGTATCCAGGCCGCGCTCCTGGACAAGATCCTGGCGAACGCGCAGGCCACCGACGAGGACATCGAGACCCAGCGCGGCCTCGTGGACCAGCTCAAGGCCGCTCTGGCCAAGGAGAAGAGCGCGGTCGCCAAGAACCTCCTCTCGCTCGCCGACCACTTCGTGAAGCGCAGCGTCTGGATCCTCGGCGGCGACGGATGGGCCTACGACATCGGTTTCGGCGGCCTGGACCACGTGATCGCCTCCGGCAAGAACGTCAACCTCCTGGTGATGGATACCGAGATGTACTCCAACACCGGCGGCCAGATGTCCAAGGCCACCCCGATCGGCGCCATCGCCAAGTTCGCCGCGGCCGGCAAGAGCCAGGCCAAGAAGGACCTCGGCATGATCGCCATGAGCTACGGCTACGTGTACGTGGCCCATATCTCCATGGGCGCGAACATCGGCCAGACCATCAAGGCCTTCCGCGAAGCGGAGGCCTACGACGGTCCGTCCATCATCATCGCCTACAGCCACTGCGCGAACCACGGCATCGACATGATGCGCGGCATGGATCAGCAGAAGGCGGCCGTCACCTCCGGGCTCTGGCCGCTCTACCGCTTCGACCCGCGCCTGGTGCAGCAGGGCAAGAATCCCTTCCAGCTGGATTCCAAGGACCCGACCACCGCGGTGGAGGACTTCATGTACAAGGAAGTCCGGTTCAAGAGCCTCAAGGCCGCCGATCCCGCGCGCGCCGAGGAGCTCCTGGCCAAGTCCAAGGCTCAGGCCGAGCGCGTCTGGAAGGAATACAAGTACTTGGCGGACAGGCCGTTCTAAGAGAACCGTAATGTAGCAGTGAGGGCCGCCCCGACCGGGTCGGCCCTTTTTTGTTCGAGCTTCGTGGAACGGATCGGCCCTATGCTTGACTGATCAAGTCATAATATCGATGTTTCTTGTATGCCCTTTTCCGAGCCGCCGATCCCGCCGTTCCGCCAGATGCGGAGCCGCGTGCTGGACCTCCGCTTCCTCACCGCCGACGCCTTCGTCCTCCGCCTCGAGCGGAACGGCTTGGACTTCATCCCCGGGCAGCGCCTCCTCGCGGGGCGCGGCGTGAACCTGCGCGAATATTCGATCTTCTCCGGCAGGGACGATCCGTACCTGGAGATCCTCGTGAAGCGGATCGAGGGCGGCGCGGTTTCTCCCCTCCTCGCTTCGCTCGCGCCGGGGGACGAGCTCGACGTGAGCGGACCGGAAGGGGATTTCCTCACGGCCAGGGGAGGGGAGGCGCCGAAGCGGCTGTTCGTGGCGAGCGGGACCGGCATCGCGCCGTACCGGTGCCTCCTCCGGAGCGGGACGCCCCGCGACTATCGATTGATCCACGGGGTGCGCCACGCCGAGGAGCGCTACTGCAGGGAGGAGTTCCCCGCGGACCGGTACCTGTCCTGCGTGTCCCAGGGGGGCGGCGACTTCCAGGGACGGGTCTCCGATTGGCTGCGGCGGAATCCGGCGGACGGGCCGACCGAGTGCTACCTCAGCGGGAACAGCGATATGATCTACGAATGCTTCAGCATCCTCTCGGGCCAAGGGATCGGCCGGGAGCGCATACACGCCGAGATCTATTTCTGACGGAGGATTCGAT
>JAEXTK010000141.1 GCA_023406985.1 Spirochaetota bacterium | reverse complement strand
CACCACCGTCGTGGACTTCGCCTGCAACCTCGATAAGCGCACGCCCGAGAGCGCCGACGGCGCGGGCCCGGGCGCCGTCCTGGAGGGTACCTGGGGCACCGACTTCAAGGTGTACGATTCCTTCGGCGCCCAGCACACCCTCCGCGTGGACTTCACCCGCGTTCCCGGCGACGCCAACCGCTGGCAAGCCCAGGTGACCGTTGATCCGGAGAGCGCGGCGCCGACGAATACGGCGGTCGCCATCGGGCCGGAAGGCGCGGCCGCGGGCGGCGGTGCGAACACCTTCACGGTCGATTTCTCCAACCTCGGCACCCTCGCGGGCGCCGTGGACGCCCAGGGCAACGCCTCGGCGACGGAGGGCGACGTCGCCGTCCGCGTCGGCTTCGACGTGGCTGGCGCGAACCCCGGAGAGGGCGGCGCTCCGGCCCGGCAGGAATTCTCCATCAACCTCGGCCGTATCGGCAGCGTGGTCAACACGGTGACCCAGTTCGCGGAGAAGAGCTCCACCAAGGCCTTCGCCCAGGACGGGTACGCGATGGGCTACTTGGAGAACTTCAAGATCGACCAGTCCGGCATCATCACCGGCGTCTATTCCAACGGCACCAACCGGCTCATCGGCCAGGTGGCCATGGCGAGCTTCACGAACCCCGGCGGCCTGGAGAAGGCGGGCGAGAACAACTTCGTCGTGTCCAACAACTCGGGCCTCGCGAACATCAGCCCCTCCGGCATCGCCGGCAAGGGCAAGCTCATCGCCGGAGCCCTGGAAATGTCCAACGTGGACCTGGCCGAGCAGTTCACCGACATGATCGTCACCCAGCGCGGCTTCCAGGCCAACTCCAAGACGATCCAGACCTCGGACCAGATGCTCCAGGAACTCTTAACGCTGAAGCGTTAGTATGATAGTACGTAGGTAGTCGGTTAACGCCGGAAACGCCGCAGGCGTTTCCGGCGCTCCTACCCCGCGAGGCATGCATGATCGTCGTCACGAGACTGGATGGAACGGAATACCTCATAAATCCTCACCAGATCGAAGCGATCGAAACCAACCCGGATACTACCTTGCTCATGCTGTCAGGCAAACACGTCATCGTGCGAGAGAAGCCGCCCGCGATCGTCGAACGAATAATCGAGTACCGGCGCCGCATCGGCGGCTTCAAGAACGAGGAGTAGGAATCGATGGATATAGCGACTATTATCGGCCTTGTCGGCGGATTAGGCATGACCGTAATGGCCATCCTGACGTCGGGAGGCTCGGTGTTAACCTACATCGATCTCCCTTCGGTCTTCATGACGATCGTCGGATCCTATCTCTGTCTCTACGTCAACTTCACCGTCTCCGACGTCCTCGGCCTCTTCAATATCATCGGCCTCGCCTTCAAGATCCCGAAATTCGGCGAGCAGGCCATCATCACCAAACTGATGGCCTTCTCCGATAAGGCCCGCCGCGAAGGCCTCCTCGCGCTGGAAGAGGAACTCGAGGACTTGGATGACGAGTTCATGAAGAAGGGCCTCCGCCTCGTGGTGGACGGTACCGACGCGGCCATCATCCGGGAGCTCATGGATAACGAGCTATCCCAGATGCAGGACCGGCACGCGGGCAAGATCGCGATCGTGGATTCCTGGTCCAAGCTCGCCCCCGGCATGGGCATGCTCGGCACGGTCACGGGCCTCATCGCCATGCTCAAGAACCTGGAGGATAAGAGCACCATCGGCCCGAACATGGCCGTCGCCCTCATCACCACCTTCTACGGCGCCATCATGGCCAACGTCATCCTGATTCCCCTCATGGGCAAGCTCAAGGACCAGGACGCGGCCGAGACGAAGGTGAAGGAGATGATGATCGAAGGCGTCCTCTCCATCCAGGCGGGCGACAACCCCCGCATCCTCGCGCTCAAGCTGCTCTCCTTCCTGAATCCCCAGGACCGGAAGGCCGTTGAAGCCGAAATACTCAAGGACTGACCTCCATGGCGAAGAAAGAGAAGAAAGTCACCATATCGATGGGAGCCCCCGAGTGGCTCACCACGTACTCCGACATGGTCACGCTCCTTCTCTGTTTCTTCATCGCCCTCTTCAATACGTCGGAGGTGGACGAGATCCAGCTCCAGCAGATGATCTCCTCCCTCAACAACATCGGCATGGGGGCTTCGGAGGGCGGCGCGACGCTCACGGCGGGCAGGAACGCCGATCTCGGGAACACCATCATGTCCCTCCCCTCCATGGAGAAGGGCAGGTTCATGTCCACCGCGAAGAAGAAGGCGACGAGCCTCTTCAACCCGGAAATCAAGTCCAACAAGGTGAGGATCAGCTCGGACGAGCGCGGGCTCGTCATCAGCCTGGCCTCGGACGCGTTCTTCGGCCCCGCGAGCGCCCAGATCGACTTGGAGGAGACGCGCGACATCCTGCTCAGGCTCGGCGCCCTCCTTTCTTCGGAAGAGGTCGCGGGACGCAAGTTCAGGATCGAGGGGCACACGGACTCGGCCCCCGTGGATCCCGCCGGCCCTTGGAAATCGAATTGGGAACTATCCACGGCCCGCGCGGTGAACGTGCTCCATTATCTCGCGGATATCGGGGTGGACGATCGGCGTTTCCAGGTTTCGGGATTCGCGGATACGGTGCCGCTCGCGTCCAACGAGACGCGGGAGGGGCAGGCGTACAACCGTAGGGTCGATATCATCATCCTGGATGCCGGCCACTTATGACCGTCGACGTCGGCGATCGGCGGACGCGCGTTTGCATACGGTCCCGTTTTCGTGTACTATACCGTAATCGGAGGAGTTGAGGTATGTCCGACAATCGCGACGAGCTTGACCTTGAAGGATCCGAAGTAGGCGGCGGAGAAAGCTCGCCCAAGAAGACCTCCGGCCTCGTGGCCATGCTCCCCGGGCTCCTCAAATTTATGGCTATCGGGCTCGGCGCCCTCATCTTCATCGTCACCGTATCCCTCATCACCTATAAAATCATGAGCGGGTCCGGCAAGGCCCAGACCGTGCAGGCGGCCACCGAGGAATACCAGGGCAAGCGGCCCCAGCTGGACTGGTTCACCATCATCGGCGTCATCCGGACGCGGACCAACGATCCCACGCCCTCTTCGGTGGTGGTGAACGTGGTGCTCGGTTACGATCTCGGCGACAAGGTCGCCGCCAACGAACTCACGAACCGGCTCTACGAGCTCAAGGACTTCATGCGGAATTTCTTCAGCAGCAGGAGCGCGGCGGAGCTCAAGTCGGAGAACGAAGCCCATCTCAAGCTGCAGATGAAGGAACAGCTCAACGCGAGCCTTCTCCAGGACGCGAAGATCCGGGAAATCCTGTTCCAGCAGCTCGACGTGGTAGAAATGTAGGCGAGGGAAGACGGGTGACCGAAGTACTGTCGCAGGAAGAAATAGATCAGCTTCTCACGGCGATCAACGCGGGGGAGACGGAACCTGAGGATTTCAGGCCCACCGCGGATACCCGCAAGATCAAGATCTACGACTTCAAACGACCGGACAAGTTCTCCAAGGAGCAGATCCGCACGGTCTCCATCATGCACGAGACCTTCGCGCGCCTCACGACGACGTCCCTCTCCGCCAACCTGCGGAGCATGGTCCACGTGCACGTCGCCTCGGTGGATCAGCTCACCTACGAGGAATTCATCCGCTCCATCCCGACGCCGACCACGCTCGCCATCATCAACATGGACCCCCTCAAGGGCAACGCCATCCTGGAAATCGATCCCGCGGTCACCTTCTCCATCATCGACCGCCTCTTCGGCGGCTCGGGAGAGGGGACCAAGGCCCAGCACGAGCTCACCGACATAGAGCAGTCGGTCATGGAAGGCATCATCGTCCGCATCCTCGGCAACATGCGCGAGGCCTGGGCCCAGGTCATCGACCTCCGGCCGCGCCTCGGCCAGATCGATACGAACCCCCAGTTCGCCCAGATCGTTCCGCCTACGGAGATGGTCGTCCTCGTGACCCTGGAGACCAAGGTCGGGGAGGTGGAAGGCATGATGAACTTCTGCATTCCCTACCTGACCATCGAACCCATCATCAGCAAGCTCTCCGCCCAGTACTGGTACTCCTCGGTCCGGCGCGGCACCACCACCGAGAACCTCAACATCCTCAAGGAAAAACTGTCCAACGTTGACGTCAACGTGGTCGCGGAGATCGGCAAGATCCAGCTCCCCGTTCGCGACGTCCTTTCCCTCAGGACGGGCGACGTGGTGCGTCTCTACAACGTGAAGGTGGGCGACCCCATGACCCTCAACGTGGGCAATAAAAAGAAATTCCTGTGCCGTCCCGGCGTGATCGGAAAAAAAGTAGCGGTGCAGATAGTCAAGAAGATGGCGGAGCTTGAGCAGGACGAATTCGAAGAGCTCGCGTCGGAAGGAGAGGAAAGCTTATGAGCGACGGCGCCCTTTCGCAGGATGAGATAGACGCCCTCCTGGCGGGTGTGGATTCCGCCGGTTTCGGGTCTCCCGCCGCCTCCTCTTCGTCCTCGATATCGGATGGCGATCGCAAGGCGCTGCAGGACTTCCTCGGTACGACCGTCCAGGCGCAGTCGTCCAACCTTTCGATGATGACCGGTGCCCCGGTGAACATCGGCGCTCCCCAGGTCGACGCGGTCAACCGCGAGTCCTTCCTGCAGCGGATCCCCGACATGGTGACGGCGGTCAAGGCCGATTTCACCGCGGGATTCGCCGGCGAGCACCTCTACCTCATGGCCGAAGAGACCGCGAAACGCCTCGCGAGCCTCATGAATAAGGAAGAGAACATCGAGCTGGACGACATGGCCCTCTCCGTCATCGGCGAGGTCGCTTCCCAGCTGTCGGGCACCACGATCACCGCGCTCTCCGACCGCACCGGCAATAAGGGCGTCTCCGCGGAGCCGCCCCAGGCCAGCAACGTGCCCAAGGCGGTCGTGGCCTTGCCCTCGGGCGATTTCCTCCGGGCGACCTACCAGATCGACATGGGGGACGGGAACGCCGTTCCGATCTGGGAAGTCTTCGGCGCTTCCTTCGTGCGGGAAGCCGCGCGCTCCCTGGGCGGCGGAAAAGAAGAGGCGATGGATATGTCCTCCCTCGGCGGCGCCGGCGCGTTCGGCGGTCCCGCCGGCGGCTCCATGGGCTTCGGCGGCGGGTCTCCGATGGGAGGCATGGGCGGTATGGGTATGGGCGGAGCGGCCGCGCCCGCCATGGGCTTCGGCGGCGGCGCTCCTATGGGGGGGATGGGCTTCGGTATGGGCGGCGGCGCGCCGACGAACGTGCAATCCATCCAGTTCCCGAGCCTCGTCCCGCAGAACGCCCAGTCCGAGCAGGGCAACATCGGTCTCATCATGGACGTGTTCATGGAGATGACCGTAGAGCTCGGCAGGACCAAGAAGCTCATCAAGGAAATCCTCGGCATGGGCGAGGGCACGATCATCGAACTCGACAAGCTCGCCGGCGAACCGGTCGATATCCTCGTGAACCACAAGCTCATCGCCAAAGGCGAAGTGGTGGTCATCGACGAGAACTTCGGCGTACGCGTCACGGAAATCGTCTCTCCTATGGAAAGAATGTCCGATATGGGTTAAAATGACCTCCGATCAGGACTTTCGGGTCCTGATCAGGGAGGGGGAAGCTGAATCTCGCACGCGTCGCGGCCGCCGTATTGCTCTCGGCGTGCTGCGTTTCCGTATTTGGCCAAAATGCGGCTCCGGCCCCGGGAAGCGCGGCCGTAGATCAAGCCGCGGCGACCGGTCCGATCGATGAGACGACGCTGACGTTGGATCAGGAGGGGACGGAGTCCCCCGCCCGTCGCGCCCCCTCGTCCGCCTGGGCCATCGTCAGGACCCTGATCGCGCTCGTCGTGGTGGCCGCCGCGGTCTACGGCGTCGTCTATTTCCTCCGGAAGATCGGCCGTCCCGTGGAGCCGCGCGAGAGCGACCTGAAGGTGCTCGCGAGCACCCATCTCGGATCGAACCGGTTCGTGCACGTCGTCGCCCTCGGCGAAAAGGCATGGCTCGTCGGAGCCTCGGAAGGCGGCGTCGCCCTCATCGCGGAGATCGAAGACAAGGAAGCCATCGACTCGCTGCACCTGGAGGAGTCCCGGCGCGCGAGCGCGGGCGGCGCGTCCCGGATCGATTTCCTCTCCATCATGCGCAAGCTCGGGGCGGGAGGCCGGGGCGGTACGGGTTCGAGCGGCGCGCACCCTTCCGCCGACGGAGTCCGCGAACGGCGCGAGCGGCTGCAGAGACTATGAGGCCATCCATGAGAAAAGCGCTGCCCCTGTTCGTCCTCTTCCTCCTCATGGCCGCGGCGAGCCCCGTCTCGGCGCAGACGAGCGCCTTCCCCGGCCGCGCTACCCAGGGCACCGTCCGCGTTCCAACGCCGCCGGCCGATCCGGTCGTGCCCTTCATCGACCTGACCGTCCGCGAGCCGCGGAGCGGTAACGAGGTCGCCTTCTCCCTCCAGCTGCTGCTGTTCCTGACGGTGCTCTCCCTCGCGCCTAGCATCTTCATCCTCATGACGAGCTTCCTGCGCATCTCCATCGTCCTGGACTTCGTGAAGCGCGCCCTCTCGCTCCAGCAGGTGCCCCCGAACCAGGTCCTGCTCGGCATCTCCCTGTTCCTCACCCTGTTCATCATGTGGCCGACCTTCGACACGATGTACCGTAATTCGTTCCAGCCGCTCTCCCGCGGCGAAATCGGCGTGGAGCAGGCCTACCGCGAAGCCGAACGGCCCATGCGCGTCTTCATGTACAACCAGATGCGCACCAAACCGGAAAACATCCGCCTGTTCATGGCCATGCGGAACCTGCCGAAACCGAATACCCTCGCGGACGTCCCGACGTACGTGCTGATCCCCGCCTTCATCCTCAACGAGCTCACGGTCGCGTTCAAGATAGGCATCCTCCTGTTCATACCCTTCATCGTCATCGATATGGTCGTCGCGAGCGCGCTCATGTCGATGGGCATGATCATGTTGCCGCCGGTCATGATATCCATGCCCTTCAAGCTCATCCTCTTCGTCCTGGTGGACGGCTGGGGCCTCCTGACCCAGCAACTCGTGCGGTCCTTCGTATAGGAGCGGATGAATGGGCATCGGCGAAATCACGGCCCTCATGCGGGGCGGCATCCTGGAAACCCTCTTGCTGGCCGCTCCGCTGCTCCTCACGGCCCTCGTCGTCGGCCTGGTCGTCTCCATCCTCCAGGCGACCACCTCCATCCAGGAACAGACCCTGACCTTCGTGCCCAAGATAGTCGCCATCCTCCTCGTGCTCGCCCTGCTCGGCGGCTGGATGCTCGCCTCCCTCGGCGACTATACCGTCCAGCTCTTCGAGCTGATTCCGGACATGGCGGGATAGCGCCGGTGCTGAACGAGCTCGTCGCGGCCGCGCCCATCTTCCTGCTCGTCGCCGTGCGCGCGCTGGCCTTGATAGAGACCGCCCCGCTCCTCTCCTCGGACGCGATTCCCCAGGCCGCCAAGGTGGCCCTCGCGGGATTCGCGGCCTTCGCCGCCTTTCCCGCCTCGCCCTTCGCGACGTTCTCGGGAGATCCGTATTCCCTGGATTACGTGGTCCTGCTCATCGGCGAAGCCCTCATCGGCGTCATCATCGGCTTCTTCCTGACGATCGTGTTCTCCGCGTTTTCCTCGGCGGGGCAGTTCTTCTCCCTCCAGATGGGCTTCGGCGCTTCGGAAACCTACGATCCCTTGGCCCAGATCGAAAATCCGCTCATGGGCCAGTACCTCAACATCATCGCCATGCTCGTCTTCCTCTCCACCGGGGGCTTCCAGCGGATCTTCCTCGGCGGTTTCCTCCGCTCGCTCCAATCCCTGAGCGCGGCTTCCCTGGTCGGCGCCCGGGAGGGATTCCTCACCATCATGCTCACGGGCCTCTCCAACCTGTTCGTGGACGCGCTCGTCATCTCCATGCCCATCCTCGGCACGCTCTTCCTCGTTTCGGTCGCCATGGGCCTCCTGTCCAAGGCGGCGCCCCAGATGAACATCCTCTCCGAAGGCTTCCCCATTTCGATCACCGTGGCCTTCGCGCTCATCATGGTCACCATGCCCTTCCTCGTGGAAGCCTTCGCGCGCGTCGTGGACGCGGGATTCTCCCAGATGGAAGCCTTCTTCGCAAAGGCCGGGGGCGGCATATGAGCGCGCTTCGACTGTTCGTCGCGCCCTCGCGCCGTCGCGCGGGGCCTGCCGCGGACACGGCCGGTGAGGCGACGGCCGCGGCGAACTCCGCCGTAGCGGACACGGCGGGCCGGGCAGAGGCGGATAC
>JAEXTK010000114.1 GCA_023406985.1 Spirochaetota bacterium | reverse complement strand
GCCTGCGACCGTGCGGTCGCCTGCGACCGGAACCAGAACTCGCTGAAATTGCCGTCCCAACTCGTGAAGCCGCGGTCCTCCACCTGGATGACACGGTCCACCAGGCGGTCCAGGAACCAGCGGTCGTGCGAGACCACGAGGAGGGTTCCCTTGAAATCCGAGAGCGCCTCCTCGATCGCCTCGCGGGCGGGGATGTCCAGGTGGTTCGTCGGCTCGTCGAGCACGAGGAAATCGGCGCCGATGAGGACCGCCCGCGCCAACTGGAGGCGGTTCCGCTCGCCCCCCGAGAGGTCCCCGACGCGGCTGTCCAGATCGTCCCGCGAGAAGAGGAAGCGCCGGAGGACGGCGAGGATCGCGTCCTCGGTGAACGCGCCGAGGTTGAGGAAGGCGTCGCGCACCGTTCGGGACCGGTCGAAGATCTCCTGGTGCTGGGGGCACCAGCCGACCTTGAGGCTCGGTCCGATGCGGAGGACCGGGTCGTCCCAGGCCCCCCGCTCCACGAGGTCCACGAGGAAGGTCGATTTACCCGACCCGTTCGGCCCCACGAGGCCTACCCGCTCCCCGACGCGGATGAGGAGGTCCGCTTCTTGGAACAGGAAACGGCGGCCGTCCTCCGCCCGGGGGTCCGCCACGGTCCGCGTATACCCCGCGACCGAGACCGCGATATCGGCCTTGGAAGCCTCCGCGCGGAAATCCGCCCGGAGGCGCGGTCCGTCGTCCGCGGGCTTGGCCGCGGCCTCCGCCGTGGCCCGCTCCAGGGCCGTGACCTTAGCGCGCAGGCGCTTGCCCCAGGCCGGGTCGGGCCGCGCGGCCGCGATTTCCCGGAACCGCGTCACCACCGCCTCCAGGCGCTCCAGGCGTTTCCGGTCCGCCTGCCAGTCCAGCCCTTGGGCCGCGGCGGCGCGCAGCTTCTCCCGCCGATAGTCGGACCAGCCGCCCGCGTAGGAAGCCGTCGTGCCCCCCTCGAGTTCGATGATCCGAGAGGCGACGCGGTCCAGGAGATACCGGTTGTGGGAGACGATGAGGACGGCTTGCGGGATGCCCGCGAGGAAGGACTCGAGCCAGGCGAGGCCCCAGGCGTCCAAGTGGTTCCCCGGCTCGTCCAGGACGAGGAGGTCGCTCCGCGCCGTGAGCGCGCGTCCCAAGGCGAGCACGTTCCGTTCGCCGCCCGAGAGCGCGGCGGTCGGCGTATCGGCGGCGGCCTCCAGGCCGATGGAGGAGAGGTACCGGCGCGCGCGCTCTTCCGCCCCGTCCCCGCCGGCTCGGTCGTAGGCTTCCCGGGCGGCCGCGTAGTCCGCGAGCGCGCGCTCCATTTCCGCGGGCGGCAGGGCTTCCGCCAACGCCTCCTCCCGTTCGCGGAGCCGGCCGCGCAGGTCCCGGACGTCGGCGAGGAGGTACTCGAGGGCGGTCCCGGGAAAATCGGGAAAGTACTGCGGCACCGCGGCGGCGATCCGCCCCGGCTCCAGGGAGACCTTACCCGCGTAATCGTCGTCGGTCCCGAGCAGGATGCGGAGAAGGGTGGACTTTCCCGCCCCGTTCCGCCCCACGAGGCCGACCTTCTCTCCCGCGCCTATCCAGAGCGAGGCCCCGTCCAGCACCGTCGTCCCGCCATAGTCTTTGCGTATGTTCTTCGCTTCAAGCAGCATGTCGTTCTCCGTTTCTACCGACCCCGGCGCCGGAGTGCCCCATCGGAGGTCCGGCGTAAAAAAAACCGCGGGCAAAGGCGCCCGCGGCTCGTGGTCGGTCGGAAAGCGACTCGGATCGCTATAAATCTCCAAAACCTCCAACACGCTCGGTGGACGCACCTATCCCGTCGGAGGCGGAAGTGCCCGCGGTCCTGAACAGGATGTCGTCTATGCTCGTCATTCTGAGCTCTCCTCGCGCGCCGGGGTCCGGCGTTGTGATGATACAATACTACTCTAGGGTCCCGGAGGCGTCAAGAACGGCGCGGAGCGGACCGGGAGACGCCGTTGTCGATGATCCTCTGCGCCGGCCACGCGGCCTTCGACCTCCTCGTGCCGATGCCGGCCTTTCCCGAGGAAAACCGGAAGTACCACCTCGAACGGACCGAGGAGTCGTCGGGCGGCCCCGCCGCCAACGCGGCGAGTCTCCTCGGCCGGTGGGGGATACCCGTCGCCCTCCTCGCGCCGGTCGGGGACGACGCCTTCGGCGCGTGCGTCCGCGCGGACCTGGAGGAGGACGGAGTGCTCACGGACCTCCTCAGGATCGACCGGGACATTCCCACCCCGCTCTCGGTCATCCTCGCGAGCGGCGCGAACGGTTCCCGGACCATCCTGACGCGGAAGCCCGAGCGTCCGCCTCTGGCCCTGGAGACGACGCGGCTCGAAGGGATCGTCGGCGACGAAAAGATCGGAGGCGTGGTGTTCGACGGTCACGAGCCGGACCTCTCCGTCGCGCTCATGGAACGTTACCCCCGCGCCTGGAGCCTCCTGGACGCCGGCACGCTACGGCCGGGCACCGAACTCCTGGCCCGCCGGGTGGACTACCTCATCGCATCGGAGCCGTTCACCTTGGCATTGGCGGAGCGGGAGGATATACC
>JAEXTK010000093.1 GCA_023406985.1 Spirochaetota bacterium | reverse complement strand
GCCGTCTCCGGCTCGGAGCGCGATATCTTCGCCGCCGTCCGCAAGGCCGTCGCGGCCCTCGCGGAGACCGCTTTGGCCGAGGGCCTGGACGGCGCGAGCGGGGCCCTGACGGAGGAGGCCGAATCCTCCGAGCCGGACGCGCGGAAGATTCGGCGCAGGATCTGGTGGTGCCAGGCCGAGGCGCTCGTGGGGTTCCTCGCCGCCTGGCGACGCACGCGCGAAGACCGCTTCCTCGCGGCCGCCGTCGGCGTGCGCGATTATATAGACCGGCACCTCGTGGACCGCGCCGGCGGCGAATGGTTCTGGGGCGCCGACGAGGCGGACCGGCCGCTCCTCGACCTGCCCAAGGGCGGCAATTGGAAGGCCGGCTACCACGACGGACGGGCCTGCATGGAGATCATGCGCCGCGCCGGGCTCAACGAGCGGGCACGGCCTTAAGGAGTATTACCGATGATGATCGACGACTTCGATACGAGACTCTCCCTCCTGCGCGCCGAACACCGCGCGCTCGTCGAAATGCCCAATACGCCGGTGCTGCCGGGGAACGGCATCTTCGTCCGGTACGCGAATCCCGCGCTCACCGCGGCCCACGCGCCCTTGGAATGGCGATACGATCTGGATCGCCGGACGAATCCCTATCTCATGGAGCGGATGGGCATCAACGCGGTCTTCAACGCCGGCGCGATCAAATGGATGGGAAAATACCTGGTCGTGGCCCGGGTGGAAGGCGCGGACCGCAAGAGCTTCTTCGCGGTGGCCGAGAGCTCCAACGGCATCGACGGCTTCCGCTTCCGCGGCGAGCCCATCCTCCTGGAGCAGACGGCGGAGCCGGCCGTCAACGTCTACGACATGCGCCTCACCGCCCACGAGGACGGATGGATCTACGGCATCTTCTGCTCCGAGCGCAAGGACGGCGCCGCTCCGCGGGGGGACACCTCCATGGCCACCGCGGCCGCGGGCATCGTCCGGACGAAGGACCTGGAGCAGTGGGAGCGGTTACCGGACCTCGTCACCGCCTCAGCCCAGCAGCGCAACGTCGTCCTCCATCCCGAATTCGTGAAGGGGAAGTACCTCCTCTACACCCGGCCGCAGGACGGCTTCATCGACACCGGGTCCGGCGGCGGTATCTGCGTCGCGTACGCGGATTCCATGACCGAAGCGGCGGCCATGGACGAGACCCTCCTGGATCCCAAGGTCTACCACACGATCAAGGAGACGAAGAACGGCGCGGGCGCGCCGCCGATCAAGACCGGCCGCGGCTGGCTCCACATCGCCCACGGGGTCCGCAATACGGCCGCGGGCCTCCGCTACGTGATCTACGCCTTCATGACTGACCTTCACGACCCGGCGAAGGTCATCCATCGGCCGGGCGGCTACCTCATCGCGCCGGAGGGGGAGGAACGGGTCGGCGACGTATCGAACGTGGTCTTCACGAACGGCGCGATCGCGGACGAGGACGGCCGGCTCCTCATCTACTACGCGTCCTCCGACACGCGCCTCCACGTGGCGGAGACGACCGTGGACCGCATGGTCGATTATTGCGTGCACACGAGCGAAGATCCCCTCACGAGCGCGGCGTCGGTGGCCCAGCGGCTCGCGCTCATCCGGAAGAACCGGAGCGCGTCCCGCTAACCGGTCGCTAGACCTTCGACTCCATCCATTTCCCCCGCTTGAACCGGACGAGGAGCAGGAAGAACCTGATCGTCTGGTCCAAGAAGAGGGCGAGCCAGGCGCCGAAGAGGCCCCAGAGGACGACGCGGACGAGGATGAAGGCGAGGAGGGGGCGGATGACGAGGATGCCGACGGCGAGGGAGAGGGCCGGGTACAGGGAGTCTCCCGCGCCCCGGAGCGCCCCCGCGTAGATCTGGAACGACGACTGGAAGGGCTGGACGAGGGCGGCCAGGATGATGACCGCCGCGCCCAGTTCGATGATCGCGGCATTGTCCGTGAACAGGGCCATGAGCTCCCGCCGGAACAGGAACATGAGGACGCCCATGGCGGTGGAGGTGATCGAACCGATCCTGCGGCAGGCCGCGGCCGCGTTCGTCGCCTCTTGGCCGGAATTGCGGCCGAGGGCCTGGCCCGTGAGGCTCGTCGCCGCGATGCCGAAGGCTTGGCCGTTCACGAAGGACAGGTTGAGGATCGTGAGCACGATCTGGTGGGCCGCGAAGACGTCCGTGCCGAGCGCGGAGATCGTCTTGGTATAGATGAGGAGCCCCGCCCGGAGCGCGAACTGTTCTCCCGCCGAGGGCAGGCCGATCCGCACGATGCGGCCGAGCATGGGCCAATGCGGCCGGACGGTCTCGCCGTTCAACTTCAATTCGATGAAATCGGACGCGCGGCCGCGCCGCCGGTGGAACCGTTGCCCGGCGATGGCGTACAGGGCCATCGCGCAGGCGACGACGTTGCCGATGACCGTGGCGATGGCCGCTCCGGCTACGCCGAGTTCGGGGAAGCCCCACTTGCCGTAGATGAGCAGGTAGTTGAAGAAGATGTTGACCGCGTTCGCGGTCAGGTTGTAGCGCAGGGATATCTTCGTCTCCCCGACGCCGCGGAGCAAGGCGGAAATCGCGATGGGCAGGGCGGTCGGCACGAAGCCGATCATCAGGATGGCGAAGTATTCGGCTCCCGCCTTCACGGTGTCCTCTTCGGCCCCCATGAAACGCACCATGGGTTCGGCGAAGAGGACGCCCGGCAGCGTGAGCAGGACCGCCCCTCCGACGGTGAGGAGTATCGTCTGGACGGTCACGATGTCCGCGCTCGCCTTGTCGTCCTGTCCGCGGAAGCGGGCCACGAGCGCGGTCGCGCCCACGTTGAGCGCCACGAAGACGGCGAGCATGACGAACCGCGGCTGGTTCGTGAGTCCGACCGCGGAGATGGCGTAGGCCCCGAGCTTCCCCACCATGACGGTGTCGGCGAGGGAGGTCAGGGACGTGAGGACGAGTTCGACGACGGCGGGCGCGGCGATGCCGAGGACGGTGCGGTTCAGCGGAGAGAGCTTCATGGCTCCCTCCGTTGTACCACCAAGGGGGGCCGCGCCGCTACGCGTCGATGAAGTACGTTTTTATCGGGGGAAAGCCGTTGAACTCCACGGAGGCGTAACTCGAGGTGTAGGCGCCGGTGGAGAGCCAATAGAGCCGGTCTCCGGCCACGAGGTTGAGCGGCAGCTGGTAACCGCTCTTCTCGTACATGATATCCATGCTGTCGCAGGTGGGGCCCGCGATGATGACGTCGCCCTGCTTCGTCGCGGGATCGTGGTCGGAGACCACGGGGTATTTTATCGATTCGTCGAGGGTTTCCACGAGCCCGTTGAACTTGCCGACGTCGGTGTAGACCCAGCGCTGCAGGGCCGTGTTGTTCTTGCGCGAGACGAGGACGACCTCGCTCACGATGATGCCGGCGTCGCCCACCATGGACCGGCCGGGTTCCAGGATGATCTCGGGCAGGTCGTCGCCGAAGTCCTCGTGGAGGTAGCGGGTGATTTCCTTGGCGTAAGTGGAAAGCTCGTGGGCGGGGGTGGTGTAGCGCGCGGGAAAACCGCCGCCCATGTTGATCATGCCGAGCGTGATGCCCTCTTCCTCTTCCAAGGCGCGGAAGAGATAGTTCGTCTTGGCGATGGCCTCGTCCCACTGGCCGATGTCGCGTTGCTGGCTGCCCACGTGGAAGGAGATGCCCCAGGGTACGAGGCCGAGCTTCTTCGCCTCCACGAGGAGGTTGTACGCCATGTCCGGATGGCAGCCGAACTTGCGGGAGAGGGGCCAGTCGGCGGACTGGGAGCCTTCCACGAGGATGCGCAGGTAGACCTTGGAGCCGGGCGCCTTGGACGCGATGTTGTAGAGGTCGGTCTTGCTGTCCGTGGCGAACATGCGGACGCCCTTCTCGTAGAAATACTCGATGTCGCGGGCTTTTTTGATGGTGTTGCCGAAGGAGATGCGGGAAGGATCGACGCCGACGTCCAGTACCTTGTCCAGCTCCCACCGCGAGGCGATATCGAAGTTGGAACCGAGGGAGGCCAGGAGCGAGAGGACCTTCGCGGCCGGATTCGCTTTCACCGCGTAGTATTGCTTGGCGAAAGGAAAGAAGGAGGCTAGCCGCTCGTAGTTTTGCTTGACGATGGCCAGGTCGACGACGATGCAGGGCGTTTCTTTACCCTCTTGGGCGGACATGAAGCGCTCCCATTGCGCATCGTCGTAGTAGGTGGAACGCTCGATCATGGCGTCCTCCCGTGATTAAGAATAGTGCGGCGATGATAGGGACGCGGACGCCACCGTGTCAATGGAAAAATCCGACGTTTCTGAACATTCCGTAACGGATTCTGCGGAAGGCGAGAAAAAAAGAAAAGGCCGGGCGTGGGCCCGGCCTTCGGTATCAGGACAGGAGCCTTACTTCTTGACGGCGTTCAGGCCGCCGGAGATCTTGAGGATGTTCTTGTCGAAGGTGAGCTGCAGGGCGCCGTCCCAGCCGAACATGGCGTCCGCGACGCCGTTGTCGTCGGCGATGGTACCGGTCTTGGCGGCCACGCCGGCCTTGATCTCCTTGCCGCCCTCGATCTTGGCGTCCCATACCTTCTTCCAATCCACGGTCGCGGCGGTGCCGTCCTTGGAGAAATCGGCGGAGAGGACCTGGGGACCCGCGCCCTGGATGTAGCCGATCGGCCGGCGGAGGTAGTCGCCCTTCGGGAAGGTGAACTTGCCGGCGTTGTCGGTCACGAGCTTGTAGGCGGTGCCGCGGTGCACGTACTGGACGGTGATGACGCCGCCGGCCTTGGAGACCGTGAGGTTGTCGTCGGTGCGCTGGGTCTTGGCGGCGACCGCGAAGAGGAAGAGGCCGCGGAGGCCGGAGGGCATGGTCTGCTTGCCCTTCACGTCCAGGAGGTAGGGCTGGAAGAAGTGCGTGGAGCCCTTCGCCGAGGCGCCTGAAGTGGCGTCCAAGGTGTCCTTATCGGCGCTCATGTAGCGGATGGGGCCGATGAAGGAGAAGTAGTTCGCGGGATCCGCCGCGGCGACGTTGACCTGGTAGTCGATCTTGAGGTCCTGGGCGAAGGCGGCTCCCGCCGTGAGGGCGAGGGTCGCGACGAGGGTGATGAGCTTCCGATTCATTCCGAATCCTCCTGTTGTCTGGGGCCCGTGGGCCGATACGTGAGTATTTTACTATGAAAGTATCGATATTGCAAGCACGATATATTGGATTTGTCGTATATCCTCATCGTCATACAGAGCGGAAAGCGTCAGAAAAGGCTCACGCGTTCTTTCCCCGGAGCGGCACGAAGGCGACGCCCGTCCACGCATCGCGCTCGAGCGCGGCTCCCCGCTTGCGGACCCTCAAGAGTTCGCCGAGCGTCTCGGGGTAGAGGAGGATGCCCCCGTCGGCGAGCTGGGCCAGGAGGGGCCGCTCGGAGAAACCGCGCCCGGCCGGCTCGCGCCCGGCGCGCCCGGTTCCGCGCGCGGACCGGTTGACGCCGGCGGAGAGGAGTATCCGGTCGAAGGGGGCGCGGGCGGGGAAGCCGAGCGAGCCGTCGGCCACGACGATCTCTATCGGCGCGGCCCAGTCTGCCGCGCGCCTGCCGGCCTCGGCCCTCTCCCGTAGCCCGTCTCTCCAGCGCTCGAGGTTCGCGCGCATGGCGGCCGCCAGGGACGGCAGCGCTTCGCAGGCGATGACCCTACCGCGGGGACCCGCGAGCAGGGCCGCCGCCGCGGCCGCGTAGCCCGAACCCGAGCCGATCTCCAAGAGGGTCTGGTCCGCCTCGATCTCCAGGAGATCGAGCATGAAGGCCACCATCGAGGGTTCCGAACAGGTTTGGCCGCGGCCGATGGGCAGGGCCCTGTCGGCGTAGGCCTCCCCCGGCCCCGGCGCGGGGAGGAAAAAGCGGCCGTGCACCCG
>JAEXTK010000042.1 GCA_023406985.1 Spirochaetota bacterium | reverse complement strand
GGACCCGGCAGCGCATGCGGGGCTCAGGCCGCCCGCGCGATCGGCGACGCGTTAGCGGCCGCGGCGGTCGCGGGCGGCGCGGCGGTCTTCAGCGGCGACCCGGCGATCGCCTAGGTCGGCCCGCCGGTCCACGGACGCGAGCCGGCGGTCGGGGCCCTCGTAGGCTTCCGTTCCGCCGATGCCGCGCCGATCGAGGGCGGATAGCCGGCGATCCATATCCTCGAGCCTACGATCCATTCCGTTGAAACGGCGGTCGGTTCCGGCTTTCCGCCGTTCCGCGCCGACCGAGACGTTTTCCGAATCCTCGTTTTGGGTAAGCATAGCCGGCCCTCCTCCGGGTATGGGATGCGCGATACCGGCTCGAGTCTATCACGCGGGTGCCTGAGAAAACCGGAGGAGTGCGGCGCTCAGCCGAGGCTTTCGGCCAGCCCCTCCTTCAGGCCCTTCGGCTTCCGGCCGAGCAGGCGCGCCAGGTCGGGGCTCTCGTGGGACAGGGTACCCGCCGCCGTGGCCTGTTCCAGCGACGCGACGAACGCGGCCACCTCCGGAGGAAGCCCGGCCTGAGCGAGGTGAGCCTTCCGCTCCTCCGGGCCGACCGGCGTATAGACCACGCCGCGGCCGAGGAGCTCGGCCGCGGCCCGCGCGCGCGCCGCGTAGTCCCAGGCCTCGCCGCCGAGCTCGTAGACCTTGCCGGCATGGCCTTCTCCGGTCAGGATCCGCGCGGCGGCTTCCGCGTATTCGCTCCGCGTCGCCGAACAGATGCGCCCCGTGCCCGCGGCGGCCTCGATAACGCCGGTCGCCGATGCCTGCTTGAGATCGTTCGCGTAGTTCTCCGTGTACCAGTTGTTCCGCGCGAGCGCGAAGGGGATACCGGAGCCCTTGAGCAGGGCTTCGGTGGCGACGTGCTCGCTCGCGAGGGGGTTGGAAGACGTATCCGCGCGGGCGATGCTCGTGTAGACGATGAGTTTCACGCCCGTTTTCATGGCGGCTTCGATGACGTTCCGGTGCTGATCGATCCGCTTCCCGACCTCGCTTCCGGAAACGAGGAGGAGCCTATCCACGCCCTTGAGGGCCCGCTCCAGAGCCGCGGCGTCCTCGTAGGCGGCCAGGCGGACCTGGACGCCGAGGGCCTTGAGCGACGCGGTTTTTCCCTCGTTGCGCGCGAGGGCCACGATGGAGGCCGCGGGAATCTTCCATTCCAAGAGGCGACGGATCGCCGCGGCGCCGAAGGGCCCCGTAGAGCCCGTGATCGCGTAGGTCATGATTCACTCCTGTACTTTGAGCAGGATTCTTCCCCTGCCGTGTCCGGTCTGGCTGAGATCCTGGGCGGCTCCCGCGTCTTGAAGTTCGAAGACAGGTCCGACCTCCGTGACGAGTTCTCGCGCGCCGAGGAGTTCGGCGATCCGCGCCAACGGCTCGCTGCCCTTGTTCCCCGCCGCGCGCGCGGCGATGCCCGCTTCCGCGGCCCGCTGCGGGTTCGGCATGCCGGCCGTGGTCAGGAGCGTGCCGCCCTTCCTGACCAGGGCATACGCGTTCTCCAGCGCCGCGCCCCCCGCCGTGTCGATGACGAGGTCCGCCTTCCCCGCCAGGGCCGCCGCCGCGGCCGTCGCGTAATCCACGGCTTCCGCTCCGAGGCCCCGTACGAACGCGAGGTTCTTGGCCGAAGCGAGGCCGGTGACCGCCGCGCCCTTGAGGCGGGCGAACTGGACGGCGAACATGCCCACGCCGCCCGCGGCGCCGACCACGATCACCGTGCTGCCGGCCGCTATCCCGGCCTCCTCCACCACATGCCACGCGGTCAGGGCGCCGAGGGGGACGGAGGCCGCCTGCGCGAACGAAAGACCTTCGGGTATGGCCGCGATGGAGGCGGCCTTCGCGACGACGAAATCCGCGTAGGTTCCGTTCGCGCTTCCGAAGACCCGCTGGCCGACGGAGAAACCCGAGACGCCGCTTCCGAGCGCTTCCACCGTGCCCGCGAAATCCTTGCCCGGCACGGACGGGAACTTCACCGGCATGAAGTCCTTGTAGAGCCCCGACCGGAATTTCCAGTCGATGGGGTTGACGCCCGCGAACTTCACGCCGATGAGCGCCTCGCCGGGTCCCGGCTCGCTTCGGGGGATGGTCTCCAGGACCAGTTTCCGGCTGACGCCGTACTCGTGAAATCGAATCGCCCGCATGGTTTGGCTCATGATCGCCTCCCTCTCTTTCGATGGTCGCCCTGCGCCGGCCCATAGCCGGCGGTCCTCGTTCAAAGGTGCGTGAATAGGATGCCGTTCCGGGACGGGTCGCGGATCAGGACTCCTCCTTCCGCGCCCGTCGAGCCGGCATCGACCGCCTCGACCGCGGTCGCCTCGACGCCCGCCGTCTCGATCCTCCGCATCGTCTCCGCGTAGCTCTCGGCGTCCGGGAGCCGGATGGTGAAATGCCGCAGGCCGAGCGCCCCCTCCGGCGCCGGCGGACTGCCGCGTCCGATCCAGCTGTTGAGGCCGACGTGGTGATGGTAGCCGCCCGCGGATACGAAGGCCGCCTGGAATTGAGGCGAAGTGCCCATGTCGTCGAACCCGATCACGCGGGTATAGAAATCCACCGCCTCCGGAACGTCCCGCACGTAGAGGTGCACGTGGCCGATCTTCGTCCCGGCCGGGAGCGGCGCGTCCAGCCGGTCTTCCTCGCCGAGGTGGGAGAACAGGGCTTCCAGGTCGAGCGGGTCCCGGCCGTCGCTCATCTTGCCGTCGGTCCGCCGCGCGTAGAAGCTACCGTCGGCGATGCCCATGGTCCCGTCTTCGGGGGATTCGGCGTAGAGCTCGATCTCCTGCCCCTCCGGATCGTGGAGATAGGTCGTCTTGGTCTGCACGTGGTCCGTCGGATAGTTCGGGTAACGAGCCGCATAGAGCCGCGCCACCGCGCGCGCC
Organism: Spirochaetota bacterium; assembly: GCA_023406985.1. Classification (GTDB taxonomy): domain Bacteria; phylum Spirochaetota; class Spirochaetia; order Treponematales; family Breznakiellaceae; genus JAEXTK01. The sequence continues at coordinate 3,154 of JAEXTK010000042.1, read as the reverse complement.
AGTTCCTTCCTATCGGGGAAGAGTACGGCGAAATGGTAGAGCCCCGTCGTCCGCGGATACCGCTTCGCGCCGCGCCGTTCCACCAGTTCCACGAGGTCGTCCCCGCCCGCCCCCAGGCCGGCGCGGCCGTCGCGCTTCCAATGCACGGAGAAGCCGAGCAGCGTGCGGTAGAAATCGATCTGGCGCTCCAGATCGGCGACCGTGAGGGATACCGTCCCGATGCCCGTGGCCGGATGGATGGACCGGCTCGTTTCTCTCTTCGTCTTCGTCGTCTGCATGGCAACCTCTCGTTCCCAGGTCCGCTGCGGGGCGCGGCGGGGATCGCCGCGCGAAACGTTGACACCCCGCCGGGGCCTCGGTACTATGAATATACGCACCTGTCGCATAAGCGACAACTGTTGTTTTTTTGATGTTGGGGGCAGGAGTGATTGCGGACCGAGAGAGCGAGAAGACGGACCCCCGGGTCCTGCGCACGCGCAAGCTCATAGCCGAGGCCTTCCTGGCCGCCCTGACCGAGAAGGGATTCGAGGAGCTTTCCGTCCAGGACGTGACGGACCATGCGGGGATCAATCGGGCGACCTTCTACGCCCACTACGCCGACAAGTACGACCTCATGGCCGAATGGATCCGGAAGGATTTCACCGGGCGGCTGGAAGACTGGAACCTGGTCGACCGCGACCTGAGCGCGGAGGCGGTCCGCGACCTCTTCGCTTCGGTCTGCGCGTATGTGGCCGGTCTGCACGGCCACTGCAAACCCCCGCACCGGCACTTGGACTGGATGCTCGAGCAGGAGATTTCCGGCTGCTGCGCCGACCTCTTCTGCCGCTGGGCCGGCAAGCGGGACAAATCGCCGGGGGACGTGCCGCAGCGCTTACGTTCCACCGCGGCGGCGGGAGCCCTGTACGCTTTGGTCCTGGAATGGCTCCGCGCCGAAAAGGGCGCCGAACCCGAAACCTTCGTGACACCGGTCCTCCCCTTCGTCACGGACATCCTGCGGGTGGGAGCGCTTCAAGATTCGCCGCGTCGCGCGAAGGAGGATCGACCATGTCCGTCAACGACGATGCCGATTTGAGAGGCATCGAAAACGTTTCCAAGATCGCCGTGCGGATCCGGGAGACGCTGGCCGCGGCCTGCGTGCCCGGCGTCACCACGCGCCGGCTCGACGACCTCTGCCGGAGGGAATACCGCGCGCTCGGCGCGGCCTCGGCACCCATGCGGGACTACGGGGCGCCGTCCTACTCCTTCTACTCGCGGAACGAGTGCGTCGTGCACGGCCTCCCCGACGACGTCGAACTCGTCGCGGGCGACGTCGTCAAGATCGACGTCACCCCCTTTTACGAGGGCTACGTCTCCGACACCGCCTGCACGGTGATCGTCGGCGGAAGCGCGGCGAACGAGACGGCCCGGCGGATGGTGGAGAACGCGGAGGAATCCCTGCGGAAGGCCCTCGGGAAGTGCCGGCCCGGGACGCGGGTCAATGAGATCGGCCGGGCGATCCAGAACAACACGGAGTCCAAGGGCTATTTCGTCATCCGCGAACTCGCGGGCCACGGAGTCGGCAGGGCCGTCCATGAGGATCCGTCCGTCCTGAACTACTACGACGGCCGGGAGCGCGGCGTCCTCACCGAAGGCCTCGTGATCGCCATCGAACCGATGATCTGCAATCGGCGGACCGAGGTCAGGACCCGCCGGGACGGCTGGAGCATCGCGGCCCGGACCGGCTCCCTGACGGCGCACTACGAGCACACCGTGATGATCACGTCCGCGGGACCCGTCGTGCTGACCGCCTGATCGGAGCGCGGCGTGGAAACGGACTTCGTCACCTGCCCGCGGTGCCGGTGCCGGAATTGGAACGACGTCCCCAAACTTTCCGACCTGGACCGGACGAGCTTCAGGTGCAACCGCTGCGGCTACGTGATCGTGCTCGGCGCCTGCGGCGCGTGCAAGACGGAGAACGCGTGGACCTTGGAGCTCGGCATCCAGGAGAAAGGCGCGCACCGGCCGATGTACCGGTTCAGGTGCAGGGGCTGCCGCCGCCTGATCGGGATACTGCTGCAGCCGAAATGAGAGGCCGGCCCGAATCGTCGCTCGGAGCGGGTTTTCCGCGCGTGCCGCGGCCCCCCGGTAACCGGTCGGGCGCGGCTTTAGCTTTTCTTCGCGGTAGAAATGCCGAACGGCAAATAAACGGGGCAGGTGCCGACGGCCGCCGTGGCGAGCGGGATCAGACCGATGAGGCCCAACCAACTCTTGAAAACGACCCCCGCGATCAAGATAGCCGCGCCGAGGGCTATCCTGATGATCCGATCGACGCTCCCGATATTCTTTATCATAGGAACCTCCCTATCCCGGGGCTTCCCGGTTTGAATCCACGCACGGATAGGCGCCTGCTCAGAATCTGAACGCGACCTCGCCCACGAACCGCGCCGAATTGTAGTAGCCGAAGAAGTCGTTGGTGAAGCCGCGGCTCGTGACCTCGCCGAACAGGTAGGAATCCCCGATCACGCCGATCCCGGCGCGGAACCGCTTGAGGCGCACCAGATCGATCCCGGCGCCCGCGGAGAGCAGGAGCCCGCCGAGGCTGTCGTCCTCTATCGTCTCGCCGCCCGACTCCAGGGGATTCTCGAAGGACCAGACCATGACGTAGCCGCCGATGCCGCCGAGGAGGTAGGGCGAAAAGAACGCCGCCTTCGGGAAGGGCGAGAAGCGCCCTTCCACGCCGGCCTTGAGGAAGACGATGGGATCCCGCACGGACGCGTCCAGGTCGCTCCCGTCCTCGGGGGCGGCGACCTTGAAACCCGCGAAGAGGTCGAGCGCCCACCGATCGCCGACCGACGCGCCGACGAAGATATCGCCGTCGGAGGTCGTGAGGATGTCGCTGCCGTCCGCGAGGGCGGGCCCTCCCCGTACGCCGAAGGTAAGATCCTTAAATTCGAGGGGGGGCCCGGCGGCCGCCGGCTCGGCCGGAACCTCGTCATCCCGATAGCGGTCCCGGTCCCGATCGCGGTCCCGATCGCGGTGCCAGAAGAAGCCGCCGTCCCGCGGCGCGTCGGGAACGTCGCGGTCGCCTTCGTGATCGTCGCGGGCTGCCTCCATGGCGTCGCTCAGGCTGCCGCGGTTCCGGCTCGACGTCGTCGCGCACGATGCCCCCAAAACG
>JAEXTK010000006.1 GCA_023406985.1 Spirochaetota bacterium | reverse complement strand
CCGTCATCGAGTAAGCGAGCGAGCGTGGATGGGAAACGGCCCGGGACGTCCCGGGCGTTTTTTTTTTGCGCGCGCCTTCAGTAGCCGCCGAGGCGCTTGAGCTCCACGCGCGCCGTCCGGTTCTGCGGGTCCAGTTCCAGCGCGTAGGCGAGCACGCGGCGCGCCTCCCGCTCCTTTCCGAGCGCCTCCATGCAGCGCGCCACGCGGACCTGGAGGGCCGAACGATCCCGGCCGGCCTTCGCGAGGGAAGCGGCGATCTCGTACTGTTCGAGCGCGATCCGCGCCGAGCCGCGCGCTTCCGCGAGGACCGCGAGGTCGGCGGCGAGCCGCCAATCCCCGTCCACCGCTCCGGCGCGCAGGAATCCCGCCTCGGCCTCTTCCAAGCGCCCTTCCCGCGCGGCGCGGAGCGCGGCATGGAAATCCACCCAGGGAGCCCGGAACGCGGCGCGTTCCGCCGCCCTGAGGACGAGCGCCACGTCCTCCGTCGCCCCGTAGGTCTCCATGTACCAGGCGGACCACCGCGCGATCCGCCAGTCGTCGGGCCGGGCGTTCATGAGCATCCAGAGCGACCCCACGGTACGCGCGCTTCCCGCATCTCCCGCCGCCCGGCGTACGGCCTCAAGCTCCAGGAGGCCGTCGCCCTTCCGCCGGATAGCCGCGGCGAGGACCGCGCCGCCCTCGGCGCCGAGCAGGCGCGAAAGACGGATGGCCCCGGCGACGTGGCCGGGGTCAAGGGCCAAAAGCCGGCCGAGGTACGCCCGTTCTTCCGCCTGCGCCTCCGCGGTTCCGGCGATTCCGGGCGCGCCGACAGAGGCGAGATCGTAGAGCGCGATGCTCGCGAGCTCGGGGTCGGCGGTGGCGGCGACCACGGCCTTCCAAGCCTCCCGCGCCTCCTCCAGGTCGCCCGCGAGGGTCGCGGCGTCCGCCCGCCTCAGGGAGGCTACCGCGCCGCCGTCCAATGAGAAGAAGGCCGCCGCCGCGCGCGCGTCGCCGAAGTCGTACTCCACCTCGGCGCGGAGGCGCGCGGCGGTTCCTCCCGTCGGCGTCGAGGTCCCGCTGCCCGAGCGGCCGCGGACCAGGGCGAGCGCCGCGGCGCCGTCTCCCCGCAGGAGGCGCGCGATCGCGGCGTCGGCCAGGAGCGCGTCCGCGGCTTCGCCTCCCGGCGCGTAGACGGAGGCAGCCGAGAGGAACGCCGCGTCGGCATCGGCGCCCAGGCCTTCAGGGTTGGAGAGGCGGCGCGACTCGATGAGTACGGCGGCCGCTATCGCGCCGAACCGGGGATCGGTGAGGCGGAGCGCGTAGTCGGCGGCCCGGGATGCCTCGCCGGCGGCGAGCAGCGCCTCCGCGGCCACGGCCGCCGCGCTCTCCGCGTGGGGGAATCGGGCGGCGAGGGAGACCGCGGCTTCGGCGTAGGAGGAGCGGAAGCCGGAGAAACGGCCGGCCAGGGCGCGGCGCCGTTTCAAGACGGAGAGGCCTTCTCCCACGGAGAGGGCGCGCCGCTCGGCGGCGTCCAGCAGGCCGGTCAGCCGCTCCGCCGCCTCCGCGGACGGCTCGGCCTGCGGGACCGCCCGGTCCAGCTCGGCCAGGGCCGAACGGAAATCCCCCGCGGGCCCGCGCAGCAGGGCGAGCAGCTCGGCGGCCCGACCGGAAAAAATAAAAACGCCCGCGGCGGAAGCCACGAGCGCGAAACCCATGATGGAAACGAGGAACCGGCGCGTCCGCGGACGCCCCGTCCCCCGGCGCAGCGTCCGCGGCATGGCCTATCCGGCCGAGTCCCGCGGCCCGGTGGACTTCCGCTCGGCCTCGAGCGTCTTGCGGATGGCGTCCAGGACGCCGTTCACGAAGCGGTAGGAATCGTCGGTGCCGTACTCGCGGGAAATGTCGACGGCCTCGTCGATGACGATCGACGGCGCGACCTCATCCTGGTACATGAGCGCGTAGACGCTCATGCGCAGGATCGCGAGATCCACGCGGTTGAGCCGGGAAAAGTCCCAGTTCTTGAGGTGGCGCACGATCATCGCGTCGATGGCCGCGATGTTCTCGACGGCGCCGGCCACGAGGAGACGGGAGAAGGTCGCCGTCGCCTCGTCGAGGGACGACTTCTTCTCCGCGTCGAGCCAGGCGAAGGACGACAATTCGGCCACGGGAACCTTGGAAGCTTCCCAGGAATAGAGGGCCTGGAACGCGATGATGCGCGCTTTTCTTCGTGACGCCATACCCTACCAGTTCAGGTTCTGCTCGTAAACCTGGAACGTCTTGCCCGTCCGCAGCTCGTCGACGATCTCTTTGGTCGCCGTATCCACGGCCTTCGTCTGCCGGCTCTGGAGGAGCCGATTGCCGATATAGTCGCGCACCGTCGCCCGGGTCCCGAGTTGATAGAGGTCGCCGAGCTCGAGCATCTTTTGGCCGTAGATCTCGGTCACCTTGATGATCTGGAAGCTCTGGCTGTTCTCCATGAGTCGGGAAACCTCGCCGAGCTTGAGGCTGAACGCGGTATTCAAGAACTCCGCGCCCACCACCCGCTGGGCCTCGGCCGTCTTCGGGAGGAACCCGCCCTCGCCCGCGCGATAGTCGGCTCCGGCGACCTGTCCTTTCAGGACCGCTTCATCGAACTTGTTGGCGCTGGATCCGATCTCCTTCACGAGCCGATCCGCGATCTGCTTGGCCTTCGCCTTGCCGTCGGCGCCGGCCTCGATGGGGATGTAGATCATGGTGAAGCGGACGGTCTCCGGCCGGAGGAATTTGGCCTTGTTGAGCTCGTACTCCGCCTGGATGTCCTCTTCCGTGGGGCTCGCGACGCCCTCGAAGGTGGCGCGCTTCTTGGTGAGCACGAATTTCTGTACGGTCATCTGGCGCCGCAGCTGATCCCGGTATTCGGCCACGGTCTGCCCCGTCTCGTTCTTCACCGCCGCCTCGAATTCGGCGTCGGTCGGCTGCCGTTTGAGTTGGCTCGCCATGGAGGCGCGGAGCTGCTGGATCTGCTGGTTCACCTCGTTGTCGGTGATCACGATCTTGTCCCGATCCGCGGCCTGGAGCGCGAGGCGTTCGTTGATGAGCACGTCGAGGACTTCGCGGCGCTCCTCTTTGGAGAGCGACCGCTTGGCCTGCGTCTCCAACTTCTGGACCTCGGCCTTGAGCTGCTTGACGGTAATAGGCTCGGTCTTGGTGAGCTTCACGATCGCGGCCGGCTGCAACTCCGCCTGCGCGAAGGAGAGGGCGGGGACGAGGGCGGTCAGGAGGGCCGCGTACAGGATTCGTTTCATGGGCTTCCTTCTCGGGCTTTTGATTCGGTTCTATGTAAACGACGCGCGCGCCGCGAAGGTTACGGGTCGACGGCGCGCCGCCTTCATTCCAGCACTGCCCGTATGCGGCGTACGCCGGCGGAGGACGACTGCTCCTTCTGGATCTTGAAGGTGCCGAGCTTCCCCGTGCGGTCCACGTGGGGGCCTCCGCACACTTCCTTGGAGAAATCGCCGATCGTATACACTTTCACCTGGGATTCGTACTTCTCGCCGAAGAGGGCCATGGCGCCCGACGCTTTCGCCTCGTCCAGGCTCATGGTCGCCATGGTCACGACGAGGTCGCGCTTGATCTGCTCGTTCACGATGTCCTCGACGCGTTGGATCTGCTCAGCCGTCATGGGCTCGCCGTGGGAGAAGTCGAACCGCATGCGCTCGGCGGTGATGTTGGAGCCCTTCTGGTGGACGTGGGCCCCGAGCACGAGCTGGAGGGCCTTCTGGAGGAGGTGCGTGGCGGTGTGGTACTTGGTCGTCTGCTCGCCGTGGTCGGCGAGGCCGCCCTTGAAGACCTGCTCGCTGCCCGCGCGGGACAGTTCCTGGTGCTTCTTGAAGGCTTCGTCGAACTCTTCGCGGTTCACGGTCATGCCGCTCTCGGCCGCGAGTTCCTCGGTCAGTTCGATGGGGAAGCCGTAGGTGTCGTAGAGCTTGAACGCGAGCCTGCCGGACATGATCTTCTGCGGATTCTTGAGGAGGTTCGGGAGCATCTTCTCGTACTCGTGCTCGCCCTTCTGGAGGGTCTCCAGGAACTTCCGCTCTTCCTTCTCGAGCTCCTCCATGACCCGCCCGCGGTTCTCCACGAGCTCAGGATACGGAAGGCCGAATTTGTCCACGATGACCTGGGCGATGCCGGAGAGGAACACGTCGTTCACCCCGAGCTTCTTGCCGTGCCGGACCGCGCGGCGGATGAGGCGGCGGAGGACGTAGCCGGCCCCGACGTTGGAGGGGGTGACGGCCTTGGGGTCGCCGAGGATGAAGGTGGAGGCCCTGGTATGATCGCAGACGATGCGGACCGACTTATCCTTCTCGGGATCGGTCCCGTACTTGTAGCCGGACACGGCCTCCACGGCGGCGATCACCGGGGCGAAGATCTCCGTATCGTAGACCGACTTCTTGCCGTTGAGGATGGTCACCGTGCGCTCGATGCCCATGCCCGTGTCCACGCACTTGCGCGCGAGCGGCACGTACTCGCCCTCGGCGGTCTTGTTGTACTGCATGAACACGTCGTTCCAGATCTCGAGCCACTTGCCGCACTTGCAGCCCGCGCCGCAATCCGGACCGCAGGACGGACGGCCCGTGTCGATGAACATCTCCGTATCCGGACCGCAGGGGCCGGTGGTTCCCGCGGGGCCCCACCAGTTATCCTCGCGCGGGAGGAAGCGGATGCGGTCTTCGGGAATGCCGAGCTTCTTCCAGATCGCCGCGGACTCGTCGTCGCGCGGAATGCCGCTCTCGCCCGCGAACACGGTGACCGAGAGCTTTTCCACGGGAATGCCGAGCCATTTCTTGTCCGTGAGGAACTCGAAGCTCATCGAAATGGCGCCTTCCTTGAAGTAGTCGCCGAGGGACCAGTTGCCGAGCATCTCGAAGCAGGTGAGGTGGCTCGGATCGCCGACCGCGTCGATGTCCCCGGTGCGGATGCACTTCTGGTAGTCCGTGAGCCGCGTCCCCGCGGGGTGGACCTCGCCGAGGAGGTAGGGGACGAGCGGGTGCATGCCCGCGGTCGTGAAGAGGACCGTCGGATCGTTATCGGGCAGGAGGGACTTTCCCTGGATCTGCGCGTGGCCCTTCGATTTGAAGAATTCGATATATTTCGAGCGGAGTTCGTTCGCGTTCATGGGCGTCAATAGTAGGGGACGGGGCCCCGCTCGTCAAGCGGGGAAGCGGAGCGTCCACGCTTCGGCGGCGAGGGAGAGGGTGCCCCCGAGCTGCGGCGCGAGCATGGTCGCGAGGTCCAGGCAATCGGCATGGCCCGACCTGCGGTTCTCGGCGGCGAGCGCGAAGCGCAGGACGTGCATCCCGTCCGCCGTTTCCAGGCTGACGCGGAGCCCCTTCCCTCCCCTGCCGCCCGTGCGGAAGGCGCAGGTGGAGAGCTCGTGGGCGATGAGCGCGAACGGCACCGCCCGCGTGAGGGTGAGCACGCACGGCCCCGCCGCCAGCTGGTCCTCGGCGAACTCCGCCGCGTTTTCCGCGAGCGCCGCCGCGTGCACGATGGAAGCGAGCAGGACGGCGCCGTCGATGCTCGACAGGTCGTCCGACGAATCGAATATGGACCGGTACACGGACGCCATGGCGCCGAGCCGCGCCTCGATGGAGAGGAGGGCCTGGCGGGCCTCGCTCCCCAGGACGGCGTCGGCTTGGCGGACCGCCAGGGACCGGATCACCTGGAGGTTGTTCATCACGCGGTGGTGGATTTCCTTGATGAGCTGGGTCCGCTCTTCCAGTCGCCGGCCCAGCTCCGCCGTCCGCTCGCGGACGAGCCGTTCCAGCTCCCGCGCGTTCCGCCGTTCCTCGCCCCGCTGGGCGGCGAGGGACAGTTGCGCGCGCACGCGGGCGAGGAGCTCGTCGTGGTCGAGCGGCTTTTCCACGTAGTCCGCGGCCCCCGCGTCGAAGGCCGTGGACTTATCGAAGCCCGAAGCCAAGGAAGACATGACCACGACGGGGCAGGCGCCCTCCGCGTCCAGGACGCGGATGCGCTTGCACACCTCGAACCCGCTCAGGTCCGGCAGCACGATATCGAGGAGCACGAGGTCCGGCTTGAAGGTGCCGAAGGCCGCGAGGGCCTCCGAAGCGGTGGCCGCGGCGGAGGTCTCGTACCCCGCGCGGCGGAGTATCAAGGAGGCGAGTTCGCAGACCTCGATCGCGTCGTCCACCACGAGGATGCGAACGGTCGGCCGCGACTCCGCCATGGCTGCCCCTACCGCTTTCCCGCGTCGTAGATCTCGCCCGCGGCCTTCGGTCCGACGGCGCGGCCGGAGAAGACGATGAGGGCGACGATCGTCAGCACGTAGGGCAGCATGTAGAAATACTCCAGGGGAAGCGCGGACAGGAAGTCGATGTCGTTCGCGTAGAACGAGAGCGCCTGCGAGAAGCCGAAGAACAGGCCCGCCCCGAGCACGCCCCAGGGGCTCCACTTCCCGAAGATGAGGGACGCGAGGGCGATGAAGCCCGTGCCGTGGATGGACGTCACCGTGTACTGGATGTCCTGGGTGAGCACCATGACGCCGCCCGCCAAGCCCGCGAAGGCGCCGGAGACGAGCACGCCGAAGTACCGCATGCGGAACACGTCGATGCCCATGGACGCCGCGGCCTGGGGGTGTTCGCCGCAGGCGCGCATCCTGAGCCCGAGCGGCGTCTTGTACACCACGAACCAAGTCGCGAGGACGAGGAAGAGCGCCACGTAGAAGGTCGGGTACACGTGCTTGAAGAGGGCGTCCCCGAGGATCGGCACGTCCTGGAGGACGGGGACCGAGAGCTTCGCGAGCCCCGTGGAGAAGGCGCGCGACCGCTGCTGGCCGAAGAAAATCTGGCAGAGGTAGACGGTGAGCCCGCCCGCGAGGATGTTGAGCGCGGTGCCGGAGACGACCTGGTCCGCCTTGAGGTTGACCGAAGCGAAGGCGTGGAGCGCGGAGAAGACGAGGCCCGCCGCGATGCCGACGGCCATGCCGATCCAGGGCGCGAAGGCCAGGGCGGAAGGCTCCAGGGCCTCGGTCACCGACGCGGCCGCGAAGGCGCCGACCATCATGATGCCCTCCAGGGCGACGTTCACGATGCCCGAGCGTTCGCTGAACAGGCCCCCGAGCGCCGCGATGACGATGGGGGCGGCGAACATGAGGGCTATGGGAAACATTTCGATGAGGATCTTCATGGCCTGCTCTCCCTGCGGCTCCGCGCCATGTCGAGCAGGGCCTCGATGCCGAGCTTCATGGCCACGAAGAGGACGATGGACGATTGGATGATGGAGGCGATTTCCCGAGGGATGCCCTGGGACTGCATGAGGGGCTGCGCGGCCTTGAGCATGCCGAAGAGGAGGCCCGAAAGTACGACGCCGAGGGCGGCGTTGCCGCCGACCAGGGCCACCGCGATGCCGTCCATGCCGTAGCCTTCGAAGGCGGAGAGCACGCGGCCGAAGTTGAAGGTGCCGAGGGAGATCACCGCCCCGGCGAGTCCGGCGAAGGCGCCCGCGATCATCATGGAGAGGACGATGTTGCGCTCCACCTTCATGCCGGAATAGCGGGCGGCGTCCTTGTTGAAGCCGACGGCGCGCAGGCGGTAGCCGAACGTCGTCTTTTCGATCACGAACCAGAACACGAGGGCCCCGAGCAGCACGGGGAGGATGCCCCAGTTGAGCCGCGAGCCGTTCGTGAGGCCGGCAAGGAATTCGCTCTTGAGCGAGGCGGTCACCGGGTATTCGGCCGTCTTCACCCGGTCGGAGGTGCCGACGAACTCGAGCAGAGTGAGGTTCATGAAGTGGAGGGCCGTATAGTTCATCATGATGGACACGACGACCTCGTGGACGTTGAACCGCGCCTTGAGGAAGCCGGGGACCGCGGCCCAGAGGGCGCCGGCCGCCATGGCCGCGAAGAGGCAGAGGACCACGTGCACCACGGGCGGCGCGTCCAGTTTCAGGGCCGCGATCACCGCCGCGAGGGAGCCGATCATGAGCTGGCCCTCGGCGCCGATGTTGAAGAGGCCCGTCCTGAACGCGAAGCCGACCGAGAGGCCCGTGAGGATGATCGGTAGGGACTGCACGAGGAATTCGCCCACGTAGCGCGGGTTGAAGCCCGTCCGGCCGGTGAGGTCGAGTCCCGTGAGCGTGCGCGCGAGGGCGAGCACCATCGCGAGGGGCGACTTCCCCGTGAAGACGATGACGACGGCCCCGAGGAGGAAGCCGAGCAGCACCGCGACGAGCGGTACGGTCAATTTCGATTTTTGCTTTTCCATGCCGTCACACCGCCTTCCGCACGGAACCCGCCATGAGGAGGCCCAGCTCGTTCTCGGTCGTCTCGGCGGTCACCGCCTCGCCGACGATCTCTCCGTTGAAGATGACCGCGACGCGGTCCGAAAGGTCCATGATCTCGTCCAGCTCGAGGGAGACGAGGAGGATGGCTTTCCCCTTGTCGCGCTCCTCCACGAGCCGCTTGTGGATGTACTCGATGGCGCCGACGTCGAGGCCGCGCGTCGGCTGCGCGACGACGAAGACCTCGGGGGACCGGTCGATCTCGCGCGCCACGATGGCCTTCTGCTGGTTGCCGCCCGAGAGGCTCCGCGCCGGGGTCGCCGGGCCTTCGCCCGACCGCACGTCGAATTCGTCGATGAGGCGCTCCGCGTTCTTGCGGATCTCGCCGTAATCGAGCACGCCGAAGCGGGAGAAGGGCCGCTGGGCGAAGGTATGCGCGACGAGGTTCTCGTCCAGGCGGAAGTCCAGGACGAGGCCGTGCCGTTGCCGGTCTTCGGGGATGTGGCCGAGGCCCGCCTCGATCCGGCGCTTGACCGGCAGGCGGGCGATGTCCACGCCCTTGAGGAGGACGCGGCCGCCCTCCACCTTGGCCAGGCCGGTGAGCGCGTGCACGAGTTCGGTCTGGCCGTTCCCGTCGATGCCGCAGAGGCCGAGGATCTCGCCGCGGCGCACCTCGAGCGAGAGATCCTTGACGCCGAGCACGCCCTTGGCGTTCTTCACCCGCAGGCCTTCGATCCGGAGGAGGACCTCCCCGGGCTCCGCAGGCTTCTTGTTCACGCTGAAGCTCACTTCGCGGCCCACCATCATCTCGGCGAGTTGCGCCTCGGTGGCGTCGGCGACCTTCAGGGAGCCGATGAGCTTGCCCCTGCGGAGCACCGTGCAGACGTCCGCCACCGCCTTGATTTCCTTGAGCTTGTGGGTGATGAGGAGGATGGTCTTGCCCTCGGCGGTGAGGCGCCGCATGATCGCCATGAGCTCCTGGATCTCCTGGGGCGTGAGGACCGCCGTGGGCTCGTCGAAGATGAGGATCTCCGCGTCGCGGTAGAGCATCTTGAGGATCTCCACGCGCTGCTGCATGCCGACGGAGATGTCCTCTATCCGCGCGCGGGGGTCCACTTCGAGCCCGTACTTACGGGAGAGCTCCGCGACCTTCGCCTCCGCCCTTCGCATATCCACGACCGGCCCCTTCCGGGGCTCCAGGCCGAGGACGATGTTCTCGGTGACGGTGAAGTTGTGGACCAGCTTGAAGTGCTGGTGCACCATGCCGATCCCGAGGCGGTTCGCCTCGTTCGGATCGGGGATCGACACGGGTTCGCCCCGCAGGCGGATCTCGCCGGAATCGGATTGGTAGAGGCCGAAAAGGATGCTCATGAGCGTGGATTTCCCGGCGCCGTTCTCGCCGAGGAGGGCGTGGATCGCTCCCCCCTCGACCTGCAACGTGACGTCGTCGTTGGCGCGGATGCCCGGGAATGTCTTCACGATATGGAGCATCTCGATGATGTAGGACACCGGATTCCCCCCTTGGACAGAATGCGTCGAGTATAGCACGGCCGGGACGCCGTGTACTTGGCTTTAGAGTCTAATGCATCCTGAGGGCGATCGCGGTGATATCGTCGTGCTGGGGCCGGAATCCCCGGAACGCGTCCAGGTCGGCGCAGACCACCTCGCGGAGATCGCCGAGCGACCGGAGGTTCCGGAGGCGCGACACCACCCGCTCCACGCCGTACTCCCCGTCGGCCCCGCGCTGCTCGGCGATGCCGTCCGTGGCCGCGAAGATCGTGTCGCCCTTTTCCAGCGTGAACTTGGCTACCTTGGGCACCGCGTTCTCGTCCACGCCCAAGGGCGGGCAGGCGGGCAGGCGGACGGCGGAGTACGAGGCGCCGCGGAGCAGGTAGAGGTAGGACTGCCCCATGTCGCAGGCGCGGACCGTCCCGGTCGCGGGGTCCACGAGGAGGGCGACGCAGGTGAGGAAACAGCCGGTGTCGCCGTAGCGCCGCGCGAGGTGCCGGTTGAGCGTGGAGAGGTAGGCGCCGAGCCCGGCGCTGAAGTCGAAGGAATCGGCGCAGGCCGCGCAGGCGGCCGTGAAGTAGGACGCGCCGATGCCCTTGCCGGAAACGTCGGCGATGAGCGCGAGGACGGAGGAGCCGGGCAGCTCGCGGAACGCGTAGTAGTCGCCGCCCGCCTCCTTGGCCGGCCGGGAGAACCCCGCGAGCTCCAGGGGCCCGCGGCGAAGCTCCGCGCGCTCCGGCACCACCTTGGCCTGGAAGGTGCGGACCGTCGCGACGTCCCGCCGGAGCATGTCCGAAAGGTGGATGAGCATGTCCTTCGTGGAGAAGACCCCGCGGAACCGGGACTCCGCGTCCTTGAGGAGGAAGTAGCGGATCAAGGGCGACTTCATGTCCTCGGCCACCGCCTCGGCCACCGAGAGCACGTGGGCGTCGGGCGGGAAGCTCTTGGCGTAGCGCGTGATGGAGGCGACGATGCCCTTCTCCACGAGCTCGCGGCCGTAGGGTCGGCCGAGGAGATCGAAGAGCTCCCGCCGGATGATGAGGCCCACCGCCTCGTCGTCCTCGTTCACCACGCCCACCGAGAAGAGGTCCTCCCGCGGGGTCAGGTCCTCCACGAGGGCGGAGATGGGGGCGTCGGACCGCACCCAATAGAGGCTCGAGGCGAGGCGGGATATCTGGTTGCCCGTCGTTTTCGGCCGCTCCGCGATCCTGAGCGCGGCGAGGCCCGATTCGGAGGCGGACGAGTCCGCGGAAACGGGCTCCAGCACGACGACGTCGGTCTCTCCGCCCTCGTCCTTCTCGAAGACCCAGGTCGATCGAAATTCCGTTTTCTTGGCCACCGGTCGCTCCTCGGCTCAGGTAGGAAGGGCGTCGTGCGGGATGCGGAGCGTGAACTCGCTGAACGCGCCGCGCCGCGTCCTGAGCACCACCGTGCCCCGGAGCTCCTCCAGGACCGTCTTCACCACCCCGAGGCCGACGCCCCGCCCCGCGTGCATCCCGGCCGACTCCGCCGTGGAAGCCCCGCGGGAGAGCGCCGCCATGAGGGTCCGGTCCTTGGGCCCGGCGGGATCGACCCCCGCGGCCGCGGCGAGGGCGGCGAAGTCGATGCCCGCGCCGTCGTCCCGGACCGTGACCGCGATCACGTCCCGCTCCCGCTTGGTGGAGATGGCGATGGTGCCGGTCCGCTCCTTGCCCGCGGCTTCCCTGACCGCCGGGGGTTCAATGCCGTGGGCCACCGCGTTGCGCACGAGCTGGATGAGGGCGTCGCGGGTCCTCCGCCTCCTCCGCGGCGGCAAATCGCGGCCGGAGAAGCGCTCGGCGTCCAGGCGGACCTGCTTGCCCAGGGCGGCCGCGGTCCCCTCCACGAGTTTCTTGAGCTGCAAGGCGACGAGCTCGCCCTCGGCGCTCCGGGAGAGCGCGTACTCGCCGCGGAAACCCGCGAGCCGGTCGGCCAAGCGCCGGGCCTGGGCCAGGAGCCCGTAGAGCCCGCTCAAGGCCACCGCCAGGGGGAGGAAGTCGGCCGTATCCAGGTCCGCGCGCTCGCGGAGCGCGGCGATCCGGTCCTCGAAGGCGTGGGCCTCCGTGGCGATGAAGTCCAATTCCAGGAGGCTCGCGTTGCCTTTGATGGAATGGATGCGGCGGAACATGCCGAGCAGCCGGTCGGGCAAGGCCTCGCCCTCGGCCTCCAGGGTCGCGTTCGCCGCGTCCAAGTCCTCCTGCATGCCCTCCAGGAATTCGGAAAAGAGCTCCGGATCGATGTGGAGGATACGATAGAAGAGTTCCATCTCTCCCTGGCTCCGCTGCCGTTCCGCTTCGGTCTCCCTGCGGGCGAGCGTCTGCTCGGTGAGGTCCCGGACGACGACCATGAGCGCGCGCACCTCGTCCCCGTCCGCCTTGATGCGGGAAAAATCGAGGCGCAGGAAGCGCGACTCGAATCGGCCCTCCCCCGTGTCCACGTAGAATTCGGCCTCCTTGAGCGGGTTCACTTGCAGGAGGGATTTCATGCGCATCGCGGGATCGAAGAGCAGGTCGAGGTACTCGACGGCGGACGCGTAGACCTTCTCGGTCACCATGGGCTTGAGGAGGTCCCGCAGGTCGGTGCCCGCCAGGGACGCGCGGGAAAAGATGCGCTCGGTAGCCGCCGAATAGTGGCCGTTGATCCGGAAATCGCGGTCCAGGAGGAACAGCCCGTCGGAGACCGCGTCCAGGATCGCCGCGTAATCGGTGCGCGCCACGAGGTTCTTCTGGAATCCCTCCATCGCGCGGTTGTAGTGCTCGGCGATCCGTCCCACCTCGGTGAAGGGCTCCACCGGCAACCGGAGGGACAGGTCGCCCGTCCGGGATTGTTCGCCCATGACGTTGAACAGCTCGTGGAGTTCGGTGCTGGCCCCGTGCTCGGATACGTTGAGGCCGATCTCCTCTTCTTCGGGCTTTACGCGGAGCGGGAGGATGCGGTTGAGGATCAGGAAGAGGAGGTACGCCGATCCGAAGGACCAGAGGGCGCAGGCGGCCACCCCGATGGCCTGGGCCAAGAGCTGGCTGCCGAGGATGGGGGTGGTGCCGAGGACCGCGGGGTTCCCGAAGATGCCCACGGAGAGGGTCCCCCAGATGCCCGCGGCGAGGTGCACCGGCACCGCCCCCACCGCGTCGTCGATCCGGAGCCGCTCCAGGAGTTCCGTGGCGAGGAGGCAGACGAGGCCGCCGACGCCGCCGATGACGATGGACTGCCACTCGTTCACCGCGTGGCAGGGAGCCGTGATCGCGACGAGACCCGCGAGGGACCCGTTGATCACGAAGGACACGTCCGGGACGCGGTAGAGGGCCCAACCGGCCAGGAGCGTGATCACCATGCCCGCGGCCGCGGCCAGGCAGGTGCGCATGACGATGCCGGGAACGGCGTCGTTCATCGCGAGGGTGGATCCGCCGTTGAAGCCTATCCAGCCGAACCAGAGGATGAAGACGCCGAGCACCGAGAGCGGAATGTCCGAGCCCTGGATGGTCCGCGGCGGCCCGTCCGCGGGGAAGCGCCCGGTCCGGCTCCCGACGATGAGGATGGCGGCGAGGCTTGTCCAGCCGCCCACCGAGTGCACGGCGGAGGACCCCGCGAAGTCCACGAAGCCGAGGGCCGCGAGCCATCCCGGTTCCCCGTCCCAACCCATGTTGCCGAGCCCGCCCCAGGCCCAATGGCCGAAGACCGGATACACCACGAGGGAGAGGATCACCGTGCAGACGAGGTAGGCCGAGTACCGCATCCGTTCGGCCACGGCTCCCGAGACGATGGTGGCGGACGTGGAGCAGAACATCGCCTGGAACAGGAAGAAGACCGCGAACCAAACCGCCTCGTCGCCGGTGAACGGCAACAGGAAACCGCCCGTCCCGATGAGGCCCCGGAACGAGGGGCCGAACATGAAGGCGAATCCCGCAGCCCAGAAGACGAGGATGGAAACGCCGAGGTCGGTGAGGTTCTTGATGGAGACGTTGATGCTGTTCTTGGACCGCGTGAGGCCCGACTCCAGCATCGCGAAGCCCGGCTGCATGAAGAACACGAGACCCGACGCGGTCACGATCCAAAGGTAATCCAGGAGACGGGAATCCATACCTTCCTCCGCTGAACGCTATTCGATGCCTACCGCGAGGTACGCGTAATGGGTCCGCCACGTGACGGGGATGATGAAGACGGGAGGCCTGAGCCTGAGCAGGATGTCGTCGGGGGCGCCCTTCACGACGATGGGGACGGAGATCATGAAGTCGCTCCCGAAATCGCGGCGGGCGTTGCCCGCGATCATGTTCGCCACCTCCCCGGCGGCGTCGGCCAAGCCCTCTTCCCCTTCCGGCTCGACGCCGGAAACGAGGGCCGAAAGATCGGCGAGGAGGCCCGCGGGGGCGGTCAGGTAGAGGCCGCCGCGGCGCGCTCCGGAGATCCCGATGATCCCCGTATACTCCAGGAGCGGCGCCCGCTCGCGCTTCACGTAGGGAACGCCCATGGAAACCCGCTCTCCGGTGGTCTCCAGGAAAAACCCGAGCACCACGTCCACGAAGGTCTTCAGCGTCGCGTCGTCCATCAGGAACCTCCTCCCGCGCTTTCGGTCAGGATTTCCTGGAGTTCCGCCCGCAGCTTTTCCGCGGTGAACGGCTTCGGCACGATGCCGGCCGCACCGAGCTTGATGGCCCGGAGGCCGGTCGCCTCGTCCTTGAGCGCGGTGATGACCACGACGATGGTCCGCGGCTTCCGCCGCATCATCTCCGCGAGGCAGGCGAGGCCGTCCATCTTCGGCATGGTGATGTCGAGGGTGACCATGTCGGGGGAGGTCGCGTCGAACCGCTCCAGCGCCGCCTCGCCGTCGGCGGCGTCCGCGACCACCTCCAGCGGCAGGTGTTTCACCGCGTTGCGCACGGCGGTGCGGATGAGATTGGAATCGTCCACGATCATGAGCGTCATGACGATTGGAAAGCAAGAAACGTGCCATCGGATTCGACGGGGCTGAAAGCGTCAAAACGGCCGCGGAGGGAGACGAGGATCGGGCGCGGCCGCCGGAGGGCTCGGGGCGAAGTTACGTTTCGGAAGGATCGCGCAAGAAAGGCTACGCGGATGTACGCAAAAAAAGGGCGGCCCCGAAGGGGCCGCCCGGAGCGCCTACGGCCGGCGGGCGCCCGCCGGACGCCG
>JAEXTK010000264.1 GCA_023406985.1 Spirochaetota bacterium | reverse complement strand
ATACGGGATGGATCCCACGCCATCGATGGAGAGGCCTTGCAGGTTCGCCAATCCGGCGACGAACGCGAACCGGCCGGTTTGTATGGCATCCGGAAGCCGGCGGCCGAGAGCAGGGCGGACGTGCCGGTAACGTTGACGCGGAAATGGGGAGACCGCGGACCCGCGAAGCGGAAATGGGCGGCGGCGTGGACGACGGCGTCGATTTTCGACAATGAGAGCGGCTCGGATCCTTCCAGATCGCCCCGAACGGGCGCTCCTCCCAAGGCCGCCGCTTTCTCGTCGGCGGATGCCGACCGCGTCAGGGCGAGCGCCTCACGGCCTTCGGCGATCAGCGCGGGAACGAGACGCGCTCCCAAAAAACCGGAACCTCCGGTACGAGAACTCTCATGGAATATCCTCCTGCGCATCGGCTTTGCGGATGGTCCGTATGGCGGCGTCGCGTAGCCCCCTCATGACGACGGGATCGGGCAAAGGCTCCGCTGGTTTTCCTGGCCGCGATGCGGTCGCGCAAAGGAGCGCCGCGCCGTTGGCGGAGGCCCATACGACCTGGGCGGCAGCCTCTACTTCCATCGCGAGCTTCCCTTCGGCCGCGACCGCCTTGATGCGATCGATGAGGAGCCCGTACGCTTGTTCGGCGGCAGGAATCTCCGCGCCCGACAAGACGCGCGCCATCATCGCCGCGTACAGCCGCGGGCGCTCGGCGGCGAAACGGACATAGTCGTCCCACCCTTCCGCAAGGGCGGCGACCGGATCGGGTGAACCGGCGGCCTTCTTTTTGGAGGCGAGGAATCGTTCGAAGGCGCGCGCGATCGCTGCGCTCAGGAGGGCGTCGGCGTTTCCGAAGTGATGGTAGAGGGTAGGCGCGGTGACCTCCGCCAATGAACAGACCGCCCGCGTCGAGAATTGCGACTCCCCGTCGCGTTCAAGGACTTCCAATGCCGCCGCGACGAGCGATTCCCTGGTACTCATGATCTCAATATAGCGCCGCTATATTGCTTCGTCTATAGCGGCGCTATATTTTTTCTCTTGCGCCAACGGCGGTTCCCATGGGAGAATACGGTGTCAGCGTCCGCGCGGCGGACGCATACCATGATAAGGATGGTAACGGGCATGGCGCCGTATGGGGGCCCAGGATCGGATTCCGCGCGCGCCGCTCTCGCCGCCCTCCCGAAGGGCGACCGGCACAACCATCTCTGCCTCTGCGTGAGCCGGCGCTCCTTGCTGGCGCGCTTCGGCCGCGCCCCGGCCTTCCCCGCCGCCTACGAAGGGCTCCAGGGCATGTTCGATTTCATCCACGCCGAGGTCAACGCCGTCATGGCGACGGGGGACGACGTCGTCGCCTTCATGGAGATGGCGATCCTGGACAGCCTTCAGGACAACGTCCGCCGCCTTGAGGCGAGCGTGGACATCAACCTGACCCGCTACTTCGACGGCTCCGTCGATCGCCTCCTGCGGGCGGTCGCGGACCTGAAACGGAAGTACGGCACCTTCTTTCCCGTAATCGGCGTCAACAAGCCGACGCCGCTCGACGTCGCGACCGCGAAGGTAGAGGCCTTCATCGATAGCGGCCTCTTTTCCGGGATCGACCTCTACGGCCAGGAGGCGGGGCAGGAACTCGGCCGGTTCAAAACCCTGTACCGCAAGGCGCGCTCTCACGGCTTGAACCTGAAAGTCCACATCGGCGAATTCTCAGGAGCCGCGACCGTAAAGGAAGCCGTCGCGATCCTGGAGCCGGACGAGATACAGCACGGCATCACCGCCCACGAAGACGCCGAGGCCGTCGACCTGATCGTGAAGAACGGCATCATGCTGAACGTCTGCCCCGCGAGCAATCTCGCCTTGGGCGCGGTAGCCGAGCTCCGCCTGCACCCCGTCCGGCGGCTGTTTGACCGCGGCGTGAAGATATCGATCTGTCCCGACGATCTCCTCCTCTTCGACGCGACGATCACCGACCAATACGTGGCGCTGATGGAGGCGGGCCTGTTCACGTTCGACGAAATCGAGACCATGAGGCTCAACGGACTGGGATCGGAGTATTTCGATGAGCCTCAATGGAATGATGCCCGATCGGGCATCATGACGACCGCGAAGAAGGATGAGTCTCGATGAAAGAATTCGCGTTTCTTACCTCTCCCCGCATCGCCGACTCCGAATTGAACGAACTTTTTTCCTCCGCTTGGGATGCTCACGCGGATACGGATTTCTCCTACCTCGGCACGCATAGCCTTGGGTATATTTGCGCGTATGACGAAGACCTTCTCATCGGTTTCATAAATATCGCGTGGAACGGAAACAGGCATGCGTTCTTATTGGACACGACCGTTCGGAAGGAATATCAAAAGCGAGGATTAGGCAAAGCGCTCGTTCGACGGGCATTGGCGTTAGCGAAAAGCAACCATGTCGAATGGGTCCATGTCGATTTTGAGCCTCAGCATGAGCGGTTCTACCGATCCTGCGGATTCACCGCTTGTCCGGCGGGGCTTATCAACCTCAACGATAACGAGCATTCGCGATAGAAAGCGTTACGGTCAAACCGTTGAGGATCGGAGATCGGACAATGGTCATCGCTGCCACGGAACCCGGCATGGACCGCCGGTCCGCGGCGCGGAGGAGCGGCCTTCCCGCGTCAACCTTCGACTTCTACCTGGAAGCCTCCGTAGGCCATCCGCTTCATGTCGAAGGGCATGACCATGTCCTTGTATTCTTCCGCCATCTCCCCCATCTCCTGCATCACCTTGGC
Organism: Spirochaetota bacterium; assembly: GCA_023406985.1. GTDB lineage: Bacteria > Spirochaetota > Spirochaetia > Treponematales > Breznakiellaceae > JAEXTK01. Next base: position 25,262 of record JAEXTK010000264.1, on the reverse strand, counting down.
GTTCACCTCGTCGCGGTGCTCTTTGGATTTGAAGACGATGAAGGAGAACCATACGTTCTCGCCGGCCCGGGCTCCCGCCATATCGGGAAACGCGCGGGCTTTCTCGCCGCCCATTTCCTGGGGGGCTAAATCGTCGCCGCGGCATTCGTAATACGCGAGCGCTCCGTGTTTCATCCAAGAATCGCGGCCGCCTTCCGCCATCTGCCGGTATGCTTCGCTCTTATCTTCAGGGATTACCAGCACGAATCCATCCACGTACTTGGCCATCTCGTCCTACCCCCTTCTGGACCAAATTAACATTACCAATATACTAATAGTAGTCCATTGACGAGCAGCGCGCCAAGGATTCAGGCATCCGGTATGCCGTATCTATCTCATCTCTGTGAACGGAGGACACCATGGGAATCTTGACCTTCAGCCTCAACGTCACCCTGGACGGCTGCGTGGACCACCGGGAAGGGATCGCGGACGACGAGACGCACGCCTTCTTCACCCGCCTCCTGGACGAGGCCGGCGCGATGCTCTGGGGCCGCGTCACCTACGAGATGATGGAGAGCTACTGGCCGGCGGTCGCCCGCGGCGACGAGGAAGCGCCCCAGGCGTTGCGCGAATGGGCGATCACGCTGGAGGCCAAGCCGAAGTACGTGGTGTCGTCCACCCGAGCGGACTTCCCGTGGAACAACAGCCACCTCCTCGCCGGCGACTTGGCCGCGGGCGTACGGAAGCTCAAGGACGCGACGCCGGCCGGCGTGCTCCTCGGCAGCGGCAAGCTCGCGGCCGCGCTGGATCGGCTGGACCTGATAGACGAGTACCTGTTCCTCGTCCAACCCAGGATCGTGGGCCACGGCCCGACCCTGTACCAGGACGGGCTCCCCGCCACGCGGCGGCTCGAGCTGATCTCGGCCAAGCCGCTCCGCTGCGGCGCGGTCGCCATGCGCTACCGCCGCGCGCCCTGACACGAGCCGACCCCACCGAGTCCATGACGTTTCCCGGCGCGCGCGAGGCCGCGGTCCGTCGCCTTCTGCTATAGTAGGCGGATCGCGACGGGCGATTCGGAGGAAGGAGAAGATGGACGTCGGAAGCACGGTGGTTTTTGGCGATTACGCATGGAACGTACTCGACGTCAAAGACGGCAAGCTATTGCTCGTGGCCGCGGGGATCCTGGAGCAGCGCGATTATCATGATGCGAAAGAAGAGATCACCTGGGAGCGATCCGAGATCCGGCGGTACCTGAATACCGGATTCCTGGAACGCTTCCGCCCTTCCGACCGGGAGCGGATCGCGACTACGCGGAACAGGAACGCCGACAACCCGTGGTACGGAAGCCGCGGCGGGGAGGATACCGTCGACCGAGTATTCCTGTTGTCGCTGGACGAGGTGGTCCGGGCCTATTTCGGCGACAGCAGCCGGCTCCTGGATCATCCGAAACCGAACCAGCGGTATTGGTTTGACCGTAAAGACGAGAACAACGAACGGCGAAGGGCGCTCTTCTTCGATTCGCCCTGGTGGTGGTGGACGCGGACCCCGGGCAAGAACAACAAGGTCGCCGTGTATGTCCATGGAGACGGGAACATCGGGATCCAAGGGAACGGCATATCCAAAACGTCCTTCAATACCCTGCACTACCGCACGCGGAGCAACGAAGGCGGCGTCAGGCCGGCCTTGTGGGCAACGATATGAATCGATAGGGGATCGCGCACGGATAGCGGGGCGGCGATACGACGCGTAAGGCGGTGAGGAAAATTCTATAAGTTTTGGTCTATTGCCGTCCGGGCCTTCGTCGTATAATGGCAGCGATGAGATCGAGAACCGACGTGCAAGCTCTTGGTTCTCTCGTGAAAAGCTTCGATGGAGGCAGGCTTTCGCTCGCCGTTTTGACGGCGTCGCTCCTTTTGGGAGCGAGCCTCGTCGCCGCGGAGGCGTCGGGGGTCGGCGGACTGTGCGTGACGAGGGCCGACTTGAACTTCTTCATCGCGGCCGTCGCCATCCTCTCCGCCTGCATCGTCGCCGCCCATATCCTCAGACGGTCCGAACTCTTGCGGTTGCCGATAGGCTTCGCCGTGATCGCCTGCCTCATCTTCGAACTCTATTTTCCGGTGAGCTCGGTTTCGGCCATCGTCTTCGCGATGTACCTGGCGGCGCCGATTTCCCTCTACTTGCCGTTTCCCCGGGGCGCGTTCGCGTCCCTCTTTCTCCTCGCGGCCTTCCTCGTCATACGGATGGAGGTCTTCGCGCCCGGTGCGCTCGGCCAGCGGTCCGCTTCCTTCCGGGACGTGTTCCTCCTCGTCGTCGCGCCGCTCTTCGTCTCCTTCTCCTTCTCGGCACTCGCCGCGTTCCGCGCCGAACTTGACCGGATGGCCGAATCCCTCCGGACGGTGACGCGGCTCAACCTGTCCTATCAGGACTACAACGCCGGCCTTGAAGAAAAGACGGCGCTCAAGGAGCGGCTGCGCATCACCAGGGACATCCACGACATCGTCGGCTACGCCCTGACGAACACCATCATGACCCTGCGCGCCGCCGTCCTGATGTGCGACCGGGAGCCCGCCCGCGTGAAGCCGTTCCTGGACGCGGCCAAGCGGGACGCCGAGCGGGCCCACGAGCAGGTGCGCTCCGCGTTGGGCGAGCTGCGCCGGCGCGAGATCCGCTGCGTCGCGGGCCCCGGCGCGTTGGCGCGGATTATCCGCTCCTTCGAGGCGGCGACCGGCGCGGAGGTGCATATCGATTTCGGTTCCTTCGATTGGCGGGTGGGCGGAGAGACGGCCTTCGCGGTGAGCCACTTCGTGCAGGAAGGGATGCTCAACGCGGTGACCCACGGGGGCGCGACGTGGATCAGCGTCGATTTCGTTGAGGCTGAAGGCGGATTGCGCGTCACCGTACGGGACAACGGGGCCGGCGCGAAAACCGTGCATGAGGGCATCGGCATCGCGGGTATGCGGGAGCGGATAGAGAAGCTGGGCGGGGAACTCGCGTATACCTCGGCGGCGGGTGGCTTTTCCATCGAGATGCGGCTGCCCCTCGAACCTCCCGCGGACGATCCGAGCGCCGTGGAGACGCGGGCGCGGGAAGAGGCGCGATGAGCGACAAGAAGATCGGCCTGCTCCTCGTGGACGATCAGCAGCTCTTCGTGGAAAGCCTCCGGTACGTGATCACGGGCACGGCGCTCGACATGGAAGTGCTCGGCGTGGCCCCGGACGGATCGCGCGCCGTGACCATGGCCCAAGAACTCACGCCCGACGTGGTGCTCATGGACGTGCGCATGCCCGAGATGAACGGCACCGACGCCGTCCGCCTCATCATGGAGCGCCTGCCCGATACGAAGGTCATCATGCTGAGCACCTTCCCCGACGAGGAGTACCTTCGGGAATCGCTGGAACGCGGCGCGAAGGGATACCTGCTCAAAAGCGTCGGCACCGAGGAACTCCTGGAGGCGATCCGCGCGGTATATCGCGGCTCCGCCCTGTTCTCCGGACGCCTCGTCTCCCTCCTCGCGCCGAAGGCCGGCCGGGGCAAATCGAAGGCCGAAAACCCCGAGGCCCTGTTGGAGGCCCTGAGCCGCAGGGAGCTGGAGGTCGCGCGCCTCATGGCCCGTTCCTACGGGAATCGGGAGATCGCCTCCCGCATCGGCCTTTCCGAGCAGACGGTCCGCAACTACATCAGCTCCATTTATTTCAAGCTGGAAGTCAAGGACAGGCTCGAGTTCCTCAAGCTGAGCGGCAAGATGCCGTCGCTCTTCGTGGACCCGGTATAATTGTCACGAAAAAAAACGGTATAGATCGATACACCCGTAACTGTACGGCGAGCGGGGCGGATGCGATCATCGAGGCAAGGGGGATGCTCGATGTCCGTCCTCGTCAGGCCGAACGCGATCGCGCTCATTCCGCTTCTCTTCGCGCTCTGCTCAGGCGGAGCGGCGGCGGTCCCGGTCTTGGAAGCGAGCATCGGGTTCGGCGGCTACACGGCGCCGGGAAGATGGGCGCCGCTCTGGATCCGGTGCGCGGACGCTCCCCGAGTCTCCTCCATCCAGGTCGTCCGGGTGGACGCGGGAGGCAGGGAGACCGGCATCGAGTCCTTTCCCGCCCTCGGCCGGACGCGGCTCGAGTGCCCCGTCCTGCTTTCGGACGACCTTTCGTCGGTGAAGGTCCGCCTCGTATCCGGCGGCCGGAAGCTCGCCGAACTCGAGGTGGACGGATCTTCGGGTTATTTTCCCGGCCACCTGATCCTGGCCGCGGGTCTTTCCGTCGCCTCCCGGCAGGCGGTATCCGCCGCCCTTATGCCCGGCGAGCCCATGGTCGTCGTCCCGGTACACCTCTCAAACCTGCCGTCCAACGGCCTCGATTACGACGGGGTGAGCGCGGTGGTCATCGCCGACGCGGGCGGCGGGAAGGGAGCGCAGGAAGTCGCCCTCCTCACCGCCGGCCAGCGGAACGCCCTGCTCGCATGGATCGCGGGCGGCGGCAGCCTCGTGGTCGCCGCGGCCCGCGAGGGCGCCGCGGGTATCTTTGAGGATCTGGGGCTGGGCGGCTTGGAAGGCTCAGGCGAATCGGCGAAGTTCGGCTTCGGGAAATACGGCTTCATCGCCGACGCCGGGAAGTCCTCGGAAATCCATTGGCGCGAGGCGCTCGACCTACGGCCCTACGGTTCCGTTCCGTCCATAGGTCCGCGGTCCGTCGCATTCGGGGCGGACGCCCCGCTCCCCGAGTCGTCGGCGGCGTCCCGGATGCGCGGGATCGTGAGGGCGGCGCTCGGCATCTGGCTCTCGGCCGTGCTCGCGGTCGCGTTCTTCGCGCGGAAAAAGACGGCGCCGTTCGCCCTCATCGCGGGAATCGCCCTGGTCGCGGTCTTGGCCGGAGGGCCCGTACTGGAGAGGTCGTTCGCCCGCGGCTCGCGCTTCAAGATCCTGGCGCTGGCTCTTCCCGAGGCGGGGATGGCCTTCGCGGCTTTCCGCGCCGAGGCCTATGAAGGGAAAGGTATCTTCCATCGGCTCGGGACCGGTATCGTCGGTCCGCTTTCCGTCGGATTCGGGGACGTCGAGGAGGGGAGCTTCGGAGCGTGGAACCATCTCCTCGGCAAAGGGACCTTCAGCATCGCCGGCTCGGATCAACTGACGCTTTGCGGCCTCATCGACCCTGAATCCTGGCGGAAGGTGCTGAGTTCCTCGGTTCCTCCGGCTTCGCGTACGGGCCTCCTCGGTTCCGGGTTTTCGCCCGTCTCATCCGAGCCGCCCCCGATCGAATCCACGCGGCCGCTCGCGTACCGCGGCGCGGGGGCGGACGGCTCCTGGTGGATCAAGGAACCGGGCGCCTCCTGGCTGCGCGCCGGCCGCGTTCCCGATTGGCTCGCGGCCGAAGAGAGCTGGCTCGTCGGCCTCGCGCGGGGACGGCGCGACGCGGCGGTCCTCGCGGGCTCCTGCGACGCCTCGCTCGTCGCTTTCAGCATCCAGGGGGCCCCGCCGGCCGGCGACGTCGTCTGGGTCATGCCGCTCCGCGCGGAGGCGGCGCGATGATCGCGTTCCTCTTGGCCGATCTCCGGGATTGGCGCGACCGGAGGATGGGGCGGACGCTGGCGAGCTCCGCCGCCATCCTCTTCCTCGGAGGAATCCCGGGGCCGCTCCATCCCGTCTTCCTGGCTCTGGCCTGCGCCGCGGCCTTCATCCTTTCCGGTTGGGCCGAAGGTTTCCGCTACCAGTCCGAAGCGGCCGCGAAACGGCTCATCCTGGGCTTCCCCCGCTCGCCGCTCCAGATCGTCGCGGGCAAGGTCCTATCCCTGCTGGCGATCTGGGCGGCCCTCGCGGTCACCTTTTCGCCGCTGCTCGCCGCTTCGGCGTTCGCCTGGGGAAGCTCGCTTTCCTTCATCGCCGCCGCGCTCGCGCGCTCGCTCCTCGCCTTCCTTGTATCCGGCGCGATCGGTTTCTTCCTCTGCCTCTGCTTCAAAACCTTCGAGCGCCCGCTCGGCCTCATCCTCCTTTTGGCGTGGACCCTCCCCGGCATATACGTCGAATGGGCCCGGACGACGAATCCCTTTTTTCAAATCCTGGATGCGTCCCACGGAGGCCGGGGATTCGGCGCGCTCATCGGAATGGGGGCGGAGCTGGTTTTGGCCATGGCCTTCTTCGCCCTTTCGGCTCCCGTGATGGCGAGGGCCCGGAGCAAGTACCATGCATGACGGAATCCTCGCCCTCCTGGCCGACACGAGGCGGCGCCTCAACCGGGTGATCCTCCTCCACCGCGCGTTCACCTGGACTATCCCCGGAGCCCTCGGCGGGGGACTTTTCGTCGCCGCGCTGCGCGCCCTCGGGTTCGAAAGCGCCGGCTACCCGCTTTGGGCGCTCTTGAGCCTCGTCTCGGCTATCGCCGGCGCGATCGCCGCCCGGACCGCCCTGCTCGACGAGCGCGGCGCCGCGCGGTGGCTGGATACCCGCCTCGGGGAAAACGACCTCCTTTCCGCCGCGCAGGGCTGCCTCAGGCGGCCTTCCGGAGGCCGATTCGATGCGGAGGTTCTGGAACGGGCCGCCCTCCTCGCGCCGAGAGCGTCGGCGCTCCGCCCTCCCCGTTCGCCCCTGGCGAAGCGGGCGGGTACGGCCGCCGTCGCCGCGGCCCTCGGCGCCTACGCCGTCCTCCTCTCCGCGCCGATACCTTTCGCCGCCTCCCCCGGCGCCCTCGCCAAGCGAGCGGGGGCGGGAACGATGGCCGAGGCCGCAGCCGCCGCGATCGAGGGGGACGGCCGGGCCGCCGCCGATTTCGCGACTTCCCTCTTCCCGGACGACAAGCGGATGGCGAAAGCCGCCGAACGGGCGCTGCGCGAAGGAAGGATCGAAGATCTCCACGACCTGATCGACGCGGCCGGCTTGGAGCTCGATTCGATGCTCGAACGGACGCTCGACGAGCTCGAGCGCAGGAAACTCACGCGGGAGCGGGAACGGCTCGGCCAGGCCAAGGCGTCCCTGGCCTTCCTCCAGCAGCGGAGGGGCGCGGGGGGCAGTTCTTCCGGCAATCAGGACGGCGGGAGGGTCGGCCCTCCGGCTGATGGCCGATCGGCCCCCGAAAACGGTCAATCGGGCGATCGCCGCGCCGACCGCTCCGGCGAACGCCGCGCCGACCGGGATGCGTTCGACCGCAACCCCGACGGCAAGCGGGAAGCCGCGGAGGGTTCGGGAGAGGAGCGCGCGGGGTCCGGCGGATCGGAAGGGACGGACGACCGAAGGACCCAACCCCCCGCCGGGGCGGGCCGGGGGGGAGAGGCGGGCAGGGGCGGAAGCGATTTCGGCCTCGGGACGGGCGACGAGGCCGCCAGGAATGACCTCGCGGGCGGCGAAAGCGAGGGCGAGGTCGCGATACCGCTCTCGAGCGACGCTTCCTTCTTCGAGCTGGTCCTTCCCGGCGAGAAGACGGCGACGCCGATCGGTCCTTTCATCCCCTCCTCGCGCAAAAGCGCCGAATCCGCGATATCGCGGGATGCCCTGCCGCTCGAGTACGAGGACTTCGTCAAATCCTATTTCATGGCCCTTCAACAAGGAGATGAACGATGAACGAGATCGATGAGATGCCCATCGCCGCCTGCGTGGACGGCATCGCCAAGGCGAGGGAGGAGATCGCGAAGGTCATCGTCGGCCAGGACGAAGCGATCGACCTGGCCCTGATCGCCCTCCTCTGCGAAGGCCACGTCCTCTTCGAAGGCGTGCCCGGCCTCGGCAAGACCCTGATCGTGCGCAGCCTCGCCGATGCCCTCCAGCTGCGGTTCTCGCGGATCCAGTTCACGCCGGACCTCATGCCTTCGGACATCGTGGGCGCGACGATGATCACCCAGGGGGAGGCGGACGAGCTCGGACTCCGGTTCGAGCCCGGCCCCATCTTCGCCAATATCGTCCTGGCCGACGAAATCAACCGCGCCTCGCCCAAGACCCAGTCCGCCCTCCTCCAGGCGATGCAGGAACGCGCGGTCACCGTCCGCGGCCGTTCCTACCCCCTCCCGCGGCCGTTCATCGTCCTGGCGACGCAGAATCCCCTGGAAATGGAGGGCACCTATCCCCTGCCCGAAGCGCAGATCGATCGCTTCTTCTTCAAGGTGATCGTGGACCATCCCTCTCAGGACGAGCTCGTGCGGATACTGGAGCGCACCTCCGGACCCGACGAGCCCACGGCCGAGCCCGTGCTGCGGGAAGCCGACCTCCTCGCGCTGCAACGGGCGGCGCGCGAGGTCGTGGCGAGCGCCGACCTCGTGGAGACCGCCGCGCGCATCGCCATCGGCACCCAGCCGGATAGTCCCGCCTCAGGCGAACGGGTGAGGCGCTACGCCCGCTACGGGGCGGGTCCCCGCGGCGCCCAGGCCCTCCTGCTCGCGGCCAAGGCGCGCGCGCTCATCTCCCGCAGGCTGAACGCGGGCATCGCCGACCTGGAAGCGGTGATGGTGAGCGCGCTCAGGCACCGGATCGCCCTCAACTTCGAGGCGCAGGGCGCGGGCGTCCGCGTGGAGGACCTCATCGCCGACGCGGCCGCCGCGGCCAGGGCGGCGCTCGTGCCGGATAAGGCGATCGTCGATGGAGCTTAGCGCGAAGGCCGCCTACGACGGCGACTGGGAGCTCGGCCGGGGTCTCTCGATCCTAGCCAAGAAGAAACTCTCGGGCTTCGCGGCGGGCGAACAGCGGAGCCCTTCCACGGGCGGCGGCATCGAGTTCGCCGATTACCGCGAATACGTGAACGGCGACGACGTCCGCCTCCTCGACTGGACCGTGTACCTCAGGACCCGGAAACTGCTCGTCAAGCTATGCGCCGAGGAGAAGGAGCTGACGCTGGTGGCCATCGTGGATATCAGCAGGTCCATGGACTTCGGCTCGCCGAACAAGCTCCTGTTCGCCAAGCGCGTCGCCTCGGTGCTCGCCTGCATCGCCCTGCGCGGGGGAAACCGCGCGGGAGTCGCGGCCCTCGGCTCCAGCCTCGTGGAGCCGATCAGGCCGGAGCGGCGCAAGCTCACGATGGCGGGTATCGCGCGCGCCGTCCACGGCCTGGAAAGCGTGGGCAGGTCGAATCCCGAGGCCTGCCTCCGGCAATTCGCCTCCATCTATCGGGGCAAATGCGTCGCCGTCCTGATCTCGGACCTCCTCTTCAGCGAATGGAAGGGCGCGCTGGACGCCCTCGCATCGTCCGGCTGCGAAGCCCACGTCCTCCACCTCCTCGCCCCCGAAGAGCTCGCCCCGCGGGATCGGGGCGAGTTGACGCTGGTGGATAGCGAGGACGGCTCGGAAATCCCGACGCAGATCGATAGCGGCCTGCTGGAGCGCTACGATGCGGCCCTCGCGTCTTTCACCTCCGGCGTCGCGTCGGAATGCGGGCGGAGGGGGATCGGGCGGGTGGCGCTGCGGTCCGACGCGGACCTCGGCCGCGTCTTCCACGGCGACCTCGTGGCCGCGGGGATCGTATGCTGAGCGCCGCTTCCGGCCTCGCCCTGGTCTTCGCCAGGCCCGCGGCCTTCTTCCTGGCCCTGCTCCTCGTGCCGGTCATCATCCTCTACTTCCTCAGGATGCGGTTCAGGAGGAAGGAGATCGGTTCAACCTTCATCTGGCGAACCTTCGCGCAGCCGACCTCCGGCGGCGAGACCTTGAAACGGCGCTCCCTGCTCCTCCTCCTCCTCCAAGCGGCGGCGATCCTGGCGGCGACGGTCGCGGCCGCGGGCCCTTCCCTGGTCACCCGCGGACTCCGGAAGCCGGGCATCGCCGTCCTCATCGATATCTCGGCCTCCATGGCGACCCGCGATTGCCCGATCGATTCTCAGTCCGGCGCGGGGGAAGAAGCGAGCCGCGTGGAAGCGGCCGTGCGGGAAGCCGTCGCGGAAATCGACGGCCTCGGCGACGACGTTCCCATCGCCCTTTTTTCCTGCGCCGACACGGCGCGCGCCCTCCTGGAAAGGCCCGTCCTGGACAAGGCGGCCGCGAAAGCCGCGCTCCGTCCCCTCGTCGCGACCGACGCCGCCTTCGACGAGGCGGCCTGCGCCGACGCCCTCAAAGCGGCCTTGGACGGACGGGACGGAGCGTGGAGCGCGGTGGCGTTCACGGACGGAGGCCTGAGCCTGAACGGCGAAGCGCTCGCCTCCGCCTTCCGAGGCCCGGTCCGTTTCCAGATCGTCGGGTCGCGCGGCGAGAACCTCGGCGTGACGGGACTCAGGCTCGAAGCCTCGGAAGGGGGAACCAGGGCCGCCTTCTCCCTCTGGAACGGAAGCGTTTCGCCCGAAGCGGTCGTGGCGCGCCTCCAGCGAGACGGGAACCTCCTGGCCTCCGAGCGGCTGCTGGCGAAGCCGGGGTGGTCCCGCTCCGCCATCGCGCTGGACGGAGCGGCAGAGGAGGGAGCCTACACCCTCCAGGTCGCGCGGGAAGCGGGCGGCCGGGAGGCGCGCTGCTATCTCGCGGTCGCGAAAGAGCGCGGCCTATCGGCCCTCCTCATCGGCAGAAAGAACCCGTTCATCACGGCCTCCCTCTCCCACGAAGGCATCTCCTATACGACCGCCTCCGCGTTTCCGGACTTCCTCTCGCCGGGCGGCGGGGATGCCGGCGCCCTGGTGCCGGATATCATCATCTCCGATTCGGCGGCCCAGCCGGCGGCCATACCGAACGGCGTACGGGCGGGCCTCGTGGTCTTCGGCGCCCCGCCCCCCGATGCGCCCCTCACCGCGAGCGGCCGCGTCTCGGGCAGGATAGCGGCCGCGGAGGGCTCCCAGGCCCATCCGCTCTCGCGCTTCATCGATTGGGAAGGCGCCGCGGCGGAATCCAGCCTCGCCTACGCGGTCCGCGGCGAAGCCGTCGTCCTCGCGACGATACGGGAGAAACCCGTGATAGTAGCCTGGGAAAAAGACGGTTACCGTCGGCTCGCCTGCGGCATCGATCTGGCGCGATCGGACCTCGGCCTCAAGAGCGCGTTCCCCGTTCTCCTCCAGAACTACCTCCAATGGTTCGCCTCCAAGACCGACGCCCAATCCGTCCATACCCTGATCGTCGCCGAGCGGGCCAGGCGGCTGGAGGATGCATCGTTCAAGGTCCGCGGCGATTCGGTAGAAGTCGAGCGTTCGGGACCGGCGGTCCTCCTGACTCCGCGCGCGGCCGGCATCTTCGAGTGGGAAGCGTCCGGGGAACGGGGTCCCATCGCGGTCAACGTACCGCCGAGCGAGCTGGACGTCGCGCCGCGCCTCATAGCGCCGCGGTCGGCGGAGCGGGGCGGCGCTGCCGGGAAGGACGGGGCGGCCCGTACGGCCCTGGCGGCGCTTCCGGTGGAGAGCTCACGGCGATTAGACGCTCCCGTCTCCGCCCTGTTCGCCGTCCTCCTCGCCGCGGAATGGATACTCTGGTACGGAGCCTCAAAGCGGCGGCCGCGGCGGAAGAGGAGTCGGCATGAAGCGTAGCGAAGGGAAACCGGAGAGAAGGAACGCGGCCATGCTGGCCCTCCGCGTCTCGGCGATCGGCCTGGCCGTGCTCGCCTGCATCGGCGTCGCGCTCCCCGTACCGACCAAAGCCCGCACGGTCGTCGTCCTGTTGGACGTCTCGGATTCCGTCCCCCGCGAACGGATAGAGGCTTCCAGGGCGGCTTCCCTCGCGCTCATCCGGAGCCTCAAGGCGCGGGACCGGGCCGCGGCCGCGATCTTTGCGGGCGAAACCGTCATGCTCTGTCCCCCGGTTGAGCCCGACGAAGCGGCGGCCGTCCTGGAGTCGGCGGAGCTTTCCCTCGATGCATCGGGAACCACCGACATCGCGCTCGCGCTCGCGACGGCGCGGCAACTCGCCAGGGAAGGGCCGGGGTCAAAGACGGTCTACCTCTTCAGCGACGGCAGGGCCAACGCGGGCTCCCCGCCGTCCCGGAGCGAGGAGTCGCCCGTGACGATCCAGGCGGTGTCCGTCGGCGGGACGCGCAGCGGGCTCGCCTCGCTCGGTTTCAAAGTCCCCGGCGTCGTTCGGTCGGGCGAACGCGCTAAGGCGACCTGGAACCTGGTCTCCGATACCGAGCGCAAGATAACGTATACCCTTTCCATGGACGGACGGCCCGTCTCCGCCGGCACGGCTTCCCTCGCGAGCGGCTCCAACGCGCTGCGCCTGGAGCTCGATGCGGGGGAAGCCGGCATGAAGGCCCTCTCCATCGCGGCGGAGGAAGCGGGAACGCCCGTCCTCACGGCCGGAGCCTTCCTGGAAGTCTCGGGGCCCGCCAAGGTCCTCGTCGTCTCGGGGGGCGCCTTCGCTTCTTCCGGCCAAGTCGTCTCTCCGCTCTCCAAAGCCCTCGCCGCCCAAGGGATGAGCGTCGTCTCCGGAGGCCCCGAAACCTTAAGCGAGACGGCGATTGGTTACGCGGGAATCTCGGCCGTGGTCCTGGACGACCTGCCCGCGTTGGCCATAACCGAGGCCCAACAGGAGCGGCTGCAGGATTACGTCTCGGGCGGCGGCGGCCTCTTGGTCGTCGGGGGAGAGTCCTCCCTCGGCAGGGGCGACTATTACGCGACGCCGCTTGAGGACCTGCTGCCCGTGGAGACGGACTCGCGTCGGCGCCTGCAATTCACCCGGGCGAAGCTGCTCTTCGTGATCGATCGTTCCGGTTCCATGGCCGAAGAAGTCGGCGCGACGACCAAGAAAACGGCCGCCATCCGCGGCGTCGCGGCCGCCGTCTCCCAGCTCAGTCCCCTGGATGAGGTCGGCATCATCAGCTTCGACACGATGCCGACGTGGGTGGTTCCCTTCACGCCGGCGAGCGAGAAGGAAAAGATACTGGCGCCCCTCGCGGATATCAGCGACGGCAGCGGTACCGATCTGGCGTCGGCGTTGACGGAAGCCGCCCGCGGCTTCGGCCCTCCGGGACCGTCGAAGCGCCACGTGATCATCCTCACCGACGGCCTTACCGCCGACGCGGACTTCGCGGACATCGCCTCCAAGCTCGTCGCGGTGGGCGCGACCGCCTCCACCATCGCCATCGGCGATACGGTCGACGAGGAGCTGCTCCGGGATTTGGCGGCCAGGTGCGGCGGCACGTACTACCGCGCGCAAGCGGACAAGATTCCCGCCGTCATCGATGAGGAGGCGATACGGATGACGCGGGAACTCATCCAGGAAGGGAGGATCGAGACGCGGATCGTCTCCTCCTCCTCCCTGGTGGAAGGGCTCGGCCGGAACCTTCCCCGCCTCGGCGGGTATCTGCTCACGACGCCCAAGCCCCACGCCTCCATAGAGATAGAAGCGAGGGCGGCGGCCCCCGCCGCCGATCAGGGCTGGGACCCGCTCCTCGTCTCGTGGAGATACGGCAACGGGAAGGTCGCGGTCTTCACCTCGGACTCCGGGCGCCGCTGGCTTTCCGCCTGGTCGTCGCTTCCCGTCTATAACCGACTGTGGGGCCAGGCCCTGCGTTCGGTGGCCCGCGCCGCGCCGGACGGCAGCCTCCGGCCCCGCGCCATCGCCGAAGCGGGGGGAGCCCGCCTCATCGTCGACGCCGTGGGCCCCGATCGCCAGAGCCTCTCGTCTCTGCGCCTGGTCGGGAAAGTCCAGGGGGAGGGCGGCTCCTTTGGTTTCGTGGAGACGGCCCCCGGACGCTATGAGGGCTTCGCTCCCTTGCGCGGCTCGGGCCTTTTCGGCATCGACCTGTTCGATCCGCTCTCGCGGGCGAGCGGCTTTTCCTGGGTTTGGTCGGAACCGCGCGCGGAGTCGCCGAACCTCGGGCCCGATCCCGCGGCCCTCTCGCTCATCGCCTCGGCGAACGGCGGAGAATTGGTTTCGGCCGATCTCCTCCGGGTTCCGCCCGAGCGGACGAGCTGGGAGAGTCGATCCCTCCGGCCGTTCCTCCTCATCGCCGCGGCCTTCCTCCTCCTCGTCGATCTCTTCCTGCGCAGCACGATGGCCGGTCAACTCGAACGGGCCCTCGTCGCCGGCGCGACGTGGTGGTCCAAACAGAAGACCGACGCCGAGCGAACCCTCTTCTCTCCCCGACCGGAAGAACCATCTACCGATCCCGAACGCGAGTCGCGCAGCTTTGAGATGCAGCGCCGGATGGCCGAACGAGTGGCGGCGCGCGCGGAGCGAGCTGCGGCGCGCGATGCCGAATCGGAGGAGGTACGCGATGAAAAAAGAAGATGAGTCCCGCCGAGCGGCGCGAGAAACCGCGCGCATCACCGGGCGTTGCGCGGCGATGCGCGCGGCCCGGCGCGCGGTGCGCGGCGCGGCGCGGACCTTCGTAATAGCGGCGGTCTTGGCGGCCGCGGCCGCGGCTTCTCTCTTGGCCTGCCGGAGCGGCGAGAAGATGGAGGCCATCTCCGTTGCAACGGAATCGACCTGGAGGATAGCGGGCCCCTTCCCCGCCGCGGGGCTTTCGGGCCTCGAGGACGCCCTGGATCGCGACTACCTCGCGGAAAGCGCGGAAGCCGGATCGGCCGTTTCGGAAGCGTCCGCGGCGCCCCTCCTGATGAGCGGAACGGGCGGGGCGCTTTGGAAAGAGGCCGCGGACGGCGTCAGGGACGCCGACGGCTACGGCGGCATCGACTTCCTGGCGGAATTCGGTCCATCGTCCTTCGCGGTCGCCTACGCCCACCGGACGGTGGAGTCCAACGAAAGCCGCCGCGTGGAGCTCAAGGTCGGATCGGACGACGGCGTCAAGATCTGGCTCAACGGCGAGCTCGCGCTCACGCGCCACGTCCGGCGGGCCCTCACGCCCGGCGAGGACGCGGTCGTCGTTGTATTGCAAAAGGGAACCAACGAGCTGCTCGTGAAGGTGGAGCAGGGAGAGGGCGATTGGGGTTTCCTCGTACGGATGGACCCGCTGAAGGGAGAAGGCGTCCCGCTCCAATCCCTCGCCGCGTACCCGGATTTCCACGTCTCCCCGCTCGCTTCCGCCATCAAGGGAACGCTGGCGGCGACGCCGGCCTCCTGTCCCGAAGGGGAGGCGCGCATCGAGCTCGTCGATTCCCGCGGCGCGGTGCGCGCTTCAACCGTGGCGCGCATCGGCGAGCGTTTCGCCCTGCCGGCGCCGGCCGGGCTCTCGGGAGCCGCGAAAGTGCGGGCGGTGGGAATAGGCAAGTTCGCCGGTACCCCGTCCCGCGACGAGACCGTCATCCTCGGCGACGCGGCCGCCCTGGTCCGTTCGGCCGCCGCCAAGGCCCGGTCCGCCGCGGCCGCGGCGAAGGCCGAGAAACCGGCAAAGACCGAACTCGCGGCGACCTTGGAGTTCCTCGCCGATTCCGTGGAGGGGACCCTTCCTCCTTCCCTGGGCGGCTACAACAAGGCGGCCGCGGCCCTCGCGCAGATAGAGGAGATGACCGCGGGTGCCGGCGGTCGGCATCTGGAGGGGCTCCGGCGGTACGCGTACGTTTCCGCTCTGGACGGCAGCCTCCAACCCTACTCCCTCTACCTTCCCGAAGGGTACGATCCTGAAAAACGCTACGGCCTCGTGGTGACGCTCCACGGCGCCACGGGAAACGACTGGGATCAAGCGGCGGCCCTGGCCACGGCGGCCCCCAAAGATCTGATCATCGTCTCCCCCTTCGGCCGCGGGGACCTATCCTATACCGGCGCGGGAGAACGGGACGTGCTCGACGTCATGGACCTCGTCTCCGCGCGCTACGGGATCGATCCCGATCGAATCTATTTGACCGGCTCGTCGATGGGCGGCTTCGGAACCTGGCGGCTCGCCCAGCTGTATCCCTGGCGTTTCGCGGCGATCGCGCCCTTCGCCGGTTGGACGAGCGTGGATCTCTTGGAAAACATCGCGGGTATTCCCGTCCTCGCGGTGCACGGCGACCAGGATACGGTCGTTCCCTATCAGCCGGATCAGACGGCCGTCGCGCTCCTCGCTTCCAAGGGGGCCGACGCGAAATTCGATCTGATGTCGGGCGCGGGGCACTCGGCCTTCGCCGCGTGGACGAAGGACGGAGGACCGCGGAGGCTCTTGGACTGGTTCAGGCCGCAAAGGCGCGATCCCTGGCCCGCTTCCCTGATGATCCGGACGACCATGGCCCGGACCGGAAAGGCCGCCTGGGCTTCCGTCCTCGGCCTCCAGGACAACCGGAAGACGGCGGGGCTCGATGCGCGCATCGTCGACGAACGCCGCATCTCGGTGGAGACCGACAACGTCTCGGCCTTCGAGCTGGATCTGCGCCATCCGGACCTGGCCAAGGGCGGGCGGATCCTGATCCTGGCGGACGGCTTCAGCCTGACGGCGGACTCGGGCAAACCCGCGCGCTTCGAGCTCGGTCCGAAGGATCGTTTCCGTGCGGCCGCAGCCGATACGGGAACGGTAGCGAACTCCGGCGCGGGCATAGCCGCCTTATTCGAGGGTCCGCTCCGCGTGATCTACGGCACCAAGCGGCGCGCCTCCGCCGCGGAGAACGAGGAGATCGCCCGCGCGCTCGTCTCGGCCTTCGGCGGCATCATCGCGGTTGAAGCGATGAGCGACGTCGAGGCGGAGCGGCGGCGCGACGAAAACGGGGACTACGCCAGGCTCCTCGTCGGAACTCCCGGCGACTGCCCTCCCCTCGCGCGGCTCCTTCCTTCGTTGCCCCTCGTTTGGGAAAAGTCCCGTTACGCGATCAAGACGGAAAGCGGTGCGACGGCGGCGGCGGGCGGCCTCCTCTTCGTCCATCCCGACCCCGAGCGGCCGCGCCGTCTCGTCGGCCTCCTCTCGCTGAGGGCGCAGACCTTCGACGCCGCCCGTTTCGCGGCCTCCCTCGCTGCCCCGCTCCAAACGGGCCGGCTGAACGATCCTTGCGGCTACAAGCTGCCCGACGCCATGCTCATCGACCCGTCGGGCGGCGTAGCGTGGTACGGCTATTTCGATTGGCGCTGGACGAAGCTCGAAGGCTTCAAGCCGCGGTAGAAGAGAGGTCGTGGTATACTCCACCCGATCGGCTGTACCGATTAATCATTGAGCGGGTTATCAGTATGACTCAAGAAAACGCGGCGCTATTGTCCAGGATAGTCGAGGTCTGCAATGACCGCGACGACCTATCCTATCTAGGATTGATAGGATCAAGCTCGAACGAGGGCGGCCACGATGACGAGTTCTCCGATATCGACTTGCTCGTCGTTTCGGATAGCGTCGACTCATACTTCCGCGAAGACGACTGGTTGGGTTCGATCGATGAAGTTTGGATGACGTTCACCGAATCGGCGCCGGAGATAAACCATTGGGAACGGCGTTGCGTCTTCAAGGGCGGACTGGACGTAGACTTCGTCTTGGTGGAGAAGGCGAAGTTGCTTTCCGGCGATAGCGCTTTTCCTGTCTTGAACGAGATCTGCCATGCGACCATGAAAGCGTTGATCGATAAAGAAGACCTGGGCCCGCGCTTCAAGCGTATCATTTCAAACAAGAACGCTTTTTCTTTTCCTACGCAAGCCGTTTACGACAATGTCGTCAACGATTTTTACTTTCACTATCTGTGGGCATTCAAGAAGTGCATGCGGGGAGAATATTGGGTCGCGCTGCAGTGCGTCAACGGATACTTGAAGACGAGGACGTTGACGATGCTTGAATGGTACGAGCGCTCCGTCAAGGGGAAGGAGTTCCAGACCTTCTACGGCGGGCGTCATCTGGAAAAATGGATTGACGATTCGCTTCGCGATGATCTTGAGTCGTTGTTTAGCGGTTACGGAAAGGAACGCATCAGGGAATCTCTCGTGGCGAATAAAAACTTCTTCACTAGAATCGCACGGGACACCGCAGCCATCAACAAGCTCGCATTTCCGGAAAGCCGCGTGCGCAAACTGACGGAGTGGATAGAAAACCGCTATATCGGCGCATGACGACGCCGGCCGTCTACCGATATGCGTTGAAGGATGGAGCAATGAACGTCATCGGTTTCGGGAGAACGGCCCGTTTCGTGGAACTGGACGCCGCGCGGGTCGCCAAACTTTTCAACGACGGATTTCCGGTAGACGTCGTCAAACGGGAATACGAAAATCATCGCGCGATACGCGTACGATTTGACCGCATGCCTCAGGCGCTGGAACTGACGGAACTGGAAGGCAAGAACGCGATCGTCTACCAACGGATAGACGGGAAGCTGCTCGCGCGGCATCTGGGCGAGAAGCCGCTAGAGATCGCGGAGATCCTGAATGACTTCTCGGACCTTCACGAATCGATCAACGGTATCCGCGTCCCCGAACTCGCGTGCGGAAGCGAGTTCCTGGAAGCGTGCGTCGTGGACGCTGCCCTGCTCACCACTGAGGAAAAAGGCCTGGCCTGCTCTTTCATCCGGGCGACCGCGGCCGACTACGTGTGCCACGGCGATTTCCATCCGGAAAACGTCATGGTCGATGGCGAAGAAAACCTTTGGGTGATCGATTGGCTCACGGCGTTCCGCGGTAATCCCCTGTTCGACATCGCGCGCACGTACTACCTCCTCAAGTACGGCGTCTCGCCCATGGAGAAACGAACTATCGATAAAATCATCGAAGGACTATTCCGATTGATCTATCCGCAGCGCTACGTGCGGAGAAGGCTACGGCGGAACGGAGAAAAAGAACTATTCCCTGCTTTCTTCTTCATCGTCTTGGTCCTTCGCTTGCGCGACAACATTCCGGAAGAGAACGCGGCGGTGGAGAAAATGATCGCCAAGCTGAAGCGGCGGGCGCTCCGGATTATGGAGCTCCGCCTGGCAGCTCGCAACGCAAGTCAATCGGCGTGACCCGATGTTCAGCCGGCGCGATGTGGTCGAGCCGCCAAGGAAAAGGCATGATGAATGATATCGAAATAAGAAAGGCCGAGGACGGCGAGATCGACGTGCTGATGGCCATCTACCTGGACAAAGTCAGATGGCTACGGGGACGCGGTACGCCCATGTGGGACGAATCCCAGTTTACGAGGGAAAGCCTCAAGGACAAGTACCTCGATCCGGAATATTACGTCGCCGTCAAGGACGGTGAAATCATCGGCGGATTCATCCTCTTGGAATACGACGGGAGATACTGGCCGGAGAACGGAGCGGATGACGCGTACTATTTCCACAAATTCGTCATCAAGCACGAGTACTGCGGCAAAGGCTATTCCGGACGAATCTTGCGATGGGTTCAAGCGTACGCCGGAGCCCAGGGCAAGCGGTTCCTCCGGCTCGATTTTGACGAACGCCGGACCTACCTGAAAAACATGTACCTTTCGAACGGCTTCATTCCCAAAGACAAAAAGCCGAACGAGAAAGGTACATTGGTGACCAAGGCGGAGTATATAATCGGGACTTCATCGTAAACCAATTCATCGCCCACATCGCGCTCGTCGTACGCGACTATGACGAGGCCATCGACTTCTACGTGAATAAACTCGCCTTCGAACTGCTCGACGACACGTACCAGAGCGAACAGGATAAACGCTGGGTCGTCGTCGCTCCCCGAGGCGGGAAGGGAACCACGCTCTTGCTCGTGCGCGCTTCCAAAGAAGAACAGGAACCGTTCATCGGCAACCAAGCGGGAGGGCGCGTATTCTTGTTCCTGGGGACCGATGATTTCTGGCGGGACTATGACGATTACCGATCCAAAGGCATCGAGTTCGTTCGAGAACCGAAAGAGGCCGATTACGGCATGGTCGCGGTATTCAAGGATCTGTACGGCAATCTCTGGGACCTGGTCCAGTTCAATGAAAACCATCCCATGAGTAGGCGAATGAAGAGCTGAAGAGTGCCTCACTCCTGGGCTCCGCTTTACACCTTCCATGGCTGGGGAGTACGCTTACGGAGACCGCGAAGAGGTGCCGGGGGAGACTATATGGAAAAGTCCGCTGCGACGAATCGGGAAACGTCCATCGATTACTTGCGCGCGTTCATAACCTTGTTGGTCCTGGCCCACCACAGTTCGCTGGCCTACACGACCTTCGCCCGCATCGATGTCGCCGATCCGGCTCGATCGACGGCGCCTATCGTCGACGTCCGACGATGGGCGTTCTTGGACTACGCGGAGAACTTCAACGACGTCTTCTTCATGTCGCTGATGTTCCTGATCTCCGGCTTGTTCGTGTGGCCCATCCTGAAACGGAAGGGCGTCCTCTCCTTCCTGAAGGACCGCCTCGTGCGGCTGGGCGTTCCCTTCGCCTTCGGGGTCATCTTCGTCATGCCGTGCGCGTACTATCCCGCATGGTTGGCCTCGGGTAACTCCGCCCCCTACGTATGGTTCTGGCTCGGTTTCCTCGCCGAAGCCCGGTACCCCGGACCGCTCTGGTTCATCTGGGTATTGTTGTTCTTCGATGCGCTCGCCGCCTTGGTTTTCTCGCTGGTCGGAAAAAAGGATACGGCATTCACGGCAACGTCCGCGCCGAGGACGTTCACCCTCCTTTTCGCGATCTCTTTTTTCGCGTATGTCCCGATGCTCGCGGCTTTCGGCTTCGGTACGTGGGTACCGCTCATCGCCC
Organism: Spirochaetota bacterium; assembly: GCA_023406985.1. GTDB lineage: Bacteria > Spirochaetota > Spirochaetia > Treponematales > Breznakiellaceae > JAEXTK01. The sequence goes on along the minus strand of JAEXTK010000264.1, from coordinate 4,923 downwards.
CGCCGTTTTATTTTCAGCTACCCAGGATTTTCCTGTATCTGACGTGGTTCTTCGCCGGCGTCGTGATCGGCCGGAACGGACTCGCGCGCGGCTTCCTTTCGGAGGAGAGCGGTTTCGCCAAACAGTGGCTCGCCTGGGTCCTGTTCGCCTTCCTCGCGTACAACGGACTCTGGTTCATTCCCCGCATGGTCGCCGGCCCGTCCGGAGCCGTTACGATTCGCGACCTGGTCGAAGTCGTCTTGTGGGTCCTGAGCTGCACGGCGAGTTCGTTCGCGTTTCTTTCGCTGTTCCGCGGAAAGCTGGGGAAAAGGTCTCCCTGGATGGATTCGATCTCACGGTGCGCGTATTTGATGTACGTAGTGCACTACGTTTTCGTCATGTGGATACAGTTCGCGCTCCTCGACGTGCAGGTGAATGCGATCGTCAAGTTCTCCGTCACCTTCGTCGGCACGCTGGCCGCGTCATGGGGATGTTCCCTCGCGCTGCTCCGAGTCCGCGCGATCCGGGCCATAGCGTGAGTTCGCCCTTGGGGTCTGACCCCTACAGTATATGCTCCAAGAACTTCGCGGTCCGTTCGTTCTTGGGTGACGAAAAGAGTTCCCGCGGCGTGCCGGATTCGATGATCTCGCCCTGGTCCATGAACACCACCCGGTCGGCGGCGGCCTTGGCGAAACCCATCTCGTGGGTGACTACCATCATCGTCATGCCGCCCTTGGCCAGATCGAGCATGACGTCCAGGACTTCCTTGACCATCTCGGGGTCCAGCGCCGAGGTGGGCTCGTCGAAAAGCATGACCTTGGGATCCATGGCCAGCGACCGGGCGATGGCCACCCGCTGTTTCTGTCCGCCGGAAAGCTCTCCCGGCAGGGCGTCGCGCTTGTCCGCGAGCCCGACCCGCTCCAGGAGCTCCATGGCCCGCTCCACGGCTTTAGCCCGCGGCGTCTTCTTGACCTTGATCGGGGACAGAGCAATGTTGTTCAAGACCGAAAGGTGCGGAAAGAGGTTGAAGTCCTGGAACACCATGCCCACCTCTTCCCGAATTCGCCGGATATCGGCGTTGCGGTTCGTGACGTGGTCGTCGTCGATCCAGACATCCCCGGACGTGAGGACTTCCAATCGATTCACGCTCCGCAGCAGCGTACTTTTTCCGGAGCCCGAGGGGCCGATGACCACGACGGTTTCTCCCGCCTTGACCGTGAGCGACACGTTGCGCAGCGCCTGGAGATTTCCGAAATTCTTGCACGCTTCGACGATGCGGATTCGATCGGCCATCACCCTTCAACCTCGCTTGTTCTGGGATTCCGGCGCGTGGAACCGCCGGCTCAACGCCCGCGAAAAACGGGCGATGCCGTAGTTGAGCAGGCCGTAGATGAGGGCGACGATGAGGTACACCGGCACCAGGGAATTGTAGTTGGCCACCAGGACCTTCGCGTTCTGCATGAGCTCCGCGTACGTCACGACGTAGCCGAAGGTGGTGTCCTTCACGACGATGACGAGCTGGGCCACCAAGGACGGCACGACGTACCGGAGCGCCTGGGGGAACACGATGTAGATGAACGTCTGGAAGCGGCTCAGGGAGAGGCTCGCCGCGGCCTCGCTCTGTCCCCGCGGGACGGCGAGCACTCCCGCGCGGTACACCTCGGCCACCACGGCCGCGGTGCCGAGTCCTATCGGCGCGGTGATCATCCAGTAGCTCGACATCTTGACGCCGAGGGGCGGAAGGATGAGGAAGCAGAAATAGATCCGCAAGAGGTTCGGTACGCCGCGGAGGAATTCGATGCAGGCGACGGAGAGCCACCGCACCGGCGCGACCTGAGAGAGGCGCCCGGCCAGGAAGACGAGCCCCACGGTCAGCGCGATGAGCGCGGCCATGAGGGCGGACGAGAGGGTTCCGGCGAGTCCCGAGAGCAGGTAGCGCCAGGTGCTGGCCCGGGCGAAGAAATCCCAGTAGCGGGCCTCGAGCTGGCCGGCCAGGTAGAACTGGCGAACGATGAGGACGCCGAGGCCGACCAGGGCCGCGATGGCGGCCGCGGTTCCCGCGCGGATGAACGCCGCGGTCCTCGCGTCCGGATTTTCAAAGAGGGCCTCTTCGGCGGTTCGGCCGCTCATCGCAGTATCCGTACCTTTTTCTCAATGCGCGCGCCGACCCACGCGATCGCGAGTCCCGTCGCCACGTAGAAGACGGAGGCGATCGCGAAGGTGAGGATGCCCGACGCCGTTTCGTTGTTGATTCTATCCACCAGGCCCGTCAATTCGCGATCCGGAACCGGCACCTGGGAAGCGATGGCCGAAGAGAGCATCAGGCCGATGAGCAGCGAGGTCATCGGCTGCACGACCGACCGGAGCGCCTGGGGCAACACGATGTTGAGCATCGTCTTGATCCGGCCTAAGCCCAGGCTGTACGCCGCCTCCACCTGCCCCGCGTCCACGGTGTTGATGCCGGACCGGAGGTTGTCGGTCGCGAAGGCCGAGCAGACCAGGACCAGGGTCAGGATGACCGAAGGTTCGTAGTCGATGACCACGTTGAGGTACGGCAGCGCGAACACGATGATGATGAGGAGCGCGATGCTCGGAATATTGCGGAAGAATTCCACGTACGCGTCGATGAAGAGCTTCAGGGGCCGGATGGGCAGGATCCGCAACACGGTCAGGCCCACGGCCAGGACGAAGCCGAGGCTGAAGGAAACCGCGGTGAGTTTCCAGGTCACCAGGACGGAGCGGAGGAAGTCGGGACCGAACTCGTGCAGCAGCTTGATTAATTCTCGCATCGACTATCTCTAAATAAGAAGATAAACCGCGGCGCTTCGGCGGGGAAGCGCCGCGGCTAAAGCTCAGCTTACTTGAGCGCGGGCGGGGTGGGGACGTCGTCGTTGCCGGTCCGCTGTCCGATCGCGACGGTCCAGAGCTTGGTCCAGGTGCCGTCGGCCTCGATCTTCTTGAGGAACGCGTTGACGAAGGCGACGCCGTCGGAGCCCTTGGGCAGGCCGATGCCGTACGGATCCTCCGCGCCGAAGGGAGCGCCCGCGAGCCGGAAGTCCCCGGTGCTCTGGCTCAGGGTGTTGAGCAGCAGGGTGTAATCGATGACGTAGGCGTCCACGCGGGCCTGCTTCAGCGTATCGACGCACTCCTGGTGGGTCTGGAACTCCAGGACCTTGGCGTCGCTCGCGTACTGCTTGAGGACGGCCGGCCCCGTGGAACCGGCCTGGGTCGCGACGCGCTTCCCCGCGAGGTCGGCGTAGGACTTGATATCCTTGTTGCCGGCCTTGACCAGCACGCCCGCCTGGGAGGTGTAGTACGGCCCCGCGAAGGAGATCTTCTCGGCGCGGGCAGGGGTGATCGAATAGGTCGCCAGGACCATGTCCACCTGGTCGTTGATGAGGACCTGCTCGCGCGTGGACGAAGTGACCTGGGCGAAGGTGTACTTGGCCGCGTCGCCCAGGATATACCGCGTGATCAGCTGAGCGATGCCCGCGTCGAAGCCCCGCAGCTTCCCGTCCACCTCGTTCCGCAGGGAAAAGAGGTTGGAGGTCTGGGTGGCGCCGAGGCGGAGCGCGCCGGCCTTCTTGATGCCCGTCGCCCACGCGCTCGCGGCGATGGTCGCGTCGTCGGCGACCGGGCCGCTCGCGACGATGGCGTCGAAGGCCGCGGCGTCGATCGGTTTTCCCTGGGCGGAGAGGGTTCCGGCCGCCAGGGCGAAGAGGGAAAGCGTCACGAACAGTTTCATCGAATACGTGCGCATGGGTGCTCCTTTTTCCAAAGATTCTATTGAAAAGTACAAACAATCCTCCATCGCAACAAGTATGAACGCATAATTCCCGACGCGCCGCGCCGCGCCGCGCCGCGCCGCGCCCCGACGCTCCCCGCCCTTCCCTTCTTCCTTCCTTTTCGGTAGGTTCTCTCATCATGTGTCGATTGTTCGCCTACGCGCACGCCGGCTCCGACCTGGCGCTGTCCGCCGCCCTGCCCCCCGCGGTCCTTGATCAGTACCACGCCTTGGCGGAGGTCCACCGGGACGGGTGGGGCCTCGCCGGCCTGGGAAGCGGCCGGTCCCTCCACCTCTCCAGCGTTTCCGCCGCGCGGGACGCGGCCGTCTTCCGCGCCCTGACGGACCGGCCCCTCGCTGCCTGCATCATTCATGAGCGCTTGGCCAGCCCCGGCATCGACCTGAATCTGGACAATCAGCAGCCCTTCGCGGAGCGGGGCATCGCCTTCGGCCACAACGGGACCATCTCCAACGGGGACGGCAATATCGTCGGGCGCCCTCGTTCCTACCGGGAATCCCTCGGCCTCGTCGGCTCCGCGACCATGTCGGACTCCCGCCTCTACGCCGACCTTTTCCTTAAACAACTCGGCCAAAGCTCAAGCGCGCCGAGCGGCGGGGACTACGATCCCGCCCCCGCGGAGTTGGTCGGCGCCCTCTCCGCCGCCATCCGCCTGCTCCGCCGGGATTACCCGGACGCGAGCTACAACGCCGTCATCCAGACTCCCTCGCTTACGGCCATAGTCCGCGCCCATACCGCCGCCCCGGTCTACAGCGAGGGGCTCCGGCGCATCTACGAGAAGGCCGGTTGGGCTGACCGGATCGCGAACTACTACGCCATCCTCTACGCGAGCTTCACCGCCCCCGACGGCTCCACGACGAGCGTGGCCTCCTCCTCGGGCTACCCCGCGAGCGACGCCTGGAATGAGCTGGAAAACGACCGCGTGTTGTTGATGTCGAATCGGGACGCGTCCCTCCAGGTTATGCCCGTATAGGGGGAGCGCCTCAAGCGCAGTAACAGGACGCGCGCAGGCTCCGTCACAGACTTTATGATTGTTGCATGCGGCTCGAAGCGGAGTATCCTAGGTCCGACGGGATTTGGGAGCCGGCGACCGGTTGGCCCTGCGCTGGGAGGGAACATCCCGCAAGGGAAGACCTCGGGT
>JAEXTK010000257.1 GCA_023406985.1 Spirochaetota bacterium | reverse complement strand
CTCTGGTCCTACGCCCACGCGGCGGAGGTCCTCTTCCACGGAAAACCCTCCGGCATCGATACCGGTTTGGCTTCGGGAGAAGGCATCGCGGCCCTCTACCCCCGGCCCCCCGCGCTCCCCGCGCGGCGCCCCCTCTCGCCCGTGCCCTTCCACGCCGTGGTGGGAACCGTGCCCCGATCCGCGGGTGCGGCCGACCTCATCCGGCGCGTGGGTGAGCGGTACGCGGCGGGAGCCGCGGACGCGCGGTCCGCCATCGGGGACCTGGGCCGCATCAGCTCCCGCGCCATCGAGGCCTTCGGGGCCGCGTCCACGCCGGAAGCGCTCATCGCGGCGCTCGCCCCGCTCGCCGACGCGGCCCAAGAGCGGCTCGCCTCGCTCGGCCTCTCCACTCCCGTCGTGGACGAGGTCCTCACGGCCGGCCGCGGGGCCGGGGCGAAAGTCGGCAAGATGAGCGGCGCGGGCGGCGGCGGCGCCTTCTTCTTCCTCGCGGAAGACGAGGCCGCGGCGGCGAGGATCCATGCGGCTGTCGCCGAACTCTTTCCGCGCCGCTTTCAGGGAGACCTATTCAAGCCCTTCTTCTGGTCGGGCACGGCGATGGAGGCCGATTCCGCTGCCGTCCGCTGCCGTGGCTTTCCCAAAGCTTCGGGACACTAACAGCCGGGGGCTCTAGAGGCCCGGAATACCGATGTTGCGGATCATCCCGGTATGGTACGCGTCGTGGGCCGCGGCCCCGAGGATCTCCCGCAGGACCTTCGCCCGCCGCTCTCCCGAAAACGCGGCCCAGGGCTGCGCCGCCGCCACGCCGAGGAAGCGCTCGTGGATCTCGGCGATGAAGGCCAGGTCCGCCTTCCATGCCGCCTCGTCCGGGCGATCGGGCAGGGCGGGGAAGTCGGCCGGGCTCCGCGCGAAGCGGGGCAGGGTCCCCTTCGCCGCTATCCGCGCGGCCGCGCGGTGCTTCCAGTACGCGCAGTGGAGGGCCACCTTCCAGGCCGAATACCCCGCGGCATTCTCCCGGCGGGCTTGTTCCGCGCTCAGTTTCCGGAGCGTTCCCATGAGGCTCGCGCCGTGCCAGGCGCCGCCCGAAAAGACCGAGTCGACGTAGGCCGCTATCTCCTCAGGATACCCGTGAGCGTTTTCCATACCGGTCCCCTTTCCGGCTATGCTACCACGCATTCCCGCCCGTTTGAACGAGGGTCGCGGGACGTGTTAGTCTGGGCGCACGATGCAGCTGTACCTCGCGCCGCTCCACGGAGTGACGAACCGCGTCTTCCGCTCGGTCTACCTCAGGCGCTTTCCCGGCTTCGACGCCGCGTTCGCGCCCTTCATCCTTTCGGTCGCCGCCGGCGGGATCACCGAACGGCACCTCAAGGACCTCCTCCCCGACGCGCGGTACCCGGTTCCCCTCGTCCCCCAGATCCTCGGCAAGGACGCCGCGGGTTTCGTCGCGACCGCGGAGGCGATCGCCGGACTCGGCTATACGGAGGTGAACTGGAACCTCGGTTGCCCCTATCCCATGGTCGCCGGGAAGGGCCGCGGTTCGGGCCTGCTGCCCCATCCTGACCGCATCGCGGCCTTCCTGGACGAGGTCTGTCCCCGGCTTTCGATCCCCCTCTCGGTCAAGCTCAGGCTCGGTATGCGGGATCGGGGCGAGATCCTCCGCTTGATGCCGCTCCTCAACGGCTACCCGCTCAAGGAAGTCATCATCCACGCCCGCCTCGGCGTCCAGATGTACAAAGGAGACGTCGACCTTGAAGGCTTCGAGCGGGCCGCGGCGCTCTGCGGCCATCCGGTGGCGTACAACGGCGATATCGCGGACGCCGCGGGCCTGGAAGCCCTGCGGTCGCGGTTCCCCGGCGTGACTCGCTGGATGATCGGCCGCGGCGCCCTCGCGGACCCCTTCCTCTGCGGCCGCATCGCGGGACGGCCGGAGGACGCCGACCCGCTCGGAGCGGTCGCCGCCTTTCACGATGAACTCTACGCCTCCTACCGGGAAATCCTTTCCGGTCCCGGCCACGCGCTGGCCAAGATGAAGGAGGTCTGGACCTACCTCGGGCCGTCGATGGTAGGGGCGGATGCGGCGCTCGCCGCCATCTCGCGGTCCAAGACCTTTCCCGCGTACGAGTCGGCGGTCGCCGCGGCCTTCTCCGGAGGGTCCTGGAAGCCCTCCGCCGAACGGAGCTCCCTGGCGAGGGCCCCCGCGGTCGCCGCCGCGCGCGCGTAGACGGCCGCGCCGAGCTCCTTCGGCGCGAGCCCCGCGAGGTCGGTCGCGGCGCGAATCGGCCTCCCCGCCCGCACGGCCACGGTCGCTCGCCGCCCGGCGCCGAAGGCCAGGATGGCGGCCACGGCCAGGGCTTCCCGCTCCCGGCGGCTTCTCTTGCTGCCCATCCACCGGGCGTCCGCGCTCCGCGGCGGAAGGACGCCTCCGCAGACCAGGGGCAGCACGGCCAGGCCCGGCGCCCGCCGCCGCGCGCGGGCGATGAGGAGCCCCACGGAGGGCGACCAGGCGCCCAAGAGGCTGTCGTACGGATAGATCTCGGGGGCGAGGGCGGGATCGTTGGTGATTTCGCCGGAAGGATAGAGGACCACCGAACGCCCCGCCGCGAGCGCCGCCTCGATGGCCGGCAACACCGCCGAGCGGCCCGCGGCGTCGTCGGGGACGGGGATGAGCCGGTCGCGGATGGCCGGCATCGCCCTGAAGAAGTCCCGGTCGTTCGCGACCACGACGTAATCCCGGAGCCCGAGCCGCGTCTCCAGCGCCCACATGAGGGCCAGGCTATCGACCACCCCCGGGTGGTTCGCGAGCACGAGGACCGGGCCCCGGCCCGCGAGCTCCTCAGCCCGAGCGTCCTCGGCCCGGAACGAGACGCCCGCGTAGTACCGTTCCAAAAGCTCGCGGGAGGCCTCTCCGAGACCCGCTTCGGCGATCCGGCCATGGAAACGGCGGAGCTGCAGGGAGAAGCGCAGGGCGAAGGGCAGGCAGCAGGAAGAGAGGAGGTCGAGTGCCATCTTCGGGGCGGCCGGAAAGCGCCTGCGGAGCTGGGCCTTCCAGTCCGCGAGGCTGTCGGTGAGCATGAGGCCGAGGTCGAAACGGTCGTCCACGCTCAGCCTCCGAGGACGGCCAGCGCGTCCAAGTGGTGGGCGTGGAAGCCTAGGCCGCCGGCCGCGAGCCGGCCGCGCTTGGAGCGGAGCCACGCGTCGAAGGCTTCCCGTTCCCCTCCGGCGAGTCGTCCGCCGACGCTCGACTCGAAGAAACCGAGCATCGCCGCGACGACGAGGTCCTCCCCGGCCGCCTCGGTCCCGCGTTGAGAGGCGGGCGGGATGATCCAATCGGAGGCCCCGGCGCCGACGAGGCGCCAGGGCGGGGCGGAGA
>JAEXTK010000253.1 GCA_023406985.1 Spirochaetota bacterium | reverse complement strand
GGGCCGGTGGGGTCCGGGGCTTCCATTTTCCCCTGGCGGGGGGCCCCGGGGGGGCCCCGCGGACAGCGGAGCTGTCAGGTGAGTTCCACCCGGTACCCGGTCACGAACTCGCCGCCCGGAAGGAGGGTCTGGATGCCTTCCTTTTCCGTCAGCTCCCCCGATGCGTCGCTCAGGTCGGGGATGCCGTGCCAGGGCTCCAGGCACACGAAGGGAGCGCCCGGTTTTGACCAGAGGCCGAAGTAGGGAACGCCGTCCGTGATCAGGCGCACCCGGCGCGCGTTCCGGCTGTTCGCGATCGCGAATTCCCTGGACTCAGGCCCTTTGAAGATCATGATCCCTTCATCGAAGCAGCTCCGCGTCAGATTGATGACGCGGCTGTTTTCCAGGACCTCCGCGGTCTTCCCCGCCACTATCACCCCGTCCTTGAAGAACCACCGCTCCAGTTCCTCTTCCTTTTCGAACAGGAGGTAATAGTTCTCAAGGACTCCCCCCGCGAAGGGAACGACGAACGCGGGATGCGACCCGATGGAGAAGAGCATGGGGCCCCGGCCCGCGTTCCGCACCGCGTACCGCACGTCGATCCCGCTCCGCGTGAGCGTGAAGCGCACCGTCAGCGCGAACTCGAAAGGGTAAACGGCCCGAGTGGCGTCGCTGGAATCCAGCCGCAGCTCCGCCGATTCGGCATCGGCGGCGACGACCGTGAACTCGCTTCCCCGCGCGAAGCCGTGCGAGGGCAGCTTGTAGGTCGCGCCCCCGTACCGGTACTCGCCGCCCTTGAGGCCGCCGATCACCGGGAAGAGCACCGGCGCCGACCCATTCCACCAAGCCGGGTCCCCGTGCCAGATGTGCTCCTGTCCGGTCGCGGTATTGGAGAGGCTCTTCAGCTCCGCGCCCGTCTCCGAGACACGCGCGTTCCAGTTTCCGTTGCCGAGGGTGATCATCTTGCGCCCGACCCTAGTAGCTTCCGCTGCCCTCGGCACCGGTCACGATCGCCACGCTGGACACCGCCCCGAGACGGTTGGCCCCCGCGCCGAGGAAGGAGAGCGCGGACTTCAGGGTCCTGACGCCGCCGCTCGCCTTGACCCCCATGTCCTTGCCGACCACGGAGCGCATGAGCTGGAGATCTTCCACGGAAGCGCCGCCGCCGGCGAAGCCGGTGCAGGTCTTCACGAAGTCCGCGCCCGCCTTCTTGGAGAGTTCGCAGGCCAGGACCTTCTCGTCCTGGGTCAAGAGGGCCGTCTCGATGATGACCTTGAGGACGGTATTCGCGCGCGTCGCGCGCCTCACCGCGCGGATGTCCTCCTCGACGCCCCGGAGGGCGCCGGACTTGAGCCATCCGATGTTGATGACCATGTCGATCTCGGAAGCGCCGTCGTCGATCGCTTCCCGCGTCTCGAAGGCCTTGGCCCGGGAGGTCATGGCGCCGAGGGGGAAGCCCACGACCGAGCACACCTTGATGCCAGTGCCCTGAAGCTTTCGGGAGACGTACGCGATCCGGCAGGAATTCACGCACACGCTGAAGAATCGGTACTTCAGCGCCTCGTCGCAGAGCTTGTCGAAGGCCGAGTCGGCCGCTTCCGGGCGAAGCATCGTATGGTCGATGTACTTCGCGACGTCCGCGGGCGCGAGCGCCGGTACTACGGCCGCGCTGACCGCTCCCGACGCGAGCGCCGGGGAGGCCGCAGACGCCGCCGGCCCTGGGGCAGGCGCCGCGCTTCCCATACGCGCCATGACTTCCGAAACGATCTTGTCTATGAGCTGGTTCTGGTCCATGAGGAAACTGAGCCTCCGTTGTCTTACGCGTCGGGGGACAGTACGCCCCGCTCGATCGCCTTTATTTTGTTGATCCGGACGAGGTGGCGCGCTCCGCCGAATTTCGTTTGAAGCCATACGCGCGCCATCTCGTCGAGCTGAGCCGCATCGTGCAGCGGCCCGCCGAGGGTGAGCACGTTGGCGTCGTTATGCTCGCGGCTGTTGATCACGGTCCTGAGGTCGTAACACAGCGCCGCCCGGATACCTTTGATCTTGTTCGCGGCGATGCAGGATCCGATACCCGCGCCGTCCAGCACGATTCCCCGCTCGCAATCTCCGCTCACGACCCGCCTGCAGACGGCCACGGCGATATCCGGATAGTCCGTCCGTTCGCCGCCGATGCAACCGACGTCCACGACCCGATAACCGATGGTCCTGAGATAGACCGCGAGCGCTTGCTTTTCTTTGTACGCGCCGTGGTCGGAGCCTAAGGCGACGCTGCGCACGAGATCGCTCATTGCCGCGCCCTCCCGTCCTCGATATCCACCTTGTCGACGATGCCGCAGATCGCGGTCCTGATGGTCACGGCCGACTCGTCGCCGACCACGAGGCGGGACGAGCCGCCTTCGTCAACGATGAGCACGAGATCCCCGATCCCGGCCTGGACGCCGTCGATCGCGAGCACGCTCTTCCCTTTGACGTTTCCTTCCGGGTCCACGCTCTTCACGAGCAGCAGCTTCTTACCAACGTAGTGCGGGTGCTTCTCGGTAGCCACCACGCTCGCCACGACGCGCGCCAAGGTCACTTCGCGCCCCCTTGCGGTCTCGCGCCACCCGAGTCCACGGAGTCCACGACTCCGAGGATCGCCGCGTCGAGCGGGTTGAACCACCCGTTCGGATTCGCTTGGGCCGCGTCCTTGCCGAGCTCGAACATCACGAGGTCCCCCTCTCCCGCTCGCGCCGTATCGAAGGCCGCAATCTCGGGCCCCTCTTCCTTCCCGTTCTCATCCACGGGTTGCACCAAGAGGAGCTTGAGCCCCTGAAAACACTCGAGGCTCTGGGCGCAGACCACGCGGCCGATGACTCTACCTAACTTCATACGATCCTGAAGGAGTCCACGAGGGCGCAGCGGCGCTCGCGGGTGAAGGTCCTCGCCCGCGTTATGCCCTCGCCCGTCGGACTGGCTATGGTGAACGAAGTGAAACCAGCGCCGCCGTTTCCCAGTCCGGCGTAGCACGGCCCGTTCTTCACGAAAATCGAACAGTTCATGGCCTGCGCCATCTTGGTCAGGTTCACGACATCGTGCGAGTGCATCATGGCCGAGTGGCGGAAGCCGTGTTCCACCTTCACGGCGAAATCGATCGCCTCGTCCACGTTCTTCATCCGCACCAGCGGCAGGACCGGCATGAGCTGCTCGGACCACACCATCGGATGGTCGGCGCCAACTTCCATGAGGAGGAGCCGCGTCCCCTGCGGGACCTCGATCCCCGCCGCCCGGGCGATGACCGCCGCGTCCTTGCCGACCATTTCCTTGTTCGGCGGCGTCGAAGCGCCGCTCGGCGCGTCCTTGGAAAGCGCCACGGCCGTGACCGCCTCTATCTGGGCCCCAGTGAGTTCGTAGGCCCCGTTGAGCCGCAGCTCGGCCTTGAGGCGATCGGCTATCGCCTCCACCGCGAGGACTTCCTTCTCGCAGACGCAGACCACGTTGTTGTCAAAGCTCGCTCCCGCGACGATGGCCCTGCCCGCCTTCGCGATATCGGCGGTCTCGTCCACCACGCAGGGCGGATTGCCCGGCCCCGCGCAGATCGCCTTCTTGCCGCTCGCCATGGCGGCCTTGACCACGCCCGGCCCGCCGGTGACCACGAGGAGTCCGATGCCCGGGTGCTTCATCAAATCCCCGGCGCTCTCAATGGTCGGGACGGCGATGCCGCACAGGAGATTCTTCGGTCCGCCGGCCTCGATGATCGCTCGGTTGAGCATCCCGATGAGTCGATTGGAGATACCCTTCGCTCCGGGATGCACGTTGAAGACGACCGCGTTACCGGCCGCGATCATACCGATCGCGTTGCACGTGATCGTCGCGACGGGATTCGTCACCGGCGTTATCGCCCCGATGACTCCCCACGGCGCCCGCTCCACGAGCGTCAACCCGTGCTCGTCCGTATACGCGGCCTGTTCTATATCTTCCACTCCCGGCGTCTTCGTCGCCGCCAAGAGGTTCTTCGCACACTTGTCCCGGGCATTGCCCAGGCCGGTCTCCGCGACGGCCTCCGCCGAAAGCGACGCGTTCTCGCGCAGCACCGCCGTCCGGATGGCCTCCACGATCTTCCGCCTGCCGTCCAAGCTCAGGCGCTGGAGTTCCCTCTGGGCCGCCGCGGCGGCCGTTACCGCCTCGTCGACCGTCCGGAACACGCCCGCAAACTCCGGAGCGCCCGCGGCGGTTTGTCCCTCCGCCATGCCTTTCAGGAGGGCCTGCATCTCCGCCGAGCCGAGTATTTGCGCCACGATGCTTCGGATCTCCGCCGTGTCGCCCATAGCCCCTACTCCCCTCGCTCCGCTTCGCGCCAGCAGTACTCGCCGCCGCGATCGATCTGATCCACGATCGCCACGACGAGCGCATCCATGGGCTTGTCCTCCGTGCGAAAAGTCCACCGGCAGCCCGACCCCTGGGCCAGGAGCACGAGCTGCCCCCGGTTCGCGTCTATCAGGTCGAGGGCCACGAGGTACTCGCCGCGGCCCTGTCCCCGGCTGTCGCAGTCCTCCACGAGGAGCCACTTCGCGCCTTCGATCTTGTCCGAGCGCTGGGTGGCCACCACGGTGCCGCGTACCCTCGCGAGATTCACGCCTCCGCCGCCTTGTCGTAGACGAGCGCTCCGTCCTTCTCGATGGCGTCGACGATCGCGATGATCGTCGCGTCCGACGGCTTGCCCTTCGTCGTATCGGTCAGGCGGGCGCTGGACCCGGTGACGTAGAAGACGATCTCACCGGCGTTGGCGCCCACGCTGTCGATGCCCACGACGAAGTCGCCCTTGCTCTTCATCGTCGCGCCGTCGACCTTCTCCAGGAGCAGGAGCCTGAGCCCCTCCATCGACGGCGCCTTGTGGGTCGAGACTACCGTTCCCTTCACCCGAGCGAGCTGCATCGCCTTCTCCCCGGCCTCTGGCTACTTGGCCACAGCCGCGGGCTTTCGCCCCAGGGGTAACGCCGCGTCCACCGACTCGTGCGGCCGCGGGATGACGTGGGTACTGACGATCTCGCCGACCTTCTCCGCGGCCCGGCTTCCCGCCTCCACCGCGGCGCGGCATGCCGCCACGTCGCCGCGCACGATCGCGGTGACGAAGCCGCCGCCGATCTTCTCGTATCCCACGAGGTCCACCTTCGCCGCTTTCACCATCGCGTCCGAAGCTTCCACCATCGCCGCGAAGCCCCGGGTCTCGATCATGCCGAGGGCATCAAACTGGTTTTCCGCCATCGCGTCCTTCCTTTCCTTTAGATTCTTTGAGCGCTGGCGGGCAGCGCTCTCCCGCCCAGGCTCTCCAAGCGCGCCTCGACCACCTTGCGCGCTTCGATGACTTCGGCTTCCTCGCCGGCGATATACACCCGGCCGAAGGCGCCGAAACCGACCACCTCTATCACGTTGATCTTGGCCGTCTTCTCCGCCTCGTTCGCCGCGTAGTAGGCGTAACCGGCAGGCTCGACCTCCAGCACGTAGAGCGTGTCGCCCCGGAGCACCATGTTGCCGTGACGCACCTTGTTGATGAGCTGCGCGTGGTGGTCGCTCATGTTCTTGATGAGCTGGCTCGTAAGCACCCGGGGTTTGAGCCGATCGTTCTCCGTCTTCTTGAGCTCGCGGAGGACGGCCTCGCCGGCCATTCGCGCGTCGCCCTGGCTGTCGCTGTGGACTTCCAGGAGGCCGTACGCGCGCTCCACGATCTGGAGGCCCGGCGTCACGTTCGTCGCCTTGAGCGCGACGTCGGTGAGGCGGTTGATCTCGATGCCGGGCGCGATCTCCACCACGCAGCAGGCCTGGCCCGCTATGGGGTAATACCCCTTGCTGATGGTCGCGATGAAGCTGGCGTTCTGCAGTTGCAGAGAGTCGATGAATACGTACGATCGCAGGTCTACGGAAGCCATAGCCTACTCCTTCCGTCCGAGCGGGAGCGCCGCGTCCACGCTCGCGTGAGGGCGCGGGATGACGTGCGTGCTGACGATCTCGCCGACCTTCTCCGCGGCTCGGCTTCCCGCCTCCACCGCCGCGCGGCATGCCGCCACGTCGCCGCGCACGATCGCGGTCACGAACCCTCCGCCGATCCGCTCGCAGCCGATCAGCTCCACTTTCGCCGCCTTGACCATCGCGTCGGAGGCTTCCACCATCGCCGCGAAACCCCGCGTCTCGATCATGCCGAGCGCGTCGTGCTCTCTGTCTGCCATGCGTGACCCTCGCTTCCTTTTCTCTTTCTAGGGTTAGGGATAAACCCAGATATAACATTTGTCAAGACTTTTGTCAAAGTATTCCATATCAAGCAGAACGGCGGATCCCCGATCGAGAGGCGCTACTCCGGTAATCCGCCGCCGACGATCTTGATCTTCTCGCTGGCGCGCAGCTTCACCTCCACGCAATCGCGGGCGTAGAGGCGTTCGGGCAAGGCGACGAGGCAACTCACCGTCCCCGTTCCGACGGTGAAGGGGCCGTGATGCCAAACGCCCGGCCGGATGACGATCATGGTCCCCTTCGGCACGAGGTAGGCCTCGGCCGCGTACCCCGGGAACTCGCCGCCCGCCACCGCCGGGGCGACGGCGACCACGACGTCGCCGTCGATCGGCATCAAGGCTTCGCAGGCGCCGTCGTGGTACTCCGAAACGTCGATCACGGCCGGCCGCGGACCGACCCTGCAGACGCCGAAGCTCACGACGCTGTCCAGCCCCAATCCCGACTGCAGCATGTCGCGGAAGAATTCTATGGGCGGATCGCAGAGCTTGATCGACGGGGGAGTATTCGCCTCCGGCTTGACCATATCGGCGAAGCCGCCGAAGCGGCCGAACGAGTCGGCGCTCAGCGCCTTACAGGCGATTTCCCTCATGGTCAGAACCCCGAGATGTCTTGCGCCAGGCCGATGACGACCATCTCGGAGACGCAGCCGCCCTTCGTGAGGGCGCAGGTCTGGTAGACCATGTCCGCGAAGTGTTCCGGCCGCACCGCCAAGGACTCGTCCCACTCGAACTTGGGTACGCCCGAGGCCGCGCCTTGGAACCCCGTATTGGAGCCGCCGGGAACCAGCAAGGTCACGCCGACGCCGTGGGGCCGGAGCTCGGTATAGAGGCACTTGGTGAAGGCGTTGACGCCCGCCTTGGCGGCAGAATAGACGGTCCAACCGGGCCACGAGCGGCGGTCGCAGACCGAGGAAACGTTGATGATCTTACCGGACTTCTGCTTCTTGAACTGGGGGGCGAAGGCGCGGCAACTCATGATCACGCTCATCAGGTTGAGGTCGATGATCTTCTGGGCCGTCGCGTTGTCGATTTCCTCGATGGGAGAAACCTTCACCGCGCCGCCGGCGTAGTTGATGAGGAAATCGACCTTGCCGAAAGCCGACATGGTCTCGGAAAGCGCCTTCTCGAAGGTAGCCTGCACGGTGGCGTCGCCGACGAAGGAGACGACTTTGGCTCCGCGCTTTTCGCAGGCCGCGGTGGTGGCCGCGAGGCCTTCGGCGTTCAGGTCGAACATGACGAGGTTGCAGCCTTTTTCGGCGAACAGCTCCGCGGTGGCTTTCGCGAATCCGGACGCCACGCCGGATATCACTGCTACCTTACCCTTGATACTCTCGCTCATAGGTTCCTCCTCGGTGGTTTCCGGGATCGGATCGCCACCACACTCTAACATACAACATGACAAACGTCAATAAAATTACCGCGGACGATTCAACGCATAAGGAGGCCGCCGGATACGTTTACGACGCTGCCGGTGATGTACGCCGCCTGCCGCGAGCAGAGGAACGCGGCCGCGGCCGCGATCTCCTCCACCTCGCCGAATCTTCCGACCGGTATGCGCGGGAGGTACCTCTCCGGAGCGGCGCGGTACTTGGCCGCGGCCATCTCCGTCACCATGAGGCCGGGCGCCAGGACGTTCGCGGTGATCCCGAGCCCCGCGGTCTCCCGCGCGAGGGATACGGTAAAGGAGACGATGCCGCCTTTCGACGCGTCGTACGCCGCCTGGCCGCTCGTGGACCCCGAGAACGCGGAGACCGAAGAAACGTTGACGATCCTGCCGGGAGGCCCCTTGCCTTCCAATCTCCGGAGGAACTCCCTGCAGCAGAGGAAGGTGCCCGTCAGGTTGGCGCCGATGGTCCGTTCCCAGGTTCCGATGTCCGTCTCCGCCGTGGTACCGTGGAGGCAGATCGCGGCGTCGTTGACGAGTATCCGCGTCGGCCCGAAGGCGGCCTCGGCCTCGCCGAACAATGCGGAGACCTCCGCCTCAGAAGCGAGATCGCCGCGCACGGCGATCGTCCCCGCCGCCCCCGCCTTCGCGCAAGCGGCGGCGGCCTCCTCGGCCTCCGCCATCCGCTCCCGGCAGACCAGGGCGACCTTCGCGCCCTCCGCCGCCAGCGCGAGGGCGATGGCCTTGCCCAGACCCCGCGAGGCCCCCGTCACGAGGCAGGCTACGCCCGCCAGACCCAAGTCCATCGCATACCCTCCCCCGGCGGAACGACCCTACGGCCTCAGCACCACCTTCACGGCCGTCCCCGAAGCGATGACGTCCATCGCCTTATGGAAATCCTTCATCGGCAGTTCGTGCGTGACTATCTTGGAGAAGAGTTCCGCGTTCGATTTGAGCAAGCCGACGGCCTCCCGGATATGGGCGGGAGTCGAGTCCGAGGTGCCGAACACGATGAGCTCCCCGTAATGGATGGTCCTGGAGTTCACCTGGAGCGTCTCCTCGCCCTGGGGCAGGCTCGCGAAGAAGGAGACGTAGCCTCCCTTCCGCGCGTACATCGGCGACTTGGCCTGGGTCGGTCCGTGCGGGGCCGTCACCACCACGAGGTCGAAGCCCTCGCCGTCCGTGAGGCCCTGGTAGGCGCCGTCGATGTCCGCCGGCGCGAGCACTTCGCCGAGGCCGAGGGAGCGGGCCAAGTCCGCCCGGGCTCCGGGAAACTCGACGCAGACCACCTTCTCGGCGCCCTTGGCCTTGGCGACCGCCGCGTGGAGGAAACCGAGGGGGCCGAGGCCGAGGACGAGGACGTTCTTGATCTCGGCCAGGGGAAGGCGGGAGAAGCCGTTCACCACGCAGGAGAGCGGCTCGGCGATGGACGCGATCTTGGCGTCCAGGTCGCCGACCGTCGCGAGGTGGCCCAGGCGCACCGCCTTGGCGGGGATGCGCACGTAGGGGGCCATCGCGCCCGGATAGTGGAAACCGATGGCCTCGGCGCTTCGGCAGAGGTTGGATTTTCCCGCCCGACAATAGCGGCACTCGCCGCAGCCTATCGTGGTCGCCATCACGACCCGCTCGCCGACCTGGGGCGAACCGGCCGCGGCGGCTCCGCCGAAAGCGGCTCCGCCGATGGCGGCTACCTTACCCACGAACTCGTGGCCCATGGTCATCGGCGGTTTGATCCGCGGATTGCCCTTGTTGTAGGACTTGATGTCGGTGCCGCAGATCGCGCAGGCCTCCACCTCGATGAGGAGGTCCCCGGCTTCGAGTGCCGGCGGGGTCTCCATCCGCTCTATGCGGACGTCCTTGGGGGCGTAGTAGACGACGCGGTCGCCGCCTTTCGTCGGGGCGCCCATCAATGCATCTCCCTGCCGCCGGTGATGTTGAGGGCCTGACCGGTGCAGTATTCGCCCTTGGCCGCGAGGAAGAGCACGTAGTCGACGATGTCCTGGATGGCCGTGAGCCGCTTGAGCGGGATCTTGGCGGTGAACTTCTTGACCACCTCGTCTTTTTCCATCTTCAGGTTCTCGGTATAGCCCTTGCTCACTTCCGACCATACGCCCGTGGCGTCGGTGATTCCCGGGCAGATGGCGTTGACCTTGATGTTGAAGTCGGCCACTTCGAAGGCGACCGCCTGGGTCATGGCGATAACGGCGCCCTTGGCCGCCGAGTAGGGAACCATGAGGGCCGAGCCCGTCTTCCCCGACTTGGACGAGAAGTTGATGATCTTGCCGTCCTTCGCCGTCTTCATGCCGGCCAGGACGCCCTGGATGCAGTAGAGGGATCCGTAGACGTTGACCTTCATCATCCTGTCCAGGATTTCGGGAGTCGTATCCTCTATCGGGCGCTGGTCCACGACGCCCGCGGTGTTCACGAGGGTGTAGACGGTCCCGAATTCCGCCGCGATCTTCTCGAAGCAGGCGAGTACTGCCTTCTGGTCGGTGATGTCCAGGATATAACCCTTCGCGCCGAGCCGTTTCGCCTCCTCCAGCACGGCGGGATTTATGTCGATCATGACGACCCGCGCGCCCTCCGCAATAAAGGCTTCCGCGATGGCGAGACCTATACTCCGGGCGGCGCCGGTGACCACGCAAGTCCGTCCGTCGAGTTCCTTTGGCATACCCATATCGTTCCTCCTAGCGTATTAAGAAATAACATTTGTCACGACATATGTCAATACTATTCGTCAGTATTTTCCGTACCTGCCCTTCCGTGCGGCCGGGGGCGCCCCGGGGCCTATGCGCGGGCTTTCGCCCTCACCAAGAGGTGATTGAGGACCACGGCGCTCAGCAGGACGCACGCTTTCGCCAAGGTCTGCCAGTACGCCGGTATCACGGTCATGAGGCCGGTGGTGACGCAGATGATGATCAGGACGCCGACCACGGTCTTGGCTACCGAGCCTTCTCCCCCGGAGAACGAGGTCCCGCCGAGGAGGACCACGATGATGCAGTCGGTCTCCATGCCGTCGCCGGAAAGGGGGTCCCCGAGCGACATGAAGCTCGCCCGCGCCACCCCCGCGAGCGCGGCGAAGACTCCCACGATGACGTAGAGGATCCACACGTACTTCACCGCGCTGATTCCGGAAAGCTCCGCCGCGTTTCGGTTTCCCCCGATCGCGGCGGCGTACTTGCCCAGGATCGTCTTCCTTTGGACGATGATCATCGCCGCGATGAGGATGAGGGCCACGTAAAATGACCAGGGCAAGCCGAGGAAGACTCCCTTGCGGCCATACGCGTTGATCCACGCGGGCATGAGCGCGCCCGGCGCGCTCTTGATCGCGGATACGCCGGAAGGGACGATGAGGAGGGCGATGCCCTTGAAGAGGTTGAGCGTGACGAGGGTGGCGATGACCGGCGTGATCCGCAGCTTCATGACCAGGAATCCGTTGGCGGTCCCCATGCCCATGCCGAGGACGACGGCGAGGAGCACGGAGAGCGGCATGCCGAACCCGCTCCTGACCATGAGCGCGTAGAGCACCGCGCTCAGGCTCATCGCGCTGCCGACGGACAGGTCGATGTAGCCCGAGATCATCAGCAGCGTGAAGGCGCCGCATACGGTGAGGATAGGCACGGAGACGCGCAGCATGTTGATCACGCTGGCGGGGTTCAAGAAGTGCCCGCGGCCGAAGAACTCCACCTGGCCGAGTTTGGCGACGCTGAACGCCGTCACGATGAGGATCAGGAAAACGTAGATGTACACTTTCTTCACGCCCGCGCGGACGGCGTCGGACCGCTCCAGGCGCTCCCGCATCGAAACTCGCGTCATCCTCTCCTCCTGTCCAATGCGTAGCGCTGCGCGAGGATGGCCAAGAACGTGACGACGGCTTTCAAGATGAACTGCCAATGCGGCGAGAGGAGCAGCCCCGTAGCCGCCGTCGTCACCACGGAGAGGATGACGGCGCCGACGAACATGCCGCCGACGGAGCCGAATCCCCCCGTAATACTGATTCCGCCGAGCAGGGTCACGACGAGCGCGTCGAACTCGTAACCCGTACCCCGATTGGAAAGGCCGGCCATATACTCGGACGCCAGGAGCACCCCGGTGACGGAAGCGAGCAGCGCGCTCATGATATACAGCACGGCCAGCTGCCGAGCGACCTTGACCCCGGAAAGCCTGGCCGCCACGGGATTCGCGCCGATGAGATAGACCCTGCGCCCCGAAACCGTGAATTTCTCGTACACGAGCGCGGCCAGCACGAGGAGCACCATGATCAGCACCGATATCTTGAGCGAGGTCCCCGGAATGAACGTGTTGCCCAGGACGCCGAACTCGTCGGGAAGGCTCGTGTTCCGCTGGGCCCCGTGCGTGACGATCTGGGCGATGCCCCGCGCGAACATCATCGTGCCGAGGGTGACGATTATCGAGGGCACCTTCAGGCGGGCGATGAAGAAGGCGTTGACGCCCCCGACGCAGGTGGCGCAGGCTATGGCCGCCGGGATGCCGACGACGTAGGGCATGCCGAGGCCGTTGGCCAGCTCGTTCGGGGATACGTTCGCGCCCTGGACGAAGTAGACCGACAGGACACCCGAGAGGGCGATGACTCCCCCGACCGACATGTCGTAATTGCCCGTGATCAGGAGGAAGGTCACCCCGATCCCCACGATGATGATGTACCAGTTATTGGTCAGGATGTTGACGACGTTCTTGAGCGTCAGGAAGTTCGGCACGATCGCGCACGAGATGCCGAAGATGCCGACGAGTACGCCCATCATGAAAAGGCTGATGAAGGAGTCGTTGCTCATCCTGCCCAGGAAGGCCTGAGGTTTCGCGGTCCTCGATTCCATGTTCATTCACCGCCCGTGACCGTATTCAGGATCTTCTCGCTATCCAGGTCGCAGCCGTTCCGCATCGCGGCCTTCAGGCTGCCGTCGTAAAGGAGGTAGATCGTATCGCAGATATTGACGATCTCCGGGAGCTCGGAGGAGAAGATGAGGATCGATTTGCCTTCCTTGGCCAAGCCCCGGATGATCGCGTAAATCTCGCTTTTCGCGCCCACGTCGATGCCCCGCGTCGGCTCGTCGAGCATGAGGAGATCCGCCTCCGCGAACAGGCATTTGGAGATCACGACCTTCTGCTGATTCCCCCCGGAGAGCTTGGCGGCCTCTTTCTCGGCGCTGTTGGTCGCGATCCTGAGCTTATCGATATACTCCTTCGCTATCTTCCGCTCCCGGGAAGCATCGATGAAGCCGCGCCGGGATATCGCCTCCATGTTCATGGCGGGGACGTTCGCCCTGATGGTGAGTATGGTGAAGAGCCCTTGGGTCCTCCGTTCTTCGGGAACGAGGGCGATTCCCGCCGCGATCGCCTTGTCGGGAGAGGCGATGAGCCGGCGCCCCTTGAAGATGATTTCCCCCTCGTAGTCGTCCGCGCCGTAGATCGCCCGCGCGAGTTCCGTCTTCCCGGCGCCGACGAGGCCGTAGAATCCCACGATCTCGCCCGCGTGCGCTTGGAACGATATTTCGTTCAGCTTCTGGTTCGAAAGCTTGCGCGCCTCCAGGATTACGTCGCCGCACGCGCCTTCCCTCGGGCGGTACTCTTCAAAGACGGTCTTGCCGATCATCATCCTCACGAGCTCGGACCGGTCCGCGATCGCGCCGATCGGCTTCGTGCCGATGTGCTTCCCGTCCCGCATGACGGTGACGTAGTCGGCGAGCTGGAAGATCTCGTCCAGCCGGTGCGATATGTAGATGACCGTTACCCGCTTTTCCTTGAGGCGTTTGATGATCGAGAAGAGCCGCTGAATCTCGCTCTCCGATATGGCGGCGGTCGGCTCGTCCATGATGATGACGTCCGCTTCCGTGGCCACCGCTTTCGCGATCTCGACGATCTGCTTCTTCGCGACGCTCAGGGTGCCCACGAGCTGCTTCGGATCGATGGAGGGCTCGATGCTCTTCATCACGTCGACGATGCCGGCGATCTTGTCCGTCCTCCGGAGGAAGCCGAACGCGGAGTCCTCCATACCCAGGGTCAGGTTCTCCTCCACCGAGAGTTGATCGACGACGTTGAGCTCCTGGAAGAGGGTGCTGATGCCCTTTTGCTTGGCCTCTTTCGTGGACCGCGCGTGGTACTCCTGCCCGTTCAGGGTGATCTTTCCGCTCGTCCTCTGCTCCGCGCCGGTGAGGATCTTGATGAGGGTGGACTTTCCGGCCCCGTTCTCTCCCACCAGGCAGTGGACGCTGTTCCTCTTGATATCGAAACTGACCTCATTGACCGCCCTCACGCTCGGGAAGTCCTTCACGAGATCCCGGATCTCCAACACGTTCTCGGTCAGCTCCATGCCTTCGCCCCCTGCCGTCGTATAGAAGAGGGGCCCCCGGATCAGAGGGCCCCTCCCAGGAGTAAAAAACGCTACGGGCCGCGCGCCTTCTACTTAAGCTTAGTCCCGAACTGGGTGTTGAGCCACTTGACCGCATCGGCCCGCTTCATGGTGTAGTAGGAAATGTTGTACGCCTTGTAGAAATATTCCTTGGCCGGTTGGGTAACCTGCTGGACCTTGCCGTTCTTGACGTCCATCATGAGGTCGATCCGGCCCTGACCGGTCTCGATGGGCGGGAGGCCGAGCGAGAGCTTGAGGGAGCAATCGGGGTCGTAGACCTGCTTGAACTGGACTTCGTCGAAGTCGCAGCTGCACACGATCTCGGTGAGGGCCTTCCCGTTCTTCATCTTGCCGCGGCCGGCTTGGTTCAAGGCGGCCATCACGCCGACGCAGAGGTCGGAGGATTCGGCGTAGATGAGGTTCACTTCGGGATGCTGGGCCGCGAGGTCGGTGATGATCTGCTTCGCCGCGTCGGGTCCCTTGCTGGAATCGAGGCAGCCGAGGTTCTTGGCCTTGGGATCGACGGAGAGCACGCCTTTGACGAAGGGGCCCGTCCGGCCGGACTGGACTTCGGTGTGGTTCGGCCATCCGAGCTGGACCATGACGATGGGCTTGCCCGGCTGATCCTTCTTCCACTGCTTGGCCATCTCGGCGCCCATGGCGAAGGAGATGCTCGCCTCGTCGGACCGCGCGGTGGGGATGCCGGTGTCGGCGATGGGGCTGAAGAACGAGGTCATCACGATGCCCTGGCCGATCGCGTCTTCGATGCCGGGCTTCGCCGCCTCGCCGTCCCAGATGTGCAGCGTGGCCATATCCATGCCCTGCGCCACGACCTGGTCGATATTGGCGGTCATGGTCTCGCTGTTGGACTTGCCGTCGAACGCGAAAACCTCGGCGCCGTACTTCTCCTTCGCGTACTTCTTGGCGGCGGTGAACTGGGCCTGGTGGAACCCGTTGCTCAGCTCCGACACGAAGAAGGCGATCTTGAGCGGCTTGCTCTGGGCGCTGATCGTCGGAACGAGAGCGAGGGTCAGTACGAGAACCATAAGGAACATGAGAATCCGCGACTTCTTGTTCATCCTGTCCTCCCCTTCAATCTGTGGACTCCCGCCATGAACGCCATCCAGGGAAACCAGCAAGCGGCGTCGAGCCATACGTCCGAGTTTGCGGCAGGTTTTGACATCTGTCAAGACAAATTTCAATACAATGAAGCCTTTTTTACCGAGTGCCGATCCGATCGACCGCTTCCGGCGGCGATCGGCGCCGTCGCGGCGAGCCCGTCGACGCGCGCGGGCAAAAAAAACCGGCCCTTTCGGGCCGGTCGATACATAGTGAAACTCGTTGGCGGAAGCGAAGCTCCAGCGATCAACGGTATACGGAAACGAAGTTTCCGCTAAAAATACATTCCGGCGGGCTCTAGCCCGACGGAATGTATTACTCGTCCTTCGCCTGGAGGTTCTGCGGGAAGCCGGCGAGGGCCTTGGCCTCGGCGTACTTCGCGGCGACCTTGACCTCGCCGGCGATGATCTTGGCCTTGACGGCCTCCACCTGGGCGACGATGTCGGAACCGAGCTCGGCGTTCTTGGCGGAGAAGCCGACGCCCTCGGACTTGGTGTCCAGGACCACGACCTCGGCCTTGAAGGTGCCGTTCTTGACCGCGTCGAGGGCGACCTTGGAGGCGGTCTCCACGCGCTTGAGCATGGAGGTCAACACGGCCGACTTGCCCTCGACGTACACGCCGTCCTCGTACTGGTCGGAATCGACGCCGATGGCCCAGACGTTCTTGCCCTGGGAGCGGTATTCCTTGGCCTGGGCGATGGTGCCGTTGCCGGTGCCGCCCGCGGCGGAGAAGATCGCGTACACGCCGGAATCGTACCAGTTCTTGGCCTGGGCCTTGGCGAGCTCGGGCTTGCCCCAGTCGTTCGCGTAGTAGTCCACGATCTGGGCGTCGCTTATGACGGAGAGGACGCCCTGGACGAAGCCGACCTCGAACTTGGTGATGACCGCGCCGGGGATGCCGCCGATGAAGCCGAACTTCGGCTTGGCGACGCCGTCGGCCTTGGCCTTGAGGGCCGCGGCCACGCCGACGAGGTAGGAACCCTCGTGCTCGGAGAAGGCGATCTGCATGACGTTCGGGTTCGGGATCCAGTCCACGTCCACGATCATGAACTTCTGCTCGGGGTACTGCTTGGCGACCTCGTTCACCGCGTCGGCGAAGGTGAAGCCGGTGGTGATGATGAGGTCGTACTTCTCGTCCGCCGCCTGCTTGAGGTTCGGGATGTAGAGGTCCTGGGTCTGGGCGGTCACGACGTCGTAGAGCTTGCCCTTGTTGGCCTGGTTCTCCCAGGTGTCGCCGTAGAACTCGAGGATCCCCCTCCACGCCGCGGCGTTGAAGGACTTGTCGTCGATGCCGGTGGCGTCGGTGAGGAGCCGCACGGTGGGAGCCGAGGACGCGGCCGCGGTATCTTTCTTAGCCCCGCAGGCGATCGTCGAAAGGGCGACGGCTACGGAGAGGGCGACCAGAATTGCTTTCTTCATACACATTCCTCCTTACAGAATGGCGTCCCGCCACGCGGCGGAACGCGGCACGAGCATAGCCTTCACGGTAAAGAAGGTCAAGCTTTTTCGCATTCCGTCAAAGCTTGCGGAATACGATACCGGGCTCAGAACAGGTGGTTCATCCGATCGCGCTTGGTTTCCAGGTACGCCTCGTCGTAGGGGTTCGGCGGTATGACGATGGGGATACGGTCCACGACCGCGACGCCCTCGGCGGAGAGCTTCTGGATCTTGTCGGGGTTATTCGTGAGGAGGGCGACGGACTTGATGCCGAGCAGCTCGAGAATACGGGCGGCTACCGCGTATTCCCTGGCCTCTCCCGGATAGCCGAGATACTCGTTCGCCTCCACCGTGTCCAGGCCAAGGTCCTGGAGCTGGTAGGCCTTGATCTTGTTGAGGAGGCCGATGCCCCGCCCTTCCTGCTTCATGTAGACCACGGCCCCGCAGTCCTGTCCGTTGATGTAAGAGAGGGCCGCTTCCAGTTGGTCGCGGCAATCGCAACGGAGGCTGCCGAGCACGTCGCCCGTATGGCACTGGGAGTGCACGCGGACGGGAACCCGCTCCTTTCCGGCGACCTCGCCCTTCACGATGGCCGTGTGTTCCTTGTCGTTCTTCGCGTCGTAGAACCCGTAGAGCGTGAAGTGGCCGAACCGGGTCGGCAGGTCCGCATGCGCCACGAGCTCCACGCAGAGCTCCGCATCCTCGCAATAGCCGTCCTGGCCGCAGCAGTAATGCTCCTCCAGGACGAAATCCGGCTTGCCGCTGAGCTTGCGCTCCAGCTCTTCCCGGGTGGTCCTCTTCTCGCAGGGAGTCATCGTCGTTGCACTCATGGCATAGAAGATACCGCGGAATGAGGCCATGCGGCCAACGAAAAGCGGGCGGCGCCGCGGCGCGGCCGCGATCGGTACGCGGCGGAGCGCGGTAGCCCGTTTACGGAGCGCGCGCGGATCGCTCGCCGTTCGCGCCGGCTCCGTAAATAGAATTAAGTTTGCAAAATCACTCCCCCTACGGCATACTCTCCCCAGGTACGAACCAGGGTTACGCCGGAACATCCTTCTTTCGGAGCGATCCATCGGATATCGGAGTACGATGTAAACCGTTTGTATCAAAAAAAACGTGGAGCATGGATATGAAAAGCGCGCGCGCTCTCCCTAGGCTTCTTTTACCTTTCGTAATGACCGTCCTCCTGGCCACCGGCTGCCCGAACGGGTCAGGGACGGACGATCCGGGCGATCCGGACAATCCCAATCCTCCGGCGGGTATGCCCGTCGCCCAATGGGCGCGGACGGTGACCGCGTCGCCCGCCCCTGGTGCCACCACGTTCAACGACGTCGCCGTGGATTCAGCGGGGAACGTTTACGCGGTGGGGTATCAAACGAACGGGTCCTACACGTACGGACCCGGCGTGACCGCGACCACCGGCGGTTTGGGCAACGCGTTCGCCGTAATCGTCAAGTACGATTCGGCGGGCGTCGCCCAGTGGGCGCGGACCGTTACGAAAACAGGCGACGACTTCTCCGAATCGTCGGTTTTCAATGGCGTCGCGATCTCTCCCTCGGGTTCTATCTTCGTGGTGGGAAGACAGAACGGGACGAGCAAGTATACCTACAGCGATTTTTTGAGCGTCACGGGCAAGAACGAAGTTAACGCGGTGATCATCAGGTATTCTTCCGCGGGCATCGCGATGTCCGGAAAAGCCGTGGAGGTCCGAGACGTCACCAATACGACGCCCATGAGCAGCTCGACTTTTAACGATGTGACGGTCGATTCAGCGGGTGTCGTCTATGCGGTGGGACACGTCTCCGGAACGTTTTTCGGGGATACCGTACGTACGGCCAACTTCGTTCCGGTGACCGTGTCCTGTCCCAAGAGCGTAAACGGGAACTCGGTGATCGTGAAGTATGATGCGGCCCTGAGCGCGCAGTGGGCCCGCGGGGTGGAAGTGACGGGCAACAACGGATCCGGCTTCTACGGCGTATCCGCCGACGCGACGGGGAACGTCTACGCCGCGGGGTATCAAGATTACAGCCGAATCTATAAATACGGCACTTCGGTTTCCGCCACCTCGACGTCGAGCTATCGGAATGCCGTGATCGTCAAATACGATGCGAACGGCAACGCTCTATTCGCCCGAACCGTGAGCGGGGGAACCGCAGCCTCCTATTTCTACGGCGTCGCCTCCGATTCATCGGGCCATGTTTTCGCGGCGGGATATAAGATTGACGGGACCGTGACCTACGCGAGCGGATTCTCGTCGAGCACGACCAACATCGCCGCCGTGCTCGTAGGCTACGATTCCTCGCTTCAGATCACGAGTTTGAACGTGCCGAGCGGATCTTCGCCCTCGTATTTTTACGGCGTCGCGGTCGATTCCCTGGGCAACGCCTACGCGGCGGGATACCAGGGATACTATACCTTGACCTACGGCTCGGGAGTCGCCCTCACGGGCCCGAGTCCTGGCCGCTACGCCACGTTGTTGAAATACGATTCGTCCGGAAGCGTAAAATGGGGCCAGACGGTGACCGCCAAGGATCCTTCCGAAAGTAGCGCCGGCTGCCAGTACAACGCCGTCGCCGTCTCCGGCTCGGGGGCCATCCACGCGGCGGGATTCCAAGGAAGCACGACCGCCTTCACCTACGGCCCGGGCGTGTCCGCGGCCGGCATCGTCTTCATGGATCCGAACGTCCTGCTCGTCAAGTACGAGTGATTAGGCCCTCCCGCCGACCGGCGGGAGGGCGGCGCCTTCGCGCCGCGGCGCGGCCTACCGTTTCTCCATCATGAGCCGGGCCATGACTTTCGCGTCGCCGACGATATTCTCGATCAGCGCGTACTCGTTGGGCTGGTGGGCGCTCTCGTGGAGTCGGCTCCAGACCACCGAGTCGATGCCGATGTTGCGGAGGAAGGCCCCGACCGTGCCGCCGCCGATGCCGATGGGCCGCGTCGTCACGCCGTAGACTTCTTTCACCGCGGCGGAGAGGAAACGGACGAGCGGCGCGTCGGGGGCGGTCGACTTCGACTCCACCCACTGGAGCGTCTCGTGGGAGAACGACACCTTCCGCTTGGCGGCCACCTCGGCCATGATGCGCTCGATCTCCGCGAGCACGGCTTTGAGCGGATACCGGGGCAGCACGCGCATGTCCATGCAGAACGCGTCGTCGCCGGGGATGGTGTTCACGTTCGGGACGTTCGCCTCGCTCTTGGTGGGTTCGAAGGTGGACCGGTCCGGCTCGAAGAGCGGGTCGCGCGCCGGGAAGGCGACGGGAAGCTCGTCGTGGAGGCGGACGGCGAGTTCGGCCGCGGCGAGGTGGGCGTTGGCGCCCATGTCCGGCCGGGATCCGTGGCACTGGACGCCCTTGGTGAGGATGCGGAGCCAGAGCAGGTTCTTTTCGGCGACCTCGATGCTCTCGCCCTTCTCGTCGCCGCCGTCCGGGATCACGACCATGTCATCGCCCCGGAAGAGGTCGCGGTTCTCCACGAGCCACTTGACGCCGTAATCGCTCCCCATCTCCTCGTCGGCGACGAAGAGGAGCTTCACCGTATGGGGCGGCGTGATCCCGTTTTCCACGAGCGCGAGGGCCGCGACCACCGAGGAGGTGAGGCCCTGCTGGTTATCCTCCACGCCGCGGCCGATGAGCCGGCCGTCCTTCTGGACCACGGTCCACGGATCGCTCTTCCACATCGCGAGATCGCCCGGGGGCACGACGTCCGTGTGGCTCATGAGCCAGAGCCGCTTCGCGTCGGAGGCGCCCTTGATGGTGGCGATGAGGTTCGGCCGCACGCCGTTCTTGGCGCGCGGATCCGGTGCGTCGTGGCGCTCGAGCTCCGTGATGCCCCGCTTCCTGAGCCACGCCTCCAGGGCTTCGCACTTATCCCACTCCCCGACGCCGCCCGATTCGGGCGACATGGCGGGATGCTTCGTGAGTTCGGTTTCCAATTCCACGATGGTGGGAACGCTCTTTTCGATATGGGAAAAAATCTTCTCGATCATTCAGTATCTCCTGGGGAAATTTACCCAAAGCGGCCGCAAGAAAGAAGGGAAACGGGGCGCAAAGCCGCGCGCAGCGCCCCGCCCGCCTCATTCGGCTCTCAGAGGCCCGCGTGCTTCCGGTAGGCTTCCCAGCTCGTGCGCACGAGGGTATCCACGTCCGAGTACACGGCTTTCCAGCCGAGGAGCTCGCGGGCGCGGGCCGAGGAGGCGGTGAGGCTCGCGGGGTCGCCGGGGCGCCGCGCGACGATCTTGGCGGGAATGGGCCGGCCGGTGATCCTGCGGGCCGACTCCACGAGCTGGAGGACGGAGAAGCCCGCCTCGCTGCCGAGGTTCACCACGAGGCTCTGGTCCCGCTTCACGAGGTAGTCGAGGGCCGCGACGTGGCCGACGGCGAGGTCCGACACGTGCACGTAGTCGCGCACGCCGGTCCCGTCCACGGTGTCGTAATCGTCGCCGAAGATCTGGACCTCCTTCCGCATGCCGCAGGCGGCCTCCATGATCACGGGGAGCAGGTTCGCCGGGTTGCGCTCCAGGCCGGAGATCCGGCCCTTGACGTCGTAGCCGGCGGCGTTGAAGTAGCGGAGGGCGGCGAAGCGCAGGCCCTTGAGCTTGTCGTACCAGCCGAGGAAGCGCTCGATCTCCAGTTTCGTGAAGCCGTAGTAATTCTCAGGCATCGTCGGATGGTCCTCGTCGATGGGGAGGTACTTCGGTTCCCCGTACGTCGCAGCCGAGGAGGAGAAGACCACCCGCTTGATGCCCGCCGCGCAGGCCGCGTTGAGGATGTTGATGGTGCCGGTGATGTTGTTGACCGAATACTTCTCCGGCTTCAGCATCGACTCGCCCGCGGCCTTGAAGGCGGCCAGGTGGACGAGGGCGTCGAAACCGCCCGCCATGACCTTTTCCAGGTCCCGCTCGTTCAGGATATCGCCCTTCACGAAGGCGGCCTCGGGGAAGAGGTTGCCCTCGAGCCCGCTCGATAGATTGTCGAAGACGGTGACCGCGTGGCCCGCGTCCAGGAATTCGCGCGCGACGTGGCTGCCGATGTATCCGGCGCCGCCGATGATGAGTATCTTCATTTTTCAGCTCCTCTTTCGCTTGATTGACCGTATCATATTTATGCGTCCGCCCGGCAGGCTTCCAGTTCTGCCGCCACGCGTTCCCACTCGGCGGCTTCCCGCTCTATGCCGGCCGCCGCGGCGTCGAGCTTGGCCTTCGCCGCCTTGCTCTTCGCTCCGTCCGAATATACCTCGGGCCGCCCGAGTTCCGCTTCCAGGGCGGCCTTCTCCGCCTCGAGCTTCTCCATGCGGCCGAGGATCTCGGCTTCCTCCCGCTCGAGCCGCCGCTCGGCCGCGAGCCGCTTCTTCTCCGCTTCCCGGTAATCGGCCGCGGAGGGAGCGCCCTTCGCGGACTCGGCGCCGCGCTCGGCGCGCGCCTCGGGCCCCTGCCCCGCCGCGCCGCCTGGAGCGACCTCGCCCGCGGCTTCCCGGCCGAGGCGATCCAGGTAGTAGCCGTAGTCGCCGTAGAAGATCCGCGGCCGGCCCGCGGAGAGCTCCAGGGTCTTCGTGGCCAAGGCTTCCATGAAGGCGCGGTCGTGGGAGACGAAGATCACCGTGCCGGGATAGCCCTTGAGCGCGTCCAGGAGCACGTCCTTGGAGTGGAGGTCCAGGTGGTTCGTCGGCTCGTCCAAGATGAGGAGGTTCACGGGGTGCAGGAGGAGCTTGAGCAGGGCGAGCCGGCTCTTCTCCCCGCCCGAGAGCACCGAGACGGACTTGTGGACGTCGTCGCCCCGGAAGAGGAAGGCGCCCGCGAGGTCCCGCAGTTTCGGGATGAGGTCCGTGGGGGCGTCGGCCTCCAGGGCTTCCATCACCGACTGGGCGCCGCTCATCGTCTCCGCGACGTCCTGCGAGAAATAGCCGATGGAGATGCCCGCGCCGAGGACGACCTTCCCCTCGTAGTCCGGATCCACCGAAGCCAGGATGCGGAGCAGGGTCGTCTTACCGGCGCCGTTGCGGCCCACCACCACGAGCTTCTCGCCCGCCTCCACGAGGAGGTCCAGGCCGGATAGGACGCGCCGCTCTCCGTAGCGCTTGCCGAGCCCCTCCAGGGTGAGCGCGATGCGGCCCGAATGGGGCGGCGGCGGGAACGAGAAGTGGATCTTCTTGAGGTTCTCGGGAATCTCGATGAGCTCCATCTTCTCCAGGCGCTTGATCCGGTCCTGGACCATGGCGGCCTTGGACTGGTTGTAGCGGAAGCGCCGGATGAAGTCCTCGGTCTTGGCGATCTCTTCCTTCTGCGCCTCGTAGCGGGCCAGGAGGCTCGCCAGCTCCACCGCGCGGACCTTCTCGTAATCGGAATAGTTGCCGACGTACCGCTTGAGGTTGCCTTGGAATAGTTCGTAGACCTCGTCGGTGCACACGTCCAGGAAGTAGCGGTCGTGGGACACGAGGAGGTAGCCGCCCTTGAAATCGCGGAGGTACTGCTCGAGCCAGGCCCGAGCTTCGATATCCAGGTAGTTCGTCGGCTCGTCGAGGAGGAGGATGTCGGGGGCCTCCAAGAGGACCTTGGCCAGGGCGATGCGCATCTGCCAACCGCCGGAGAATTCCTCCACCCCCCGATCGAAGTCTTCCTCGGAGAAGCCGAGGCCGCCGAGGACCATGGACAGTCGGAGGGCGCGCTCGTAGTAGCCCGAAGACTCCACCGCCTCGTGCAAGGCGTGGTGCTCGGCGACGAGGGCCGCCGTACGCTCGTCGTCGGCGACGGTCCCTTCCAGGACGCGGCCGATCTCCTCCATGCGCGCGACGAGCGCCGCGATGGAGCCGAAGGCGGTCTCGGCCTCCGCGAGCAGGGTCTTCCCGCTATGGACGATGCCGGACTGGGGAAGGTAGGACACGCGCGTGCCCTTCTGGACCGCGCGCTCGCCCGAATCGGCCGCGATGACGCCCGCGATGACCTTCATGAGGGTCGACTTGCCCGAACCGTTCGCGCCGGCGAGGGCGGCCCGGCTCCCCGACGCGAGGTTGAGGCCGACCTCCTTGAGCAGGTCGCGGTCGCCGTAGGCGAGCGAGACCTTGGTGAATTGTACGAACGCCATCGATTATCGCTCCGCGCGGGTGAAGAAGATTACGGTGGGTGAACTCGCGCGGCGCTTCACGAGGACCCCGTCGAGGGAGCTCTCCGGAAGGTATTCCAGACGCAAACCGTTCGGCTCGAGCACGTAGAGGAAGTCGACGCGAGAAGCCGGAAGGCCGTCGAACGTGAGCGAAATGGCCCCGTCGTAGGACGGCAGCAGGGCGTCATCCAAGAAGAGCCGCATCTCGGCCGTGCCCGACGAGGAAGCCCCCGCACCGACCATGGAGGGGACGAGGAGATCGTAGTTGAGCCAGGAGAACTTCCCGTCCTCGGAGAAGGTCAGGAGTCCGTAATTCTCGCTGCGGAATACCGGTCCCCGCTTACGGATCGCCTCCAAAAGGGCGTCACGCCGCTCCGTCTCCTGGGCGATGACGTCCGCCACGTCGTTGGCCAGGGCCACGAAGAGCTGCGTGCGCTGGGCGCCGCTCGAATCGGGATACTGGACCGCGAGGAGGGAGTCGTTGCGCAGGGTCACCTGCACGGGGGAACCCTCGAATCGCCATACCCGATCGTCCACCTTCGTCACGGCGGTGTAGGGGTAGGAAAGTTCGAGGTTGGGCAGCGAGACGCGGACGATGCCGAGGTCTTGGCCGGGGAAGAAGCCCCACTTGTCGGAGAAGCGGTCCAGGTCCACGCGACGCTTCTCTATCATTTCCTTATAGGCTTCGGGCGACCAGGCGCGGGAAAGCACGAGCTCCAACTTCGGGTCTTCGGCTTCCCGCTCGCCTTCCGACGCCGAAGCGCCGCCCGAGGCGAGCGTTCCGCCCCGGTGCTCGAAGAGCCGCAGCCGATAGGAGAAACAATACCCCGAGGAGCCGTCGCCCGTGAGCACTTTGAGCCATTCGCCGGGCAGCGGCGTATCGCCGCTCATCGCGGGGCTCCCCTCCGCGCGGGAGAGGACCTTCACGACCTCGCCCTGCTTGAGGCGGTAGACGCGGCGCGCGCCGTTGTCCGGCTCCGCGCGGATCGGGAGCCCGTCCTGCGCCGCTTCCGCGTAGATCACCGCGAATTCGGCGAACTTTTCGGCGGCGACGGTCGCCTTGCGTTTGCTGCCGTACAGCTCGAGCTGCCAAAGCGGCAGCTCCATCTTCTTCTTCTCGCCCGATTCGGCGTCGGTCACGCCGACGACCCAGACGCCGTCGATGTTGGACCTGATGTAGACGGGCAAGACGGTCCCGGAAGGTATCGCCGGCTCATCCACGGACCAGAGGAGCACGCCCCAGCCGAGCAGCCCGGAGCAGGAGGCGAGCGCCAACGCGAGGAGCGAGATCGCCGCGTAGGCCGCGGCCTTGCCGTACATGGTCTTGGGTCCTCCGTTCATCCTCTTGAGCATACCGGAAAGAGCGGGAAAATGCCTAGGCGCGGGCCGCCTCGCTCCCGTTTCGCCGCGATCGATTAAATTGATGTTTATAGACCTATTTAGTTATATTCAGCTCCGGAGTAGCTATGGTTGCGGCAGGCACGAGATACGGGTTACGATTCGTGGTGGAGCTCGCCCGGAGCGGAGAATCGGGCACGGTGGATGCGGCGAACATCGCCGTCCGGCGGGGCATACCCGAGGCATATCTGCGGAAGATCGCCGCCACGCTCAGACGGGCGCGGATCGTGGAGGCCGAACGGGGCCAAGCCGGCGGCTATCGGCTCGGCCGCCCGAGCAACGAGATACGCGTCCTCGACATCTTCGACGCCTTGGAGACTCCCGCCTCCTCGCTTTCGGCGCGGAAGGATCCCTCGGACGAGGTCTGGGACAAGGCGACCGCGGCCTTCCGGGCCATACTCGCGGGGGTGACCTTGGCCGACCTCGCGGCGGCGGAGGCCGACCCTTCCGCCCTCTGGATCATCTAGGCTCTATTCCGAATACGGAGGACGCATATGAAGATCGCGAAAGACGCGACGGCGCTCGTGGGGGATACGCCCCTCGTGTACGCGGACCGGATCAACGACGGAGGGGCCCGGATCGCCCTCAAGCTGGAGAGCCGCAACCCCATGGCGAGCGTCAAGGACCGCATCGGGGTCGCCATGATCGACGACGCGGAGAAGCGCGGCGCGCTCGCGCCGGGGGGCCTCATCGTGGAGCCCACGAGCGGCAACACCGGCATCGCGCTCGCCTTCGTCGCGGCCGCGCGGGGCTACCGCATCGTCCTCACCATGCCCGACACCATGAGCGTGGAACGGAGGGTCCTCCTCAAGGCGCTCGGCGCGGAGCTCGTCCTGACCGAGGGGCTCAAGGGCATGAAGGGCGCCATCGCGGCCGCCGAGGAGATCGTCGCGCGGACTCCCGGGGCCTTCATGCCCATGCAGTTCTCCAACCCGTCCAACCCGGAGATCCACCGCGTCTCCACGGGCGAGGAGATCTGGCGGGATACCGAAGGGAAAGTAGACATCTTCGTGGCGGGCGTGGGCACGGGCGGGACGGTCACCGGCGTCGGCCGCTGCCTCAAGGCCAAGAAGAGGGACGTACGCATCGTGGCCGTGGAACCCGCCGACTCCCCGGTGCTCTCCGGAGGCCAGAGCGGCCCCCACAAGATCCAGGGCATCGGCGCGGGCTTCGTGCCGGACAACTTCGATCCCGCGGTCGTGGACGAGATCGTCCGCGTGAAGAGCGAGGACGCGGGCGCGGCCGCGCGGGAGCTCGCCCGGAAAGAGGGCATCCTTTCGGGCATCTCCACGGGCGCCATCGTCTGGACCGCCCGCGAGCTTTCCCGGAAACCGGAGAACGCGGGCAAGCTCATCGTCGCCATCGTCTGCGACACGGGCGAGCGCTATCTCTCCACCTGGCTCTACGACACGGAATGAGGCGCGGCAGCGAGGCGTGAGGCGTGAGACGCGGCTACGAGCCGCGGGGCCCGGCCGTTGCGCCGCGACGGGGGCGCGTCCTATACTCCACCCTGAAGTTCGGCAGGAGGCTACAGCATGGGCGATACCGTAACCATTCCCGCGCGCGGAGACGTGCGGATTTCCGATACCTGGGACCTTTCCAAACTGTACCCGAGCGACGCGGCCTGGAACGACGGCCTCTCCGTATACGAGAAGATGGCGGAGCGCATCGAGGGTTTCCGCGGCACCCTGGCCCGGTCGGCGGAGAGCCTCGCCGACTGGCTCGACTTCGCCAAGGAGCTCGCCCTCCTGGAGGAACGGCTCTCCTACTACGCCGAACTCCGCCAGACCGAGGACGAGGGGTCGAGCGAGGCGAGGAGCATGACGGGCCGCTTCACGATGGCGTACACGCGCGCCCAAGCCGCGGCTTCCTGGGCCACGCCCGAGATCCAGGCCATCCCCGACGCGGCCATAACGAACTGGCTGGAAAAGGAGCGGCTCGCCGAGTACCGTATCTACCTGAAGAAAATCCTCCGCTGGAAGCCGCATATCCTGAGCGATAAGGAAGAGCGCATCCTCGCCCTCCAGGGGGAGGCGGAAGACACGCCGCGCGAAGGTTTTTCGGTGCTCACGAACGTGGACCTGGACTTCGGGACCATCGAGACGGACGAAGGGCCGCGGCCGCTCTCCCAATCGACCTGGTCGTCCTTCATGGAGAAGGAGGACCGCGCCCTGCGGCAGCGGGCCTACGAGGCCTTCTACGCGCAGTACGAGGCGCACAAGACCACCCTCGCCGCGCTCTATTCCGGCTCGGTGAAACAGGACGTGGTGCACGCCCGCGTGCGCGGGTTCTCCTCCGCGCGCGCGCGGGCCCTCTTCCCCGACAACGTGAGCGAGTCGGTCTACGATAATCTGATCGCCACCGTGAACGCGAACCTCGCGCCCCTCCACCAATACTACGAGCTGCGGAAGAAGGCCCTGGGCCTCACGGAACTCCGGCACTGGGACGTCTACGTCCCCCTCGTGAAGACCGCCAAGAAGAAGACGAGTTGGAACGAGGCGGTGGACCTCATCTCCGAGGCCCTCGCCCCGCTCGGGGATGAGTACGTCGACACGCTCAGGGGAGGCCTCCTCGGCCGCTGGGCCGACCGGTACGAGAACAAGGGGAAGCGGTCGGGGGCCTTCTCGGCCGGGAGCTACGCGGGCGACCCCTACATCCTCATGAACTACAAGGACGACGTCATCCGCGACGTGTTCACCCTGGCGCACGAGGGCGGCCATTCGATGCACTCCTGGTACTCGGCCAAGTCGAACCCCTTCATGCACTACGGTTATACGATCTTCGAGGCGGAGGTGGCCTCCACCTTCAACGAGGAACTCCTCTTCCGCCACTTCGGGAAGAAGGCCGATACGCCGGAACTCAAGGCCTACCTCGTGGACAAGCGCATCGGCGACATCGTCGCCACGCTCTACCGGCAGACCATGTTCGCGGAGTTCGAGGCGACGACCCATCGCCTCCACGAGGAAGGCACGCCGCTCACCGTGGACGTCCTCCGCGGGGAATACCGCAAGCTCCTCACGAAGTACATGGGCCCCGGCATGGTGCTGGAAGAGGCGAGCGACATGGAGGGACTCCGCATCCCCCACTTCTACAACGCCTTCTACGTCTACAAGTACGCCACGGGCATCTCGGCCTCCCTGGCCCTGGCCGAGCGGGTGTGCTCGGGCGGCGAGGCGGAGCGGCTGGACTACTTCGCCTTCCTCAAGTCGGGCGGTTCGCGCTTCCCGATCGAGTCGCTCAAGGTGGCAGGGGTGGACATGTCGAGCCCCGCGCCCGTGGAGGCGGCCTGCCGTACCCTCGCCCGCCTCGTGGACGAGCTCGGAACCTACCTCGCGTAGGAGGCCGCGCGTGGGCGAAAAAAGGCCGGAAGACTTCGCGGGGCTCCTGGAGCGGTACGGGAAGCGCAAGCACCCGCTCGAGTACCGTAACCGCTACCAGCTCGTCGTGATGGTGGTGCTTTCGGGGAACGACTCGGACCGGCACGTCAACGCGCTCGCGCCCGGCCTGTTCGCCGCCTACCCCACCCTACGGAGCCTCGCCGCGGCCACGAGCGAGGACCTCCTCGCGCATATCGGCACCGCCGCGCCGGGAGGCGCGGTGAACCGGGCCCCGGACAAGGCGGAGCGGCTCATCGCCTTCGCGAAGGCCATCGGGGACGATGAGCGCATTCCGCGCCGTTTTGGGGAACTCACCGCGTTCGACGGCATCGGCCCCAAGACGGCCAATGTCATCATCCGTGAATCGGGGGACGCGGCGGAAGGGGTGATCGTCGACTTGCACGTGCTCCGCGTGGCGCCGCGGATCGGCATCGCCGCGGGCAAAACGGCTCCGACCATCGAACGGCAGCTCAAGGCCCTGTTCCCCCCGGAGCGCTGGAACGAGGTCGGCATGGCCCTCTCCTTCCTGGGGCGGGAGCTCTGCCGGCCGACCAAGCCGAAGTGCGACCTCTGCCCCGTCGCGCGCGTTTGCGACCACCGGAACGGACCGGCCGGAGCTCAGAGTGAACTCTCGTTCTGAGACCCGGGCCGCCCATTCGGGCGCGGTGGTGTAGAATGGCGTTCGGGAGGACGTACGTTGCGCGACGCTGCAGGCCGTGACATCCGGTACCTCAGGATCTCGGTCACCGACCGGTGCAACCTGCGGTGCGTCTACTGCATGCCCGCCCGCCCCGTCCCCCGCCTCCCGCGCGCCGCCATCCTGAGCTACGAACGGATCGCGGAAGTCGCCGCGGCCGCGGCCCGGCTCGGCTTCACCAAATTCCGCCTCACGGGCGGCGAGCCCCTCGTGCGGAGGGACCTCCCGGTCCTCGTTTCCCTCCTGGCGTCGATTCCCCGGCCGCGCGAGATCGCCATGACGACCAACGGCACCCTCCTCGCGCCCGTGGCGGCCGAACTCGCCGCCCGGGGCCTCGACTCGGTCAACGTGTCGCTCGATACCCTGGACGCGGGCCGATACCGGGAACTTACCCGCGGCGGAGACCTGGACCGGGCGATCGAGGGCATCCGCGCGGCCCGCGCGGCGGGCCTGCCGGTGAAGCTCAACGTGGTCATGGACGGCGCGGAAGCGGAGGCCGGACTGCCGGCCATCCGCGCGTGGGCGGCGGGAATCGGCGCGAAGGTGCAGACCATCGCCCGGTATCGCCTGGACCGTGCGAAAGAGGACGGCGGCGCGTACGACCGGCCGCCGCGCTGCGCCGCCTGCGACCGGATCCGTCTGCTCGCGGACGGGACGCTCCGGCCCTGCCTCCACGATCCGGGAGGCCTGCCCGTGGATTTCGGCGATATCGAAGGAAGCCTCGCGGCGGCGGTGGCCGCGAAACCCCTCCGCGGCGGCTCCGCCGGGGAGCGCGCGGTGAGCATGATCGGAGGATGAAGATGGAAGGCGCCAAGCTGACCCATGTGGACGAGAGCGGCGCGGCGCGCATGGTGGACGTCTCCGCGAAGACGCGGATCAAGCGCACCGCGCGGGCCGCCGGCAAGATACTCCTCGCGCCCGCGACCCTCGAACTGATCCGGCGGAACGGGATCGCCAAGGGCGACGTGCTCGCCACCGCGCGGATCGCGGGCATCATGGCGGCGAAACGGACCGCGGACCTCATCCCCCTCTGCCACAATATCGAGATCGAGCACGTCGGCGTGGATTTGACGCCGGAGGCGGACGGCATCAGGATAGAGGCCACGACGGTCTGCACGGATAAGACGGGCATCGAGATGGAGGCCCTCACCGCGGTGTCGGTCGCCGCGCTCACCATATGGGATATGTGCAAGGCGGTCGACAAGACCATGCGGATCGGCGACATCGTCCTCCTGGAGAAGAAAAAAGAGGAGCTTCCATGACGGAAACGAAGGAAGGCGATTTCGAGCTGGTCTCGGTCAACGTCTCCGCGCGGCTGGGCATGCGGAAGGTGTCGGTGGACCGCGTACGGTTCTTGGCGGGCAAGGGCATCGCGGGAGACGCGCACGCGGGGCTCCAGGAGAAACGGCAGGTATCCCTCCTGGCGGTGGAGGAGATCGAGACGGCGGCTGCGGAGCTCCGGACGAAGCTCGGCGCCGACGCCCCCCTCGCCCGCCTGGAGCCCGGCGATTTCGCGGAGAACATCACGACCCGCGGCCTCGCGCTCCACGAGCTTCCCCTCGGGACCGTCCTGGAAGTGGGGAGCGCGCGCCTGGAGGTCTCGCAGATCGGCAAGGAATGCCACGCCGGATGCGAGATCAGGAAGCTCGTCGGAGATTGCGTCATGCCCCGGCGAGGCATTTTCGCCCGGGTCCTGGAGAGCGGGGAGGCGTCGAGTGCGGATCGCGGTCGTTACCGTATCGGATAGGGCGGCGGCCGGCGTCTACGCGGACCGGTCGGGGCTCGCGGTGACGGAGGTGTTCCGCGAGACCCTCGACGACGTCGAAATCGAGCGATCCCTCATCCCCGACGGAACGGAGGCCGTGACCGCGGCGCTGGAGAAGCACGCGGCGGCCGGCGCGGATTGGATCGTCACCACGGGCGGGACCGGCCCCGGGCCGCGCGACCTCACGCCGGAGGCGTCGGCCTCCTTCTGCGACCGCGCCCTCCCCGGCCTCGCCGAATACCTCCGCGCCGAGTCGCTGGCGGAGACGCCGAACGCCGTCTTCTCGCGCCTCTACGCGGGCATGCGGGGCGCGGTCTTCGTCGTCAATCTTCCCGGCAGCGAAAAGGCCGCGCGCTTTTGCGCGCGCCTCATCGCCCCCCTCATGGAGCACGGGACGAAGATGGCGCGCGGGGAAGGCCACTAGGTTACCCGGGATGGCGCCTTCTTCCGAGCGTCGGATCGTCCGCGCGCTCTTCCTCCAATCCTTCCTGCTCGGCCTGCCGCGCCTGTTCACCGCCGCGGCCGCCACGGCCCTCTTCCTGGACAGCTTCTCCGCCGGAAGCATCTCCTCCGTGCTCATGGCGGGCGCGGTCCTGGTGCCCTGCGGCGGGCTCCTGTTCTCCTTCTCCATGGGCAGGTTCGGCACCGAGAAGACCCTCGGGGGCGTCCTCGTCGGCCTCAGCGTCGTCCTCGCCGGCCTCCTGGGCGCGCTGGCCGCAACCCGCAGCGCCCCCCTCGCGCGGCTGGCCGTCATCGTTTGGGCGGACCTGGAGTACGCCTTCACCGAGCTGGTCTTCGCCGCCCACGGCAACGCCGTCCTGGACATCCGCCAGGCCAAGCGCCTGTTCGGTCGCGCGGGCTCCGGCCAGGTGCTCGCGGCCATCCTCGGCGGCCTTGCGGCGCCCTGGCTCCTGACCTTCCTTCCCGTGGAAGGACTCTTGGCCCTCTCCCTCGCCGGTCTGGTCGGGGCAGCGGTCAACTATCGCCGCATGGCCGGCGCGCGCGGGAGAAAGGACGCGGAGGAAGAACCGGAGGCCCCCGATCCGACCCCCATCCGTTCCGCGGTCCGCGTCCCCCTGAT
Source organism: Spirochaetota bacterium (assembly GCA_023406985.1). Lineage (GTDB taxonomy): Bacteria > Spirochaetota > Spirochaetia > Treponematales > Breznakiellaceae > JAEXTK01. The sequence continues at coordinate 18,877 of JAEXTK010000253.1, read as the reverse complement.
CCGCTCCCTGTTCGTGCTCGCGGCCCTGGAATTCGCGGTCCAGGGTTTTTCCGAAGCCCTCTTCTTCGACGGTCTGCAAAAGGCCGTCGCCGATCCGGGCCGGGTCGCCTCCTTCGTCGCCCGCTTCTTCGCCGCGGCGGCGGCCGTGAAGCTCATCCTCGGCCTCTTCGTGTCGGGGCCGCTCCTCACCCGGTTCGGGGTGAGGGCGGGCATCCTCGCGCCCTCGGTCGTCATGGCCGTCCCGCTGGCCGCGCACCTCTTCTCCTCCGAGACCGGGAACGCGACGCTCTGGTTCGCGAGCCTGGCCGCGGCGCGGTTCCTCCAGACGGTCGCCGTTTCGTCCCTGTACGCCCCCGCGTACCTGACCCTCTACCAACCGCTCAAGGGCGACCTCCGCGGTCCGGCGCAGACCTTGGCGGACACCGTATTCGGCCAGGCGGGGACCGGCCTGGCCGCCCTCGCGCTCATGATCGCCGTGGGCTCGGGGAGGCGGTCGGGGCCCATCCTGGGGATCTTGACCGTCGCGGGGGTCGCGCTCTGGGCCGCCGCGGCCCTCGGCGCCGAACGCCGCTACCGGCGAGAGGTCGCCGCGCGGGCACGGGGTACGGGACGGCTGGACGCGGCGCGCGACGCCGGGGAAAGGACGCCGGTTCACCGTTCCCCCCGGTCCCGCCGCGCATCCATGGCGGCGGAAGCCGCCCGTTCGCTGCGCTTCAGGAAGCTCTCCCGTTCCGTCGAATCGGAGCTCCTCGCCGAAGCCCTCCGCCGGGAATCGGAGAAAGCCGCCGAGGGCGCCCTGTCCGCGCTCGGTCCCGCCTATCCCCGCGGCGTCGTCTCCGCCCTCAGGTTCGGCGCGCTCCTGGGCGAAGGGGGCCGACGCGCCTACGCCCTGGAACTCGCCGAGTCCACGCTGAAAGGCGGCGACCGCAAAATCCTGCTGCCCCTCTTCGACGCGGAAGCGGACGCCGAAGCCGCGCTTCCGCCCGGCCCGCAGGATCGCCCCTCCCTACTCCGGACCCTGGCCGACGAGGCGGAGGCCGAAGACCGCGCCTGGCTCCGCCTCATCGCGCTCCGGGACCTCTCCCGCTGCGGCGCCCGCCTCTCGGGCGAGGAAGCGGGGCTCTTGGCGCGGGAACTCGGCGCGGTCGAGCGGGCGGAGATCCTTTCCCGCATGGCCTTCTTCTCCTCCGTGCCCAAGGAGGACCTCGCGGTCCTGGGTCGTTCCTTGGAGGAGAAGACGGCGGAAGCGGGAACGCGCATCATATCCCGGGGGGAGCGCGGGGCGGAACTCTACCTGATCGTCTCCGGGTCCGTCGAGGTCGGCATCGAAGGGACGAGGGTGGCGCGCCTCGGGGAGGGGGCCGGAGTCGGGGAGCTCTCCGCGTTGAGCCCCGAGCCGCGGTCGGCGGACGTGACCGCCGTAGCGCCGACCCGCCTCCTCGCGGTGGGCGGGGATACCCTCCGGTCCTTCACGGACGCCCACCGCCGCGCGGCCCTGGAGATACTGAAGGTGCTGAACCGGCGCATCCTCGACACGCTCCGGTTGAGCTTCCCGGAGGAAGCCCCGCCCCGGCAGGGGAAGGCGCGCGCCGCTCCGCTGCGGAGCGCGGGGCGGCTCGACGCCGCGGCCCTCGAGAGGATCCTGCCGGAGCTGGAGCGGTCCGCGGCCGCCTCCGCCCGCCGGTACGCGGTCGAGGCGGGGGAACGGATCTTCACGGCGGGCGACGAGGCGACGTTTTTTTTCTTTATTTCGTCGGGTAAGGTTGGCCTTGGCCGCGAAGGAACCACTATACTGCAATTGGAGGCCGACGAGTTTTTCGGCGACAACGAACTCATCCTCGCGGAGGATAGGCCCTTCGACGGGATCGCTTTGGAAAAGACGGAACTCGTGGCGCTGCCCCGTCCGATCCTCTTCGATCTCCTGTGGGAAGGACCTTCTTTTTTACGCCGGATGACGCTCGCCGCCGCGGAACGCTTGCGTCGCGTCACCGCATTACGGGCAAAGGGGCGACAAGGCGATGCTCCGGTTGAGCGTCAATCTCAATAAGATAACGGAAAATTTCGATAGGATACGCGCGCTCTGCGACGAGCGAGGGATCGAGCTCGCGACGGTGGCGAAGCTCTGCCTCACCAACCTCGACATCGTCAAACCCATCATCGACGCGGGGGCGCACCTCATCGCGGAATCGAACCTCGTGAACCTGGCCAACCTGCCCTACAACGTGCGCAGGATGCTCCTCCGGACTTCGCTGGACGACATCGCGCTCGGGCTGGACCATTGCGACTACGTCTTCCTCTCCGAGATCCCCCTCCTCTCGGCGCTCCGGGAGACCCGGCGGGGCCGGGAGGTGGGCGTCTACGTGAACGTAGAGGCGGGCGATCTCCGAGAGGGCGTCCTCCCCGAAGACCTGGCCGGCTTCCTGTCGGCCGCCCGCCGCATCCGGCGGGGTCCGCGCATCGTCGGTTTCGCGGCCAACTACGGCTGCCTGCGGGGCTTCGTGCCGAGCGCCGAGGACATCCGCCGCTTCAGGGAAGCGTGCGACGCCGCGGCGTCGGCCGCCGGATTGGCGGAATACACGGTGAGCGTGGGCGGCACGACCGTCTACGAGCTCTTGGAGGCCGGGGAGCTGGACTCCGTCGATCAGATCCGCATCGGGGAAGCCTTGTACTTCGGGTACAACATGTCGTTGGGCAAGCGGATCTGCGGCCTCCACGACGATGCCCTGGTGCTGACCGGCGAAGTCATCGAGGTCAAGGAGAAGCTCGTGGACGGGGAAGCGGGCCAAGGCTTCAACGCCTTCGGGCACAAGACGGGCCCCTTGGGCCGCGGCGTCCGCAGGCGGGCGGTCTTGAACTTCGGCGAGCTCGCGGCCCCGAGCCGGAGCCTCGCGCCCCTCCTGCCCGGCGCGTTCTTCTCCGGCGCCACCCACGACTATTCGGTCCTGGACATCACCGACTGCGACCGGAGCGTGCGCGTGGGCGATCACCTCGATTTTCGAACCAATTATAACAGCGCGGCCCAGGCCATCCTATCGCCGTACGTGGAGAAGACGATGATCTGGGACGCCGGAGACCGACGGGAGGAAGCGGAATGTCTATAAAGGTCATGGACGGTGTACGGGCGGCCGCCTGCGCGGCGGCGGCTTTCTTTTTCCTGGGTTGCCCCGCGGGCGCCAACGTCGCCGACGGGGCCGCAGGCCCCGCTTCCGAGGCGTACCGCGCGTACGTCGCCATGGACAAGGCGGTCGGCACCGAGGACGAAGGCGACTACACGCCCTTCAAACGGGCGGACGGCCGGCGGTTCCGGATCGCGGTGATGCAGAGCGGCGACTACTTCTCCTACGCCGACGTATTCGAGGGCATGCTGAAGGGACTCCAGACCATCGGCTGGATCGCCGACGTGCCGCCCCTCCGGAGCGGATTCGCGGGGTACGCGGCCTACGAGGACGGGAAGACGGTCCGCAACATCCTGGCCGAACTGTCCAAGTACGCCTACAGCGATTTCATCGAATTCCCCGAAGCGGCCTTCTTCGACCTGAAATGGAACGACGAGAACGCCCGCGGCCGCGAGTTCAAGGACCTGACCGCGAAGGGAGCCGACATCGACTTGATCATCGCGCTCGGCACCCAGGTCAGCGCCATCCTCGCGAAGCCGACCGAGTTCCACATACCCGTCATGGTGGATTCCATCTCCGACCCCGTGGGCTCCGGCATCCTCGCCTCCCTGGAGGATTCGGGCAAGGGGTACCTCACCGGGGCGGTGGATCCGGACCAGGATCTCCGGCAGGTCCGCCTCTTCTCCAGCGTCATCAAGTTCAAACGGCTCGGCATCCTCTACGAGAACAGCGAGATCGGGCGGAGCTACGGGGCCGTGGAGGACGTGCAGCGGGTCGCGCGGGAGGAAGGCTTCACCGTGGTGGCGAGCACGAACGTCCTGCCCGATCCCGAGAACGAGGACGACGAGGCCGCGTGGCTCGCGGCCGAGCGCCGGTACGTCCGCGCCCTCGACGCCCTCTGTCCCCAGGTGGACGCCGTCTACCTCGCGGTCCAGGCCGGGCTCTCGGAGTCGAGCCTTCAGGACGTCGTCGCGGTGCTCAAGAAGCACAAGACTCCCTCCTTCATCATGGAAGGAAAGAACTTCGTCCGCGACGGCATCCTCCTCGGGGAATCCGACAGCAACCTCGTGGCCAAGGGCATCTTCAACTCCAAGAAGATGGTGGCCATCTTCCGGGGCCAGTCGCCGCGCGAGCTGCCGCAGAAGTACGAGCACGTCCCCCATATCGCGATCAACCTGGAAACCGCCCGGACCATCGGATACGACGTCCCCATCGACATCATCGCGAGCGCCGACGACGTGTATCTCGGCAAGGAGTCCGCGGAATGAAGAACGTGCCCAAGGAACTCGTCGCGGGCGGGATGATCATCCTCTTCCTCTCCCTCGCGCTCGGCGCGGCCCTCGGCATCTCCGCCTACGAGGAAACCTACCGCCAGTCCCTGCTCTCCAAGTACGGACTCCTCGTGGGAGAGCTGAAACGGCAGACGGAGCGGGACGTGGACTTCGGCAAGCCCCTCCACCTCATCGGCGGCACGGCGAAGATGTTCGAGAGCGTGACGGCCCAGGACCCGAACATCGCCGACCTCTACATCGCCGGCGTCGACGGCAAGATCCTGTACTCCACCGACCCGGCCGCCGTGGGCCAGGCCCTCGCCGAGGGCATCCCCCGGGAATTCCCCGCGCCGCGCGGCAAAGAAGACGCGGAAATCGTCTCGGTGCGCCTCAAGCGATCCACCTTCGTGGCGGCCCCCGTGCGGTACGACGCCGCCGTCCAGGTCGGCGGCGCGTACCTCCGGTTCGAGGAACGGATCGTCGCGGACCGCATCGTCTCCCTCGTCTGGGTGAACGTCCGCCTCATCCTGCCGATCTTCATCGCCTCGTCCCTGCTCCTCCTGCTCGCCCTATGGGGATTCCGCGCGGCGGAAAGCCGCGGGATGCTGAAGCTCCGGACGTCGGTCCGCAACACGGTGGCCATCGGCGCGGCGCTCCTCGTCGCGCAGGGAACCTACGCGCTGCTCAACAACCGGTTCTTCGAGCGGAGCTACGAGGAGCTTTTCGAGGACAACGTGGAAATCGTCGCGGGCATCGTGGCCCAGGACCTGGGCCGGGCGCTCGATTACGGCGTGAGCGCGGATCGCCTCAGGGGGGCGGAGAGCCTGCTGGAGCGGTACCGGCTCCGCACCCGGGAAGCCGAGGGCCTCTACGTAACCGATCCGAGCGGACGCCTCCTCTACGCGGCGGCGCCCGGAGGCACGTACAGCGTCCTGGGCGCGACCGAACCGGCCCCGCCCGCGCTCAGGGAGCGGGCGACGTCCGGCCGGATGCGGCCCCTCTCTTCGGCGGCCGCGGCGCCGGCCTTCCTCACCGTTGAGGTCAACCGGTCCTTCATCGCCGGCCTCCTCCGGGACGCCCTCTTCGACATACTCACCATCCTCGCGGTATCCCTCGTCCTCGGCTTCGAGCTGGCCGGGATGCTGTCCGTCTTCGTCCGCGGCGCGGGTCCCGCCGCCGCGACCGATCGGTCCGACCGATCGCTCCACGTCATCCGGATGGTCTCGTTCGTGTTCTTCTTCGCGGCCCTCATCCCCCTCTCCTTCCTGCCCGCCTACATCGAGACGATCCTCGGGACGGACGCGTCCGCCCTCTTCGGCCTCTCCCGCGAGTCGGCGATCGGGCTCCCCATCACGTCCTACATGCTCGGCGTCACCCTGTTCATCCCCCTCGTGGGCGCCCTCTCCACGCGCCTTTCCGTCCGGTCACTCTTCTTCCTCTCCGGCAGCCTCTTCCTGGGGGGCACCCTGGCCACCGCCTTCGCGCCCGGCATGATCGCCCTCATCGCCGCGCGGTTCGTGGCCGGCCTCGGGTACGGCGGCATCGTGATCAACGGATCGAACCTCGCCGTGGCCTCCACCACGGAAGACAACCGCTCCACGGGCTTCGGCTTTTGGTCGGCGGGCTTCGCGGCCGCCACCATCTGCGCCATCTCCATCGGCGGCGTCATCGTGAACCGCCTCGGCTACCGGTTCGGCGTCCTCACCGCGGCGGGGGCGGCCGCCCTCCTCCTGGTCTTCGTCGCCTTCTTCGTGGAGAAGAGCCCGGCGCGGACGCGGGAGACCGCGCGGCTCGGCCTGCGCCTGGAGGATATCCTCCTCCTCTTCCGCAACCGGAGCCTCCTCGCCAACCTCCTGTTCTCCGGCATTCCCTTCTCCCTGGCCTACGTGGGCACCTTCCAGTACATACTGCCCCTCTACATGGGCAACTCCGGCATCTCGGCGGCGAACATCGGACGCATCCTGACGGTCTACGGCCTCATCAGCCTCGCGACGCCCCTCGTGTCGCGCCTCGCGGACCGGACGCGGAACGAGAAGCGCATCATCATCATCGGGAACCTCGTCACCGGCCTCTCCCTGGTGCTCTTCGCCGTCGCGGAATCCTTCTTCGGCCTGGAGGGATCGTACGTCCTGCTCGTCTTCGTGCTGCTCGGCATGGGGTTCGGCGGCATGATGATCGACGCCTCGGAGGAATCCTTCCTCACCTCCGCGCCCGAGGCCGCCGAGCTCGGCGAGGCGAAACTGCTCGGGCTCTACGCCACCTTCGAGAAGATCGCGTCCGTGGTCGTGCCCCTCCTGGCCGGCGCCCTCGTGGCGTTCCTGGGCTACTCCGGCAGCCTCGGCGTGATCGGCGCCATCACCGTGGCGGCGGCCGTCCTCTTCGCGGTCATGGCGACCAACATGCGCACGGGAGGGAGCCGGTGAGGCGGACGACCCTCGCCTTCGCCTTCGGCGGCAAGGCCGCGGAACACGACCTATCCGTCAAGTCCGCCCTCTATCTCCTCTCCCACGTCGATCGCGAGCGGTTCCGCGTCCTGTCCCTCTACGTCGATCCCGACGGAGCGCTCGCGGGGCGGGACGTGGCGGCGGCCAAGCTCACCCACGCGCTCTCGCACGCGAGCGGCACGATATTCGGAGCGGGCGACGATCCCGCCGAGGATTTCTCCGAGTGGGTGCTCTCCACCCTCCCCGCGGACGGCGAGGAAGCCTTGAGCCTCCTCGCGTCCCGGGAGATCGGCGTGGCGTTTCCGGTGTTCCACGGCCAGGGCGGAGAGGACGCCCTCTTCCAGGGTTTCTTGGAGACCCTCCGCGTCCCGTACGTAGGCTGCGGAGTCTCCGGCTCCGTGATCGGGAACGACAAGGCCGTGAACAAGGCCATCTGCGCCGCCTCGGGCATACCGGTGACGAAGTTCCTCGTGTACCACCGGGACCAGTGGCGGGACGGACGGGACGCCCGCGTCCAGCGGGCCGAGGAGGAACTCGGCTACCCGATCTTCGTGAAGCCGCCCTGCCTCGGCTCCTCCGTCGGCATCTCCAAGGCTCAAGACCGGCAGGAGCTCCTCGCCGCCGCCGAAACGGCCTTCCGGTACGGCGACCGCCTCCTTTTGGAAAAGGCCTTGGTCGGCCGCGAGTACGGGATCGGGATCATCGGCAACGAGGCTCCCCGCCTGAGCGCCATCGTGGAGTTCGGCGGCGGCTCCAACTTCCTCGACTACGCGGCCAAGTACGGGAGCGACGCGGTGGAGGATACCATTCCCGCCGTCCTCGACCCCTCCGTGGAGCGGGAACTGCGGGAGACGGCGCTGCGCGTCTATCGCCTCCTCGGCCTCCGCGGCATGTCGCGCCTCGATTTCTTCGTGGCCGACGGCCGCCTGTACTTCAACGAATCCAACACGGTCCCCGGCTTCGGCCGAACCAGCGTGTTCAGCAAGATATGGGCGGCGGCGGGAGTCGACCTCCGCACCCTCATCGGCGAACTCGTAGAATACGCACTGGAGCGCACGCCATGATCGAACGTAATTCCCTCCGGACCCGGATGCAGGCCTCCTTCCTCCTGGTCACCACCGCATCGATCCTCGCGATCATCCTCTTCTCCCTGCTCTACTTTTTCTACGCGACGCGGACCCAGGCGACGCGGAACATGCGGGAGAAGGCGGAGATCGCGCAGCTCCTGTACGCCGCCGCGGAGGAGCGTACCGAGATCTTCGCCGAGACCCTCGCCGCCGACAGCGCCCTCCAGGTGCTCGTGGACCTCGATATCCGCAACAAGCTGTCGGAATTCGTCAAAGGCACCGTGGAGCGCGAGGTGGTCTACCAGATCCTCGTGACGGACGAAAACCTCCGCGTACTCGCCGACGTGACCATGGAGAATTCCCCCGCCGCGGGGGAGGAGGAGCTCGTCGGGGCCGACAAGAATCCCTTCGCCTCCGCGGCCCTCTCCGGCGCGGGCCGCACGGGTTCCGAGCTGGTCATGGTCCGGTCGGGGAAAAACATCCTGTCCATCACCTCGGCCCAGCCGGTCAGGCGGGAGGGCAGGATCGTCGGCTGCGTGATCGTCCGGTACATCCTGAACGGGAACCGGGCCTTCGTGGAGGAGCTCAAGAAGAAACTCCACATCGACGCGGCGGTCTTCGTGGCGCGCGCGGCCGTGGCCTCCACCGCCGCCTTCGAACCGGGCGACAAATTCGATCCGGCGGTGCCCCTCGAGTCCATCAACATGTGGTTCGGCGGCACCTTGGCCGAGTACCGCTCCATCGTGGACCTCGGCGGCCAGCCGGTGGCCGCCCTCGCCGTCCAGGATTCCGCGGATCCGTACATGCAGCCCTTCGTCAACGCCCTCTTCATCTTCCTCGTCATCGCGTTCATCGCGGTGGTCCTCTCGGTGGTGTCGGTCTATCTGGTCGCCCGCGGCATCCTCGTGCCCCTGAACCACCTCCTCTTCGGCGTGAACCGGATCGCCGAAGGCGACCTCGGCTTCGAGGTCTCGGTGGACCTCAAGGACGAGATCGGCAAGCTCTCCCGGGCCTTCGACGAGATGCGCCGGGCGCTTAAGGAGAAGATCACCACCATCCAGGAGATGAACGAGAACCTGGAAGGCACGGTGCGGGAGCGGACGAGCACCATCGAGTCCCTCATGCAGTCCATGAAGAAGTACCTACCCTCGCAGCTCTTCGACGCCATCGTCCGGGGGATGCGGAGCGACGACATCAACACCCACTACAGGCGGCGCCTCACCGTATTCTTCTCCGACGTCGTCAACTTCACCTCCACCACGGAATCCATGGAGGCGGAGGACCTCTCGGCCCTGCTCAACAACTACCTGGACAACATGGCGAAGATAGCCCTCAAGTGGGGCGGGACCATCGATAAGTTCGTCGGGGACGCCATCATGGTGTTCTTCGGCGATCCGGAATACACGAACGATATCGACCACGCCCTCCGGGCGGTGCGCATGTCCATGGAGATGCTCGTCAAGATGAAGGAACTCCGGTCCGCGTGGCTGGACAAGGGCATCCAGAGCCCGCTCCACATCCGCATCGGCGTCAATTCCGGCTACTGCACGATCGGGAACTTCGGGTCGGAAAACCGCATGGACTACACCATCATCGGCGGCAACGTCAACCTCGCCTCGCGGCTGGAGACGTCGGCCGAACCGGACACCATCCTCATCAGCCACGAGACCTACTCCCTCATCAAGCACGAGATCGAATGCGCCTACGTGGGGGACATCAAGCTCAAGGGGATCGCCCAGCCCGTGCGTACCTACAAGGTCGTCGGGGAGCTCGCCAAGCGGGAGATCCCCGAGTGGCTCGACCTCAAGCCCACGGGCATCGCCTTCAAGGACGCCGTCGTGGATCCCGGCGAGCTGCGGCCCGAGGAGCGGAAGGCCCTCGTGAAGAGCCTGGACCTGGCCCTCCGCTACGCGCGGGGCACCGTCCGGTACGTCTTCGACGAGGCCACCAAGACGTGGAAACTCGTGTCCTCGGAGCGCCCCGCGGAAGCCGGCAAGAAGGACGCCGACCCGAAATAGCGCGGCGCCCCCTCTCCGCGGCCCCGTTTTTCCCCAATCTTCGGGACACTATCCGAAGGGCAGGAAGATCCTGGTCCTATAGCGCTCGGGATTTCCCCTGAGGATGAGGCCCGGCCCCACCTCGTAGAATTCCCGGATGGGCGTCCCGGGTCGGCGGCGCGTATCCCGCGCGTAGCCGAGGAGGCGGCCGTAGGCCGCGCCGAGGCGCGCGTACGGCCCCGCGTGGACGGTCTCCACGCCGACTTCCGCGGGCAGCGCGATCACCGCGATCCCGGCCTCGGCGAGGGACGCGGGATCGAGGTCCCCGCCGATCTCCATGCAGGCGGAGATCTCGGCGTCGTCCGAATACTCGAGCTCGTGGTAGAGGCAGAAGGCCGGACCCCGCGCGCGGCGACCGAGAGCCCGGTAGAGGAGGCCGAACGGGCGTCCGACGTCGCCGTAGCGGCCGCGGTAGCGGATCTCCGCGGCGCGGATCGCCGGCGCCGTACGGAGGAGTATGGCGGACGGCGGCCCCCCTTCGGCCTCCCGGTTCGCCGCGGCGAGCTCCAGGGCCCGGTCGATCTCGGCCGCCTTCTTGCCGTAGGAGCGCGCGAGCTCCCGGAGCTCCGCGGCCTTCCGGCTGAGCTCGGCGCCGATATCCGCGTCCTCCCGCGCCGTGCTCAGCATGCGGGCGATCTCCTCCACCGAGAAATCGAGGTCCCGCAGCGCGCGCACGGCCCGGGCCCGATCGGTCGCCGCGTCGTCGTAATAGCGGTATCCCGTCGCGCCGTCCACGCGGGAGGGTTTGAGCACGCCCTCCTCGTCGTAATAGCGGAGCGCCTTGACGCTGAGCCGCGTGATGAGCGAGAAGTCTCCGATCCGGTATTCCGCCACGGCGTCCCCCCGCTCCACGATAGCGCGGAGCGGGGGAGGACGCAAGCGGCGTCCTTGGGGGCGGCGGACCTGCGCGCCGAGCGGGTTCAGTCTTTCTTGGAAAAATCGATGTAGCAGATCGAGGTTTCGATGGAGCCTTGCTCCCAATCACCCTGCTTTCTGAGCTGATGGCTGACGTATACCCTGACGGGGAGCACGCCGTTCATGTACTTGGACACCCAACTCAGGGGAGCGCGGACCGTGACGGCGTCCTGGGTCGACTTGAGGGTCAGCATGTCCTCGGCGGTCCACGAGCCCTTGCGAGTCGCCGTGTTCTGGATACCGATCCAGCCGAGGTCTCCCTCCGGACGCCAGGGATGCTTGCCGCACATGAGGTTCGCGCGCATGTTCTTCTTGTACCCGTCGATCTGGAACTGGACGTAGAGCCCCGCGCCCATCTCCGGCGACCGCTCCCAGAGCGGGTTCGTCTTCGCGAATTCCACCCGCCAGTACAGGTACCTGGCGTCTTGGCAGGCGTAGACCCTCCGCACCGCGTAGTCGGGATTGCCGAGGAAGTTCCTCCCCTCGAAGTTACCCTCGATGATGGGGTCCATGCCCGCCCATTCGTCGGCGCTTCCGCGGAACGCGATCGACCGACGCGGAAGCGGCAGCGGCTTGCTCGCCGACTGGCCGAGGGAGACGGTCGTCAATCGCCCCGGCACGGCGACCGTCTTGAGCTCGATGGTAGGCGCCCCCTCTTTCTCGCAGGACACCGTCGCGGGGCCTTCCGGCACCATGACCTGGCCGAGCGGCGTCACGCCGACCTTCACGTCGTTGACGTACACCGAATACCCGTCGGGTATGCTGCGGATGCGGAGCGGCGAGTTCGCGACGGCCTCGCTGAGCGCCGCCCGTCCGAAGGCCTGGAAACCCTCATCCACGAAGGCGATCTTCCGGCCCTCCGCCACGACGATCTCCAGGATCCCCTCGCGATCCTCGTGCACCGCCCGCAGCGCCACCGGCGCGCCTTTGGAGGGAACGAGGATGGGCCCCGGCGCATCGGCGGCCTTTTCCCCCACGGCGAAGGCCGTGCTCGAGTCCGTGGAGATCACCACCGCGGAGCCGGTCCGCGCCGCCGCATCCCGGATCGCCGCGAGCTTCTTCCCTGCCGCGATCTGGGCGCCGAACACCCGGACGAGGTCGCGCTGGTACTTCTGCGGGTCGGACTCCCGGTACGCGGCGATGTCGCGCAGGGTCGCGATCGCGCGCGCGTACTCGGTCTTGCGCTCGGCGGGGAGGTAGCGCGAGAAGTCGAGGATGGACTCCACCCGCGCGGTTCCCTCCGCGTGGTCGCCCGCGGCCATGGCCCGCCCCGCCGAGAGTTCCATCAGGGTCGCGAGGAGGACGGCGTTCTCCTCCACCTTCCGCCGCAACGCGGCGGGATCGGGGTTTTGGTCCGCGGTGAGGTACACGACGATGCTCGGATCGAGCAAGAGGGAATCGGGCTCCCAGGCGCGGTCCTCGATGAGGAAGCGGTTCTTGAGCAACGCCCACTCCGCCTGGAGTTGCCGGGAGCGGGAGCGGTATTCGGCGAGGCGCGGGCTGTACGAGACGTCGTGGAGGAGGGAGGCGAGCTGGTTCGTCTTCCCCTCCACCTCGGCGAGGGCGGCGGGGCGTTCCCGCTTCTCCCGGATTTCGCGCTCCATGCCGTCGAGCAGGTCCTTCTCCGCGGCGGTCAAATACGGCACCGAAAAGGAGAGGCGCTGCACGGCGCCTTCCGCGAGCTCGAAGCTCGAACGGCCGATCTCGGTCTCGCCGAGCATGCGCCGCTGCATGATCGTGATCGTGTGGGCGCCGGCGAGGACCCGTTCGATTTCCGTGAGGTCCTCTCCGGCCTCCATGCCGTCCAGGAGCACGCGATAGGCGCCCTTTTCCCCCGCGGAGGCCAGCTCCACGCGGCCGAAGCCGAGGTGGCCGCCGGTGATGCCGGTCAGCGCCTCCAAGATCACCGTGTCGACGGCCTCGAAGAGGTCGAGGGAGGCGACGGCCGGCGATTCGCGCCGGACGGTGACCGTCCCCTTGGCGCGGTCGTAGAGGCCGATGCGGAAGACGAGCGCCTTTCCCTTGGCCGCGGCGACGCCGCCGAACATCACGTAGTCGGCGCGCTGCTCGAGCGCCGCCGCGGCTAGTTCGGCGTCCCCCGCGCCGATCTCGCGCGGCACGTTTTGGAGATCGTAGGCGCCGATCTGGTGGAGCGTGAGCGCCAGGCTGCGCCGGGCGCTCGCGCAGACGGCGTCGTACACGCTGTTGCCCGTCTCGTTGGAGAGGACGAACAGGGCGAGTCGGGGCCGCTGCCCCGGCCCCGCAGCGAAGCCGCTCGCCGCGCACAGCAGGAAGAGCGCGAACAGGATGCGGCGCATGGCGCGGCGCATGGCGCGGCGCATGACGCGGCGGGAGAGATCGATCGATTTTCCCATGGGAATCTCCTCGGATTTTTTAGCCGGCGACACTATATGCCGGAGAGGAGGCCCCCGCAAGGTTGATTTTAGATCGATTTCGTCAGCGCCAGACCCCCTGTAGGGCCTCCGCGAAGGCCTCGGGATCGTCGACCAAGAAATGGTCGGCGTCCTCCACCGATCTGAAGACCGCGCCGGGAATCGAGCGGTATTGGTCGAAAGAGCCCGCCTCGCTCAGGTCGCGGCTTCCGAAGGCGACGACGGTCGGGACCGCTATCCGCGCGAAGGCCGCGCTCCAGTCGTGTCTCTTGCCGAGGCCGAAGAAGATGGCCTGCATCATCCAGCCCCCGACGAGCGCGGCGTCGTCGCCCGTGACCGCCCCCATGTCCTGGCCCCGGGCCTCCATAGCCTTCCGGTAGAACGCCGTCATGCCCCCGTTGAGCACCCGGAGCTCGTCCTCCGACCGGGAGAAGAGCTTGCCGTAATCGAAGAAGTCGGCGAGCCACGCGTCGTACGCGCCGAGGTCCTCTTTGGGTAGGGAGGCGCGGATCTCCGCGTAGAGGCCCCCCGAAGCCGGCGGGAACACGATCATCGGCGCGGGCGCCGCGAGGGCGAGGCTCGCGACGCGGTCGGGGAACTCGATCGCGTAGAGGCAGGCGATGAGGCCGCCGAAGGAATGGCCGAGGAGGTCGAGCTTCTCCACGCCGAGGGCGCGCCGGAGGCGCTCGATGTCCGCGACTTGGGCGGCCAGGCCGAGTTTCCGGTCGAGCTCCGCGACGTTCGCGGAGAAGTTCTTGGTCGGAAACCGGTCGATGGGCCGCGTGGAGAGTCCGGAGCCGCGCTGGTGCCAGTAGACGAAACGGCGCGTCGACTCGAAGGCGACGGGCCCCGCCCAGGGGCCCGCGGGGGGGAAGCCCGGACCTCCGTGGACCACGAGCACGGGCCTGCCCGACCCCCGCTCGAAGCCCGCGAGCGTGATGCCGGCCTCGGCCTCCAGGGTGAACTCCCGCGTACCGTCCGCCAGCGTCGCGCCGTAGACGACGCCGCCCGGCGGGTCGAGGGTAATCCGCCCCGCGCCCGCCGCGCGGGCGAGGGAGAGCGGCTCGTAGAGGGCCTTTCCGAACGCCCCCAGGAACAGGAACGCCGCGGCGGCGAGCGCGCAGACGCACGCCGCGATGATGGCGATAGTCATGGTTTTCCTCCTCATCGTAGCCTCCGTCCTCATGCTCCACCCTCCCCCGAGGGGAGAGTCAAGGAAAATACGCGCGGTCCTTGAGATTCCGCTGACCATCGGTTAGTTTATTACCATGGGTATCACTGAACGAAAAACGAGGGAGAAGGAGGAGCGCAGGGCCCTCATCCTGGAGCGCGCGAAGGAACTCATCCTGGAGCGGGGCATACCGGCGCTCAGCATGCAGGACATCGCCGACGCGGCGGAACTCTCCAAAGCCACCCTCTACCTCTACTTCCAGAGCAAGGAGGCCATCCTCGCCGAGATCCTGTCCGACGCGGCCGACGCCTTCGTCTCCTTCGTGGAGGAGCGGCTCTCGCCGGCCGACTCGGGGCTCCAGGCCCTGCGGAAGCTGTGGGGGAGCTACCTGACCTTCTTCGGCGAATCGCCCGACATCTTCGTGCTCACCGGAATCAAGCGCTTCATAGAACCCTACCCCTTGACCGACGACGAAAGCGCGCAGGCGCCGACCGAGCGGAAGCTGCGCGGCCTCATCGCGAAGGTCTTCGAGCGCGGCGTCAAGGACGGCACGATGGACAAGGATATCGATCCCGACCGCGTCGCCCACATCGCCATGACCATCGCCCTCTCCATCATCGACAACGTCGCCCGCCTGCCCCGCGAGGCCCGCGACGTCCGCCGCATCCAGGAAGAGATGCGGAACACCTTCGAACTCCTGCTCCGCGGCGTGGCCGCGGCGGGGACCGACCGGAAATCCCTCACCCTCCCGGGAAAGGAATGAACATGGATCGATTCTTCAAGCGCCCGTGGTTGATCGTGGCCGCCATCGGCGCGATCACGGTCTTCTTCGCCCTCCAGCTGCCCCGCGCGGAGCTGGACAACAACAATTTCCGGTTCGTGCCGGAGAACGACGCGGCCCGCCTCGCGTCCAAACGCATCGACGACGTCTTCGGGAGCCAGATCTTCATCATGGTCGGCCTGGAGCGCCGGTACGCGACGGTGCTCGACGCGGACTTCCTCACGAAGCTCCGCGACTACGGGAAACGGGTGGAGGAGCTCCCCGCCGTGGATTCGGTGACCTCGATCATCACGACCGACTTCATCGGGGGATCGGCCGACGGCATCGCGGTGGAACCCCTGGTGAGCGAAGGCTTCACGGGCACGGCCGAGGAGATCGCGCAAGTGCGCGACCGGCTCCTCGCCTGGGACCTCTACCGCCGGGGCCTCGTCTCGGACGACTTCAAGTCGACGCAGGTCCTCGTGAGCCTGGATCTGAACGCCGAAAACGCGGGGTCGCGCGAATCGGTGGAGGCCTATCTCAAGGTCAAGAATTTGGCCGAGGAGGCGGGATTCGCGGACACGCGGATTTACGTCACCGGCATGCCGGTCTTCAGCGCGGTCGTGAACGAGGCGACGGCGGCGGACCTCCGCGTGCTCATCCCCCTCGTATCCGTCGTGGTCCTCCTCGTCCTCTTCCTCTCCTTCCGGAAGATCGGCGGCATCGTCCTCCCCCTCCTCACGGTGGCGATCTCGGCGATCTGGGCGATCGGAGCCATGGCCCTCCTCGGCGTGAAGCTCTCCATCATCTCCACGGTCCTCCCGGTCATCCTCGTCGCGGTCGGCAGCGCCTACGGCATCCACGTGGTGAGCCACTATTACGACGAGATCGCCGGCAAGGACCTGGACGACGCGGCCCACCGCCGGCTCATCTACGCCGTCCTCCGCAAGACGGGGCGGCCGGTGCTCCTCGCGGCGCTCACGACCTTCGCGGGATTCGGCTCGCTCTGCTTCACCTCCGTCGTGCCCATCTTCGAGTTCGGCGTCTTCTCCAGTTTCGGCGTCCTCGTGGCCTTCGCGGTCTCCCTCACGCTGATCCCCGCCCTCTTCATCATCCGCGGCCCGCGGCCGAAGCGCGCCGCGGACGGGTCCGTCTCGGCGCGGGAAGGAACCGCCGATCCCTTGAGCATGGCCATCGCCGACGCGTTCGGCGCGGTGGCGCGGAAGAAGCGGTCGGTGATCGCCGTATCCTTCGCGGCGGCGGCCCTCTCCCTCGTCGGCGTCACGCGCCTCGTGATCGACAACGTGATGGTGGAGTACTTCAAGAGCGACACCGAAGTGGTGCGATCCGACGAGTTCATCCGCGCCCATTTCGGGGGATCCAAGACCCTGAGCCTCGTCGTGCGCGGGGAAAAGCCGGGCGACGTGCTCCATCCCGACGTGCTGTCCGCCATGGACGGACTCTCCGGCTACCTCGCGGAAAACGTGGGCGAAGTCGGCAAGACGATGGCGTTCACCGACCTCGTCAAGCGGATCAACCAGGTGTTCAACGCCGACGAGAGTCCCGCGGGCCTCGCGCGCGCGGGCGGAGCGGCCGGAAGCGCCACGGGCGAAGCGGAAGGGGCCTTCGGCTTCGGCGCGGCGGACGGCGGCGGCGCCTCGGGCGCCGCCGATGGCGCCGATTCCTTCGGTTTCGGCTTCTCCTCCGCGGAGCCGGCGGCGCCGGCCGCACCGGCGGGAACGGTCCGCGGTCCGCGCGAGGCCGGGAAGCCGGAAAAGGACGGGACCGAGGAACGCCTCACCAAGGA
Source organism: Spirochaetota bacterium (assembly GCA_023406985.1). Lineage (GTDB taxonomy): Bacteria > Spirochaetota > Spirochaetia > Treponematales > Breznakiellaceae > JAEXTK01. The sequence goes on along the minus strand of JAEXTK010000253.1, from coordinate 1,876 downwards.
CGAGATGCTCGCCCTGCTCTCCGACGCGGTCGCCGCGGGCGGGCGCGACCTGAGCGCCGGGGAACTCGTCGGACAGCTCGCGCGCAAGGTCAACTACCGCGGCGCCTCCTATTACGAGATACCTTCCGATCCCGCGCGCTACGGCAAGCGGAACGCCGAAGAATTGCGCGGCCTCATCTCGAACTACCTCGTGCTCCTGTCCGGCGACATCGATTCCTTCGCGGACGATCCCCTGGAACCGACCGCCATACGGATGAGCCTCCAGCTCAGGACCGTCGGCCAGCGGGATACGGACCGCGCGATCGCACGGATCAGGGAGTACGTCGCCGACCGCTTCCCCAAGAACGTGAGCGTGGAGATCGGCGGCGTGGCCCTCGTCGAGGAATCGCTCAACCGGCTCGTCGTCCAGTCCCAGCTCAGTTCGGTGGCGAGTTCCCTCGTCCTCGTGTTCCTCATCCTGGCCGTTTACTACCGTTCGGCCATGGCGGGGCTCATCGGCCTCATTCCCCTCGCGATCACCATCCTCATCAACTTCGGCGTCATGGGCGCGACGGGGATCAAGCTCAACATCGGCACCGCGATGGTGGCTTCCATCGCGGTCGGCGTCGGCATCGACTACACCATCCACTACATGGCGGCCTACCACCACGAGAGCCTCGCGGGTTCGGGCGGAGCGGCCCGGCTCCGGCGCACATTCGAGACGTCGGGCAAGGCCATCATCTTCAACGCCGCAGCGGTCGGCGCCGGGTTCGCCGTGCTCACCCTCTCGCGCTTCAACATGCTCGCCTACCTCGGCGCCCTCATCGCCCTCACCATGGCCACGAGCGCCCTGGTGAGCCTCACGCTCTTACCGGTGCTGCTCGAGTACCTGCAACCCGCATTCATCAAGCGTCCCCTTCCCTTCGAGAAGAACGGGGCGAACATGGAGGAACCCAAATGAAGAGAATCGCCTTGGCGGTCGCCCTGACCGCTCTCACCCTCGCGCCCGCCTTCGGCCAGACCGCCGACGAGATCGTCCGGACCTCGCGGGACCGCATACGGGCCGACACCGTCTCCACCCGGTCGCGCATGGTCATCCAGGACAAGGACGGATCCACCACCGAACGCCTCGTGGACCAGTACACGAGCAAGGGGAAGTCCGGCGACAAGACCATGATCGTCTTCCAGAAGCCGGCGAGCGTCGCGGGCACGCGGTTCCTCACCGTGGAGAACGAGGGAAAGGCCGACGATCGCTGGATTTTCCTGCCTTCGCTCGGCAAGGTGCGCCGCATCGCGGCGAGCGAGGGATCCGGCAGCTTCATGGGCACCGACCTTTCCTACGACGACGTCTCCTCGGCCGACCGCGACGCCGACGCTGACGCCCACGTCCTGCTCCGCGAGGAGCCGCTCGAAGGCGCGGCCTGCTGGGTGATCGAATCGAAACCCAAGGATCCGGACTACCAATACGGCAAGATGGTCTCCTGGATCGAGAAGGCCACCTCCATCGCGAAGCGGATCGAGATGTACGACAAGAAGGGCGGCCTCGTGAAGGTGCTCGAGATCGGAGAGGTCCAGGACGTCCAGGGCCGGCTCACCCCGAAGCGGACGAAGGTTTCCACCGTGCAGGCGAAGACCTCCACCACCATCTCCGTGGAGATCGTCAAATACGACGACAAGATCCCCGAGAGCGTGTTCACGACCCGCTTCCTCGAGACCGGGAGGCCGTGATGCGCGCGCAGAAACGTCCGTCTTCCGCCGCGCCCCGCCGCGCGGCGCTCGCCCTCACCCTGGCCGCCCTCGCCGCGGGCGGCGCCTTCGCCCAGGACTTCGGCTTCGGCGAGGCTCCCGCCGGGTCGACCGAGATCGCGCCCTCCGCCCAGGCGGAGCGGGGCGGAGC
>JAEXTK010000245.1 GCA_023406985.1 Spirochaetota bacterium | reverse complement strand
GCCGCGCTGAGGACGGCGGCGAACAGCGGCGCGCGGAGGAGCCGAGGGAGAACGCGGCGCGTTGACGGCCCGGCCGACCTTTTCATATTATCTAAGGTACGGATAACCGACGGAATTACAAAAGCCGATCGCTTTTGTCGTTTCCTCCTATCGATTCACCAAGGAGCGAACATGCGGGAAGGGGACAGGGATCTCATCATCATCGGCGCGGGAGCGGCCGGCCTTGCCGCGGCCCAGTACGGCGCGCGCGCGAACCTCCGGACGCTCGTGGTGGAAGAGATGGCGAGCGGCGGGCAGGCGCTCCTCATCGACCATCTGGAAAATTACCCGGGCTACGTGGAACCGAAGAGCGGCTACGAATTCGCCGCCGACATGCAGGCGCAGGCGGAGAAATTCGGGGCCGAGTTCATGACCGACACGGTCGTCTCGCTCAAGAAGGACGGCGAGCTCTTCGTCCTTACGCTCGGCGACCGCACCCTCACCGCCCCGGCCGTCATCCTCGCGACCGGCGCGAAGCACCGGACCCTCGACGTGAGCGGCGAGGCGCAGTTCACCGGCCGCGGCGTGTCCTACTGCGCCACCTGCGACGGCCCCTTCTTCAAGGGCAAGAAGATGTTCGTGGTGGGCGGCGGCGACGCGGCCTGCGACGAGGCCCAGTTCCTCGCCAAGCTGTCCGACAAGATCGTCATGGTCCACCGGAGGGACCGGTTCCGGGCCCAGAAGGCCCTGGCCGACCGCGTCATCCACAACCCCAACATCGAGATCCGCTTCAACACGCGGGTGGTGGAGATCAAGGGAGACAAGAAGGTCGCCTCGGTGGTGCTCGAGCGGACCGACACCGGCGAGCGGACGGAGGAGGCGACCGACGCGGTCTTCATCTTCGTCGGCTCCATCCCGCAGACGAGCCTCGTGCCGGACGCCGCGAAGGACGAGAGCGGCTCCATCGTCACCGACCAGCGCATGGAAAGTTCCATCCCCGGGCTGTTCGTGGCCGGCGACGTGCGCGCCACCCCCTTCCGCCAGGTCATCGTGGCCGCGGGAGAGGGAGCCGTGGCCGCCCACTGCGCCTCCCAGTACATCGACGACGTGCGAGGGGAAGCGTACAAGTGAGGCCGCGCGCCCGCGCGTCGGCCCTCGTCGCGGCGCTCGTCGCGCTCGCCGTTCCCCTCGCCGCCTCGGACGGCCGGGACATCGATTTCAACGCTTCGCTTCCGCCGGAGACGCTCGCGGACGCGCTCTTGGAGCCGATGACCGACGAGGAGGCGCTCGCCCAGACCTTCATGCTCGGGTGGGTCGGCGCCGATCCCTCGCCCCTCATCCTGGAATGGATCAAGGAGCGCCGCATCGGCGGCGTGAAGATCTTCGGCTGGAATACCGAGGACACGGACAAACTCGTCCGGGCGGTCGGCTCCCTGCAAGCCGCGGCCCTGGCGTCCCCCCGCGCGGTTCCGCTCCTCGTCGCCACCGACCAGGAAGGCGGCTGGATCCGGCACGTCAAAGGGGCGACGAGCGAGACCCCGGGCAACATGGCCATCGGCGCCTCCGGGTTTCCCCGCGACGCCTACCTCTCCGGCTTCTACATCGGCAGGGAGATCGCGGCCCTCGGCGTCAACATGAATTTCGCGCCGACGGTGGACCTCTATACGAACCCCGATTCCATCCTCATCGGGCCCCGCGCCTTCGGCCGCGATCCGGTGAAGACGGCCGTGCTCGGCGCGGCCTTCGCGAAGGGGCTGGAGGCGGCGGGCGTGATCGCGACCGCCAAGCACTACCCCGGCCACGGAGACACGGCCCTCGATTCCCACGGCGTCCTCCCGGAGATCGACGCGTCGGTGGACCTCCTCTGGGAGCGCGAGCTCGTGCCCTACCGCATGCTCGCCAAGGAAGGCATTCCGGCGATCATGAGCGGCCACCTCGCCTTCCCGCGCACCCCGGCGGGATACGAACCCGCTTCCCTTTCGCGGTGGTTCCTCACCGACCTGCTCCGCAAGAAGATAGGGTTCGAGGGTCTCATCATCACCGACGACCTCCTCATGAACGGGGCCGCGGCTTCGGCCGGAAGCCTCTCGCGCGCCGCGCGGCGGGCCCTGGAAGCGGGCAACGACGTCATCATGCTGTCCAAGACGCCCGCCCTCGACGACCCCATATGGGAGAACCTCGTGGAGGCGTGCCGCAGGGACCGCGCGTTCCGCGGCCGCGTACGCGACGCCGCCCGCAGGGTCCTCGTCCTCAAGATCGAGCGACTCCGCGCCAAGAACGCGCCGCCCTTCGTCCCCGACCCCGCGGAGGCGGCGAAGTGCGTCCCCGACAAGGAGGGAGCCGCGTTCTTCCTGGACCTCGCGGTCCGGAGCGTCACCCTCGTGGAGGGCGCGTCCGGCCGGGATGGAGACGCGGAGGTCTTCCCGCTCACGGCGGAGAAGGCGGGCAAGGTGCTCCTCGCGGGCCAGTTCGACGATTTCTTCGCGGCGGGGAAGGCCGCCTATCCCGGCGCGGCCCAGTACCGCTTCTCCTACGCGCCCCAAGACCGCGCCGCGCCTTCGGAGAAGAACGCCCTCCTCCGCAGCGCGCGGGACGCCGACACGATCATCCTCTGCCTGGCTAATCCCGCCAGCCTGGAGCTCCTCCAGGCGCTCCGGCCTCTCGGCCGCCGCGTCATCGCCTTCTCGATCCTTTCGCCCGTCTATTTGGACAAGGCTCCCTGGGTGGACGGCGCGGTCGCGGTATACAGCTACGCGCGGCCTTCCTTCATCGCCGGGTTCTCCGCCCTCATCGGCAGGACCGCCCCCCGCGGCGAGCTGCCCTTCCCCCTCACCGTCAAGCGGCGCCCTTCGCCGGCCTCCGGCGCCGAGATCCAGGACCGGCGCCCGTGAGGTGGCGCCGCTTCCGCGGGGAGGACGAAGAGCCGATCCGGCGGTTCCTGCTCCCGCGGGAGGGACGGTGCCTCGCGGCCATCGGCCGTTTCCTGGAGCGGGATCCGGGTCGGGATACCGTCTGGTTCGCCTCGGACCGGGCCGCGCCCCCGCGTGAAGGCTCGGACCTACCGGTCCGCTCGGACCTACCGGTCCGCGCGTTCGTCTTCCTCGGCGGGGGCGGGACGCTGCTCCCCGTACTGGACGCGGACGCCTTCACGCGGGAAGCCCGCACGGCCGCGCGGCGCGCCCTCTGCCGCATCCTCCGCCTCCGCCGCGTCTATTCCGTCCAGGCGGCGCTGGGCGACGCCGTACTCGCCGAGGAAGCCCTCGCTGCCCTCGGCGTAGCCGAGGGCGAGCGCATCGATTATGCGCTCATGGACCTGGACGGGCCGCCCGACGAGGCCTGCCTCCGCGCGGGGCCGAGCGGGCTCATCGTGCGCCGGGCGGGACTCGCCGATGCCGAAGCGCTCTTTCCGCTCCAAGCCTCCTATGAACTGGAGGAGGTCGTTCCCTCGGGGGCGACGCTCAATCGGGCGTCCTGCAGGCTCGCCCTGGAGCGGACCCTGGCCTCCCGCGTCGTCTTCCTCGCGGAACTCGACGGAAAGGTCGTCGCCAAGGCGAACACCAACGCCCGCGCCTTCACCCGCGACCAGATCGGCGGCGTCTTCGTCGCGCCCGAGAAGCGGAATAGGGGCATCGCGAAGCGGCTCGTCGCCGAGCTCGCGGCGTTCCTGCGGGACGAAGGCCGGGCGGCGAGCCTCTTCGTCAAGAAGCGCAACGGGGCCGCGCTGGAGGCCTATCGCCAGGTCGGTTTCCGCGTCGGCGGCGACTATCGCATCACGTATTATTAGGTATTCCGGATAGAGGAGGCTGCCATGACCGCCTTGGATCAGTTCGAGGTGCGGACCCGCGAACGGGACGATTGGATCGACATCACGAGCCGGGTGCGGAGATCGGTGGCCGATTCCGGCGTAGCCGAAGGCATCTGCGTCGTCTTCGTGCCGCACACCACCGCGGCCGTCACGATCAACGAGAACGCCGATCCCGACGTGCCCCGCGACGTCCGCCTGCAGCTCGCCGCCGTCTCCCCCGACCGGAGCGATTTCCGGCACGCCGAAGGCAATTCGGCCGCCCACGCCAAGACGAGCCTAGTCGGCCCCTCGATCACCCTCCTCGTCTCCGGCGGCGACCTCGTCCTCGGAACCTGGCAGGCCGTCTGGTTCACCGAATTCGACGGCCCGCGCATCCGGAGGGTCTTCGTCAGGACGATGGGGGAATGAAAATCTTGCCTTTTGCCGGGCTCTGAGCATACTTTCCGTATGGACCGTGCCGGAAGGGCATTCAGAACCTTCGCGCTCCTGGCCTCGCTCGCGGCGCTCGGAGCCTGCGCGAAGCGCGCCTCCCCGACGTACGAGGTCTGGTCCGAAACGCCCGCCCATGACGCCGTTCCCTCCGCCGCGACGGTGTTGGAAGTGTCGGGGGCGGTGAACGGGGGAGAGCCCGCCTACTTCACCCTGGAACAGCTGCGAGCGCTGCCGAAGACCGAATTCTCGAGCGCCGATCCCTGGGTTCCCGGCGTGACCCGCTACGGCGGCTTTTCGCTCTACGCCTTCCTCTCCGCCCTGCGTCTCGCCGAAGCCGCCCGGTTCGCCGTGCTCACCGCCTCGAACGACTATACGGTCACCATCGATCTCGCCGAGATACGGGACCGCCGCTACGCCGTCACCTACGAGGAGAACGGCGAACCCTATGCGGCGTTTCCCGATGATCGTAACAAGGGCCCCCTCTCGGTGGCGGTTCCCCATGAGGAACTGGAGGGCATCGACATGGAAGTGCTCAAACTGAACTACGTATGGTGGCTGGACTCCATTCGGGTAAGCGAATAGCGCGGGGAGGCGCCGGCAACCAGGCCTTCCTCTGGTTCATCCTCAGCGCCATCGGAATCGTGGCCGGCATCGGCATCTTCGTCACCGCCGGGCAATCGGCCGCGTTACGGAAGGATTTCCGCCGATTCTCGGATCACGCGATGGAGACCGCCTTCCATCTCCACCGGATGTCCATGCAGATCGCCGAACTGGCGGCCGCGGACCTCTCCGCGGAGACGGATGAACGCCGGAGGGCCGCGCTCGCCACCTACCGCGTCACCATAGCGGCCCAGTACGCGAACGTCGGCACCGGAAGGTTCGAGTATTTCGCGGATATCTTGGGAGAGGACCGCCCCGAAGTGATCGCGGATCTCCGAGGCCGCATGGACGCCCTGAACCGATCCGTCCCGGCCCAGCTCGCCCGACTACGCGAGATCGACGCACCGGCCGCCGTAGCCGAACGAGGCGACGCCGGGAGCCTGCGGCCCCTCATCGCGGATGCGCTGCGCGACGCCAAGCGGCTGAACGACGGCATCCGGTACGCGGAAGCCCTCACCTTCAGCATGCTCAGGGACGCCCTCAACCGGTCCGGCACGATCTCCATCCTCACCATTTTCTTCTTCTCGCTCATATCGGTCAGCAGCCTCGTCATCATGAAGATGACGGGCGCGGCCGCGAAGGCGCGGGAGGAGGCGTTGCGGTCGGCGAAGGAAACCGCCGAACGACTCCTGGAGCGGGAGCGGGAATTCCTCCGCAATACGAGCCATGAGTTGCGGACCCCGGTCTCGGGCTTGCTCGGGATGGCCCGGCTCCTCGCCGCGGAAGAGCTTCCGGCGAGCGCGGTCCCTCTTTCCGGGAATATCCTCGCCGCGGCCGAAGACCTCTCCGGGCTCGTCGCGGCCATACTGGATTCCCAAGCGGAGTTCGCCCCCCGCCAAGAAGACGCCGCGTGGACCGGCCTCGCCGCCGCGCTCGGGGATGCCGTCGCGCGGTATCGCGCCGCCGCGCAGGACAAGGGGCTCGCGTTCGGTTTCCGGGACGGCACCGCGGGGCAGGAAGCCTACCTCAGCGCCGCGCCGGTCCGCGCCATCGTCGCCGCGGCGCTGTCCAACGCGGTCAAGTTCACCGACGCCGGCTCCGTCGCCCTGGAGGCGGAGGCCGCGGGCGGGAAGCTCGTGCTGCGCGTCCGCGACACCGGGATCGGCATGGACGCGCGCGTCCTCGCGGCGGCGACCGAACGGTTCTTCCAGGCGGAGAGCAGCTACACGAAACGGCACCGCGGGCTGGGACTCGGCCTCTGGACCGCGAAACGGCTGACGGAATCCCTCGGCGGCGAGCTGCGCGTCGCGAGCGAAAGCGGCGTCGGCACCACGGTAGAGGCCGTGCTGCCCGTTCGCCTGCGCCCACTCGCCGCGGCGCCCGCACCGGGGGCGCCCGCTCCGGGGGATCCCGCCGGGAGGACTCCGGCCCCGGAGGGCGGCCCGCCCACCCTCGCCGCCCCCGCGGGGGATTCGCACGGAGCCGAGGGCGGCCCGCCGGCGATCTTCGTCGCCGAGGACGACGCCATCAACCGCATGGGCCTGGAGCAGCTCCTCAGGCGGGCGGGCTACGCGGTGCTTTCGGCCTGCGACGGCAACGCGGCCATGGAGGTCGCCGAGAACGGCGACTTCCAACTCGCCATCCTCGACCTGTCCATGCCCTTCCATACCGGCCTGGAGGTCCTCAGGCGCGTTCGCGACCGGGAGGCCCGGTCCGGGAACCTCCGAGTCCCCGCGTTCGCGCTGACCGGACACTCCACCGCGGAGGATCGGAGATCGTGCATGGAGGCGGGCTTCGACGATTTCATCACGAAACCCTACAACGATTCCGTGCTCGTGTCCCTGATTCGGAAGGCCCTCGCGGCCGGGGCCCCGTAGCGCACCGCGCGCACCATAGGGCCCCGCGCGCACCATAGGGCCCCGCGCGCCGCGTAGCGCCCCGCGAGCCTCAGCCTTTCAGGCTCCCCTCGGTCATGCCCTTGATGAACCATTTGGAGAACAAGAGGTACATGACGACGACCGGCACCGACGCCATCGTGAGGACCGCGAAGACGTAGCCGTAGTTCGTCTGGTATTGGCCGAAGAGGAGGGCCGTCGCCAAGGGGACCGTCTTGACCGCGTCGGACTTGAGGAGCACGAGCGGGAACCAGAAGTCGTTCCAGATCGGGATGAAGTTCACCACCGCGACCGCCGCGATGGCGGGCAGGAGCAGGGGCGCGATGATACGGAAGAAGATCGAGGATTCGCCGCAGCCGTCGATGCGGGCGGCGGCCGAGAGTTCCTCGGGGATCATGCGGATGAAGTCGGTGAGGATGAAGACGCCGAAGGGGATGCCCGTCGCGACGCTCACGAGGATCACCGAGCCGAGGGAATCGTTGAGATGCCAATCGATCATGAGCTTCAAGATCGAAATGGTCCCGAGCTTTATAGGGATGATGAGCCCCGCCACGAAGAAGGCGTAAAGGAAGGCGGCGAAGCGGAACCGGTACTTCGCGAGGACGTAGGCCGCGAGGGCCGAGAGGGCCACCACCGCGGCGATGGACGAGAGGGCCACGACGAGGCTGTTGCGGAAGTACGTCCCGTAGTTCGACCGGGACACCATGTTGGCGTAGTTGTCCAGGTAGAGGCCCGCGGGCGGTCCGAAGGGGTTGGTGAACACCTCGGCGTTCGGCTTGAGCGAGGTCATCACCATGAGGTAGAGCGGGTAGAAGATCACGACGAGGTAGACGGCCATGAGGACCCAGTAGCCCGTCTCCCGGAAGCGGTACTTCGCGCGCATGTCAGTCCTCCTCCTTGAGCCGGCCCCTGAACAGATAGTACCAGAAGGCGACGCCGATGGAGACCACGAACACCATGATGGTGGACACCGCCGCTCCCATGCCCATGCCCCACCCGCCGCGCACCGGCGACTGGAAGGCGGAACGGTAGAAGAGGGAGCCGAAGAGGTCCGTCGTGTAGCGCGGATTGGCCATGGTGGTCGTCATGGCGTACACGATGTCGAATTGGGTGAAGTCGCCGACGAAGATGAGCAGAGTCACCATGCCGACCACCGGCATGAGCGCGGGCAGCACGATGTGGCGGGTCTCTTGGAACCAACCGGCGCCGTCTATCCGGGCCGCCTCCAGGTGGTCCCGCGGGATGCCGTCTATGCCGATGGCGTAGAGGAGGATGGACTCGCCGATGAACTGCCAGCTCACCGCGACCGCGAGGGCCGGAAGGGCCGTCGCCTCGTTGCCGAGCCAGGGGAAGCTGCCGAGCAGGCCCCAGATGGGGTTGAGCATCTGGCGGAAGAGGAAGCCGACGACGAGGACCGAAAGGGTCGTCGGCAGGAAACTCACCTTGCGGACGAAGGCCGCCCCTTTCACCGCCCGCGTCACCGCGAGGGCCAGGAAGAAGCCGAGCACGTTCTGGATGAGCGTCACGATGAGGAAGAAGACGATGTTGTTCCGGAAGGCGCCCCACACCCGCTCGCTGAACGAGGGATCCAGGAAGATTTTGCGGAAGTTCGCGAGGCCGACGAACTCCGTCGGCACGAGTCCCGTCCCCGAATAGAGGCTGAGCCGCATCGAGTCGAGGATAGGCACCAGCAGGATGACCGTATATACGACGAGGGCCGGGGCGAGGAAGGCCGCCCGGAAAGCGTAGGTCCTGAGCCGACCGCTTCGATCCACCGACGGCTTCCGGCCCGCCGCCCCTCGGCCTCCGGCCGCCTCACGGCCCCCGGCCGCCTCACGGCCCCCGGCCGCCCTATCGTTTTCGTTCATGCGCGCTCCTTGCACGGGGCGGGACGGAGCCGAGGCACTCGCGTGAGATGCTCGTATCTCGGCTCGTCCAGCCCCCTTTTATGCCGCGGCTCGCGCCGCGCTCACTTCTTGAACGGCGGGTACCAGGAGGCCAGCTGGTCCTGGACGTAGGCCGCCGCCTGCTCCGGGGTGTACTTGTCCACCATCATACCGGGCAGCGCGACGCCCATGAGGGAGTTGCCGCTCGGCGACTGGGCGCTCATCTTCTCCCACACCGTGCGGACGGTGAGGTCGGCGTTCGCGGCCGCGTCGAACATCTCCTGGGCCAGGGGATTGGACAGGGTCGCCTTGGCCGGCGTGTACGAGAAGAAGCCCGGCAGCTCGTTCATGATGGCCTGGGCGTATTCGGCGCCCGCCACCCACTTGATGTACTCCAGGGCCGCGTCCAGGTGCTTCGAATTCTTGTTCACGCCGATGCCCGCGTCCACGTGGAAACAGTACTGGAGCTTGTCGCCGGCCTTGGGGACCGGCGGGGCGAACCAGCCGATCTTGGAGCTGTCGGACCCGAGGTCCTCGAACACGCCGATCTCCCAGGACCCGCCGATGAACATGGCGGCCTGGCCCGTGCCGAACATCTGCTGCATGCTCACGTAGTCGAGGGACTCGTAGCCCTTCGGCAGGTACTTCTGGAGCGAATCCACCGCCTTGAACGCCGCGATGAAGTTGGGGTCGGTGAGCTTCGCCTGGCCGGCCATGAGGGCCTGGCGGGCCTTCTCTCCGCCGTAGAAGTTGGCGCCGAGGCCGGAGAAGACGACCTCGTAGAGGGTCCAGTCGTCGAGGGCGCCCTGGGCGAAGACCTTCTCCCCGCCCTTCAGGAGCTTCTCGCAGACCGCGATGAACTCGTCCCAGGTCGCCGGCTCCTTGAGCCCGTATTTGTCGAAGATGGCCTTCTGGTAGTACACGCCGTGGGTGACGCCGACGGAGGGGACGCCGTAGGTGACGCCGTCGCTCGTGGACCAGGCCTTCACCGCGGCCGGGGAGAACTTGTCCAGGTCGGGGATGACCTTGGTGAGGTCGTAGAGCCAGCCGTTGTCGTAGACCGTCCTGCCCGTATCGTACGACCTGAGGAAGATGACGTCCGCGCCCGTTCCCGTCTCCAGTCCGGCGCGCATGTTGGCGTCGTACTCGGTGTCGTTGATGGGCTGGAAATTGATGACGATGTTCGGGTGGGTCTTCGTGAACAGCGCGTTCACCCGGTTCATCCGTTCGATATCCTCGGTCCGCCAACTGGTGAGCGTCAGGGTCACCTGCTCAGCGGACTTCGCGGATTTTCCGCAGGCCGTGAGCGTCATGGCGAGGGCCAGAGCCGCCAGCAGGATAACGACGACGCGCGTCGCTCCAGCTTTTCGTACCGTATGCATAGTCTCCTCCTCTTATCCCGGGCGGCGCGGAATCCGCGGCCTACCCGGTGAAAATCCCATCCAACCAGCGCTCGGCCGCCAGGGCCGCCGCGCCCGCGACTCCCGGATCCCGCGCGACCGGAGCCTCGCAACGCACGTCGAGAGCGGAGAGCCGCCCGATCTCGGCCTTGAGCGCCGCCACGAGATCGGGCACGAACGAGGTGAGCCCGGCGCTTCCCACCACGACCAGGTCCACGTCCACCGCCACGCAGATATTCGTGAGGGCGAGGGCGAGCAGGGCGGCGATGCGGGCGAGGGAGCGTTCGGTGGGCGCCCCGTCGCGCGACACTTCCGTCCAGAGGTCGCCCAGGTCCATGCGGGACTCCAGCCAGCCCGGCAGGGCCTGGGAAGTCGCGTGGGCGGGGTCGAGCACGATGTAGCCGAGCTCGCCGGCGAAGGCGCGCGGTCCCTTCCGGAGGCGGCCGTCCAGGATGAGGCCGGCCCCGAGGCCGCGCCCCAGCTCGATGTAGAGGAGGTCCCCCGCTTCTCCGAGGCCGCGCGCCGCGTATTCGCCCAAGGCGGCGGCGTTCGCGTCGTTCTCCACGACGATCGGCAACCCCAGCTCGCGCTCCAGGTCGTCCAGGTAGGGGGAGAGGTCGAGGGGGGAATCCACGCCGACGAAGGGGGCGAAGGAGAGGGTCCGCGGAGAAGGGCCCGCGACGCCCGGCAGGCCGAGGCCCAGGCCGATGAGCCGGTCCGCCGGAACTCCGGCCTCGGCGACGAGGTCGCGGACGGCGGGCGCCAGGTCGCTCTTGAGGAAGTTCCGGGCGTCGGGCGTCATCCTGCGGCGGAGGAGGGGTCCGACCCTGCCCGCGAGGTCCACGAGGCCGAGGAGCAGGTGGTACCCGTCGAATTCGGCGCCCACCGCGTAGGCCGCCGAGGGCTCGTACGCGAGGAGCTGGGGTTTGCGGCCGAGGGCCGAGGTCCCCTCCCCCGCCTCCACGACCACCCCGATGCTCTTGAAGTAGTCGACGATCTTGATCACCGTCGGCGCGGAGATGCCGCTCCTCCGCGCGATCTCGGCCTTGGAGATCTCCCCCTCCGCGCGGAGCAGGGTATACACCGACCGGCGGTTCAATTCCTTGAGGTTCGAAGCGACGAAATTGCCGGTCACGGCCCCTCCAACTTAGTTAACTAAGTTGTTTAATTATTTGTCACCCTCTGCCATTTGTCAAGAAACGAGGCGCGGCTCCTTTCTTTTATTATTAAATTTGTCATATAAGCCGCGGCTCGATATATTTAGTCTCGACTAAATAATAGGAGGCGAGCCGTGGATACGCTCACCCTCGACGATTCGATAGATGTTTCCCCCGCGGTCGGGGATTACCTCAAGGCCGTATATCGCTTGGAACAGGGAGGCCAGCCCGCCGAGACCACCCGCCTTGGCGAGGCCCTCGGCGGGATCAAGCCCTCCTCGGTGACGGCTATGATCAAGCGGCTCTCGGAGCTGGGGCTCCTGGAGTACGTACCGTACCGGGGCGTATCGCTCACCGCGAAGGGCAGGAAGATCAGCCTGCGCGTCCTCCGCAAGCACCGGCTCGTGGAGCTCTTCCTGGTGAAGGAGCTCGGCTTCACCTGGGAGGAGGTGCACGAGGAGGCCGAAGTCCTGGAGCACCACCTGAGTTCCCGCCTCATCGACCGCATGGAGGCGAAGCTCGGGCACCCCGAATTCGATCCGCACGGCGACCCGATTCCCGACGCGGACGGCGTCGTTCCGGCGCGGGAAACGATGGCCCTTTCGGACTGCGCGCCCGGTCGCAGCATGACGGTATTCCGGGTCCTCGACCAGAGCCACGAGACGCTCGCGTTCTACCGCGAACGCTCGCTGGTGCCCGGCGAGAAGGTGACGGTCATCGCCCGGGATTCGGGAAGCGGCACCCTCCTCGTCACCGCGGGCGGCAGGGAAGTGACCATGCACGTCCGCGCGGCGGAGCGGATCCTCGTGGCGAGGAGCGAAGGATGAAGACGCCCTTACTGATCGTTGCGGTCGCCGGCCTCGCGCTCTCCTGCGGGAGCGAGGACAAGGCGGCGAAGGCCTCCGGCGGGCACGGCGCGGGGATGCGGGAAGGCGGCACGGCCGTCTCGGGCGGCGCGGCGGCCTCAACGCCCGGCGGCGCGGCCGCATACGGCGACGC